>NC_021172.1:3095000-3442500 GCF_000230975.2 Hyphomicrobium denitrificans 1NES1 | reverse complement strand
GATGCATGCGCGATTGCCCTTGAGAGGCAGGATCGCAAACGGCCCACCGGGCAGGAAGTGTTGAATCGCGACGCCGTTATGCGGTTCGCTGAACTTGACCGTCGTTACAATACCAGTCTGATCATAGGAGCGCCGAAGCGTCTTGATCCCGGCCGCATCGCGGAGTTTCGATGTCTTGCCGTCGGCCGCAACGACGAGTGACGCGCTGATAAGCGAACCATCGCGAAGCGCGACTTCCGCCGCGTGCTCGCCGAGTGTCAAACTCTCAGCTTCCGCGGGCGCGATCCAAGTCACGGACGGTTCGTCTTTAATCGAATTGAAGAGCGCCGCGCTTAAAACCGCAGCAGGAACCATGTAGGCAGCAGGTTCGCCCTCGTCAGTCAGCGCGTCATACGTGAGACGGGTTGGCCTAATGCCATCGGACAAAGCCGAATCCGAAATCTCGATCGACGTCATCGGCTGAGCTTCGGATGCAATGGCCTCCCAGACGCCGAGGCTCTGAAGCACAGCTTTGGCACCGGCCCAAATCGCAAACGCCCGGGTATCGTTCGGCACAGCGCTACGAGGAGCCGCCCGGTCAATGATGGCGATGCGCAAGTCCGGACCCAGCGCCTGCACCAGCCCCCGCACAAAAGCGAGCCCGGCGAAGCTGCCGCCCGCGACCGCGATATCGAATTTCTGTGCTGTTTTCCGGCCGTTCATCGCGCGGCATTACCCCAACTTGCTTTTCAGGCTATGCGTGAGAACTTAGGCCGCCCGATGCCTGATTGTCTGCGCCTGTCTGCACCTTTAGCAAACGATCCGAGAAATCTCCCTATGACAGCTATGTCCGCGGCTCCCACGGCTCTTGAGAACTTGATCGCGACGCTGACACCGGAGCCGCTGGAGGACAACCTATTCCGCGGCCCCCGCTCCAACGAAGGCTGGCAGCGCGTCTATGGCGGCCTCGTGCTCGGTCAGTCGCTTGCCGCAGCCGCATTAACCGTCGATCCGGCGCGGCCGATCCACTCGCTCCATGGCTACTTTCTTCTCGCTGGCGACCCCGAACGGGAGATCATTTACGACGTCGAGCGCATCCGCGACGGTGGGAGTTTTACGACGCGGCGCGTGCGCGCCATCCAGCATGGCCGTGCCATTTTCTCGATGAGCGCCTCGTTTCATAAGGCCGAAGACGGCTACGATCACCAATCGACGATGCCGGACATGCCGCCGCCGGAATCGCTCCCGAGCGCCAAGGAGCTGATGAGCGGCGTAATGGCCAACTTGCCCGAAAACATGCGCACCTACTGGCGCCGCGAGCACCCGATCGACGTACGCATCGTCGATGCCTCGCGCTATGCGAGCCGCAAACCGCAAACGCCCGCCCAAGCAATCTGGCTGCGTGCCAACGGCAGGCTGCCGGACAGCCCGCATCTCAACCAAGCCATTCTCGCCTATGCCTCGGACTTTACGCTTCTCGACACGGCGCTGATCGCGCACGGCAAGGTCCTGTTCGACAGCGACATCCAGCTCGCGAGCCTCGATCATGCGATGTGGTTCCATCGCCCGTTCCGGGCCGACGACTGGCTGCTCTACGTCCAAGACAGCCCGAGTGCCTCCGGTGCGCGAGGCTACTGTCGCGGCGCCATCTTCGATCGGCAAGGCCGCCTCGTTGCGTCGACCGTACAGGAAGGCTTGATGCGGCCGCGAGAAACCGCCTTTCAGATTAAATAGTAGGCAAACATTATTCAGTGCACAAATTTTATGCGTATTGATCGAGCGCAGATGTTGTCCAGCAAGCGCCTGATCAAATTTTATCTCAAATAATCAATGCGTTGAGCACCAGCGTCCAAATTGGCACGCGTCTTGACTCCTCTTTTCGACATCTTCGCCGCGGCGTGGCGGCGAGCAGGCTCGCGAGACATCCGGTTGGAGAGGAGAGGGCGCACCCATGAAGCTCATCACTGCTGTCATTAAGCCGTTCAAGCTCGAGGAGGTCCGTTCGGCTTTAACGGATCTTGGTCTCGAGGGCATGACGGTGACCGAAGTCAAAGGCTACGGGCGCCAGAAGGGCCACACCGAAATCTACCGCGGCGCCGAGTACGCCGTCAGTTTCCTGCCAAAAATCAAGATCGAGGTCGTCGTGCCCGCCGCCCAGGTGGACAAGGCCATCGCGGCCATCCAGCGCTCCGCCAAGACCGGACAAATCGGCGACGGCAAAATCTTCGTGTCCTCCATCGAGCACACCGTTCGCATCCGTACCGGCGAATCCGACAACGACGCGCTCTAGGCGAATTTTCAAACCCGACTTCGTTTTCCTTCAATCAGGGAGCACACAACATGGAGTTTCGAACTTTAGCGCAGTACGCGGGGGTCCTGGGAGCCCTCGGCGCGACGGCGCTTCTTATCGATCCGGCACTCGCCCAGACCGCGGCTCCAACGCCGCCCGTGCCGAATAAGGCGGACACGGCATTCATGTATATCGCGTCCATCCTCGTGCTGCTGATGACCGTTCCCGGTCTGGCGCTTTTCTACGGCGGACTCGTGCGAACCAAGAACATGCTGTCGATGTTCATGCAGGTTCTCGCGACGCTCTGCCTCGTCGCGCTCATCTGGGTGTTCTACGGCTACTCATTGGCCTTCACGAACGGCGGCGCGCTCAATGATTTCGTCGGCGGCTTCTCGAAAGCCTTTTTGCGGGGCGTGAATGCGAATAGCGTCGCCGGAACATTCTCCAATGGCGTCTACATTCCGGAATACGTCTACATCGTCTTCCAGATGACCTTCGCCTGCATTACGCCAGCCCTGATCCTCGGTGCCGTTGCCGAGCGCTTGAAATTCTCCGCCATGCTTCTGTTCATGGCGCTTTGGGTGACCTTCATCTATTTCCCGATTGCGCACATGGTCTGGTACTGGGGTGGCCCGGATGCTTTCGGAAACGCCGCAAAGGCCCTCGCCGCGGCAACTTCCGACACGAAGGCCCAGGCGCAAGCTGCCTTCGACGCCGTCATGAACGACGCTGGCATTTCCTTCAAATGGGGCGCGCTTGACTTCGCCGGCGGCACCGTCGTGCACATCAATGCCGGTATCGCGGGCTTGGTAGGTGCGCTGATTCTCGGCAAGCGCATCGGCTACGGAAAAGAGGCGATGCCGCCGCACTCGCTGGTCAACTGCATGATCGGTGCTGCCCTTCTGTGGGTCGGTTGGTTCGGCTTCAACGTCGGTTCGGGCCTTGAGGCGAACCAGTTTGCGGGGCAAGTGTTCATCAACACCTTCATCGCAACCGCAGCTGCGGCTCTGTCCTGGATGATCGTCGAATGGATCTCTAAGGGTAAACCCTCGGCCCTCGGCCTCGCCTCGGGCGTTGTGGCGGGTCTTGTCGCGATCACACCGGCCTGCGGTTTTTCCGGCGTGATGGGATCGATCGTGCTCGGCTTGGTCGTCAGCCCGATCTGTTTCCTCTTCTGCTCGGCGATCAAAGGTGCTCTCGGCTATGACGACAGCTTGGACGTCTTCGGCGTCCACTGCATCGGCGGCATCGTCGGCGCGCTGGCAACCGGTCTGCTGGTCAACCCCGACTGGGGTGGCGCCGGCATTGCCGATTACGTATCGAAGCCTGGCGAAATGGTTGCTGGCACTTACGACATGGCGGCGCAGATGCTGGCGCAGTTCAAGGCGGTGTGCATGACCCTCGTGTGGAGCGGCATCGGTTCGGCGATCCTCTTCAAGCTGGTTGACATCGTCGTCGGCCTCCGTCCGTCGGAAGACCGAGAGCGCGAAGGACTCGACATCACCGATCACGGTGAAAGCGCTTACCACTACTGAGGACCAAGATCACTCGCGGCTCGGGCGAGCTGCGAGTGATTCACCCACCGTCTCCCGAGCACGAGTCTCCACCCGGACGTGCTCAACTTGGCCCGGCACAGACCTGCTGCCGGGCCTTTTTATGGCGCCCTCAAATTTCGATGATGATTTCGCTCCGGCGCGTTGCAGCTTGAAGCACGCGCAGTAAATCGCCGCCGCGTAACGCGACACATCCCTCTGTCGGGAGAAAGCCCGGTCGCGCAAGATGTATGAAGATAGCGCTGCCGCGATTTCTGATGCGCGGCACGTCATTGTAGCCGAGTACGATAATGATATCGTACACGGCATCCTCGCGCCAAAGGCGTTCCGCGCTTTTCGGATAAGGGAGCGAGACGAACCGATTGTAATTTCGATCGGACGGAGTGTCACACCAGCCGTCGGTTCTGCGGAGCCGGCGCAGCATGAGCGCCGTCCTTGGGCGAGTGCCTCTATCTGAATTATAGACAACGCCGCGTAGGCGAAACCTTCCCCGCGGCGTTGCCATATCTCCTTCGCGCTTAAGCGCTTTGACGCCGCCCCGCCCAAGCGCGCACGGTACGCGAAAAGGCCCGAACACGAGGTATCCCCGTTGCGACGCGGCGTTCAATGCCCGGACAACGAGCTTTGCCGACGACCGACGTCGTTGTATCGGCGCTGCTGGCAACATGGGGAACCACCCATTCCTCTTGTCTGTTTGCCACCAAAGCCTATGTTGCCCCAGCGCGCGATGCTAGTCTTCTGCGCCTCTTATGCTGTCCAATCATGCTGGAGCCATTCTCCATGAGCACGGCCCGAAAGGTCCTCCTCGTCGATGACGATGATGATTTGCGTACATCCTTAAAAGATCAGCTCGTGCTGCACGACGAATTCGAGGTCTATGAAGCCGGCACCGCGAGCAAGGGCATGGAGGCCGCACGAAACGGACGTTTCGATCTGGTGGTCTTCGATGTGGGATTGCCCGACATGGATGGTCGCGAGGCCGTGAAGCTCTTGCGCAAGTCCGGCTACAAGACACCCATCGTGATGCTGACCGGAAATACATCAGATGCCGATCAGATCCTGGGGCTTGATGCGGGCGCCAACGACTACGTTTTGAAACCATTCAAATTCGCAGTGCTTCTGGCACGAATTCGCGCGCAGCTCCGCCAGCACGAGCAAAGCGAGGATGCCGTCTTCGCGATCGGCCCGTACACGTTCAAGCCGGCATCCAAACTTTTGATCGACCAGTCGGGAAGCAAGATTCGTCTGACCGAGAAAGAAACATCGATTCTCAAATACCTCTATCGCTCGGGCGACAAGGTCGTTTCGCGCGATGTGCTTCTTCACGAAGTCTGGGGCTACAACGCCGGCGTTACGACTCACACGCTTGAAACGCACATCTACAGGTTGCGTCAGAAAATCGAAAAAGACCCGTCAAACGCCGAGCTTTTGATCACCGAAAGCGGCGGCTACAAACTGGCGCCTTAAAACAAGAAACAGCGCTCCGTTGCATCGTTCCACCCATCCACAGGCACATGCCTGTTGGCTTGCGTATCGATGTTCAGTGATAGCGAGACTCGTGTATTAGAAGGTGTTGCTGCCTGCACCGGCGGCATGGGCGCGTCGCATATCGGTCCCGTTATGAACTGTTTATCTTGCGAATTGGACCGATGGCCATCGACGCCCTCGTCAGACCGTTTTTGTCGTTACCGCTCTTTCGCGATCTCAAGCCGCTGCAGATCAGCGAAATCGCCCGCCATGCGGAACGCATCGTCTATCGTAACGGGGATGTCATCGCAGCAGAGGGTCAATCGGCCGACGCTGCAATTCTGATCGTCTCCGGAACTTGCGTTCGACGCGCCGTCGATCGGAAGAAAACCCGCGACGAATTTCTGCCCGAAGGATCGCTGGTTGCAGAACTCGCAATGCTGATCGAAGTCATCCATCCGACAACAATCGTTGCACGAGATCAAGTCAAAGCATTGAAAATCGCTCGTGAGAGGATGCACGAGTTGATGCAGCAGGATGTCGATATGGCGGCGCACTTTTCGTCGCTTATTCTGAAGCGCCTGCACACGCTAGCCGACGACTTGCTCGCCGTCGATTCATTGCTGTCAGGCTCCGTGACCGCTACGAAAGCATTAAATTCGCGACTTGCTTTTAAGCAAAGCGGAGGCGCGCGCGCTGTGCCATGAATGCGCCCGCTCTCAAAAATCCCGGACCATGGGATGGGCCAGAAAAGAGTGCGCCCAGTCCCGGGGGGAGGGACTGGGCGCGATGCGCTTTACGCGCTCGGTACCGGGAGGGAAACCGATACCAGAGGCGGCGTCTTCGGCTAGACGGGGGGCACTACCGAATACAGGGTGACGCCACCTGCATGTCTGTAAGTTAAGCGCAAAGCCTGAAAATTCAATAGAGGCCGCGCAAGCCCTTCACGAAAATGTGAAGTGGCGGCTAACAATATCCACAGGTTGCGCATTGCCTCGGGGCAAATACGCAACACACTGATTCACCACGGAAATCGTCAATTCGGCGTCGTACGATGCGGTCCAAGTGCTTGAATTTTAAACAAATTACTATCTAGGTCGTCGCTTTTTTCAAGTCCCGAGAGCTCGACACGCGTGTTCAGCCCCTGCGCGTCGGTGGTCACCCATTCTTTCAATTCCATGCTCGGCTTGGTCGCCAGGTAGAGCTTGATCTTCCCCGGCGCGTCGGGATCCTTGTCCTCAAGCCCCAGCACGATCAGATCGTCGGCCTGCTGGACTTCCGTGATCTTTGCGTCCCGCAGGAGATCGACGTCCTTGCGCAGCAACATGCGGAACGGCGTCTGATCGAGCGACACACGGTCCTCATTGTTCAAGTCGAGATCTTGGATGGCGAGGTTTTCACCGTCCGAAACGATGATCTGCTTAGAAGGCAGCGCATAGTCGAAACGGAAACGGCCGGGCCGTTTGACAAAAAACTTGCCCTTCATGCGCTTGTTGTCGGGATCGATTTGGACAAACGCGCCCTTCAAACCCTGGACCGCTCCAAAATAGTCGCTGACCTGCTTCACAAGCTTTGTTTGCTCGGCATCCAGCACGACGGAGCCATCGTTTTTCGCCGGCTCGACTTGCCCAGTCCAGCCTTTGACAGACGGGTCACTCTTCGTGGCAATCGGATTTGCAATCATGTCGGTCGGACCGTCCGCATCCTGGCCGAACGCCTGACTTCCAAACGCAACCATGAAAGCTGCTGCAGCCGCCAAGAGGCGCTGGAAATCCCTCATATGTCTCCCCATCGCGCGGCCCCCCAAGGCCCCGAAGCCCCACGGCTCCATTCGCAGATTACTCGTTTCAACAAAGATTGCGTCCAGAACTTGGCGAATCGCTCCAGCTTATGGGTAAAGCGCACGCCGTGGGGATCGCAAGCGCCCGAGATAGCACTGGGGAGAATGAGTTATGCTCAGATGTTATGCAGCGGCATCTGCGCCACTCCCGCGTGGCATCAGAATTTCGCGTTTGCCGACGCCGTTCGCAGCGGAAATCAGTCCCTCCCGCTCCATGCGCTCGATCAGATCCGCAGCGCGGTTGTAACCGATCGAAAGACGGCGCTGGATGTAGCTCGTCGAGGCTTTGCCGTCGCGCATGACGATAGCCACGGCGCGATCATAAAGATCTTCTTCCCCGGTCCCCGAGCCGCCGTGCGCGGGCTCTGATGGCGGAGGCACGTCCGTGATGCCTTCGATATATTTTGGAGCGCCTTCTTGCCTCAACACGTCGGCGAACGCGACGACTTCCTCGTCCGATACGTAGGCGCCGTGCACGCGCACGCATTGCCCCGCGCCCGTCGAATAGAGCATGTCGCCCTGGCCAAGAAGCTGTTCAGCGCCCTGCTCGTTCAAGATCGTGCGGCTGTCGATTTTCGACGTGACTTTGAACGAAACCCGCGTCGGGAAATTGGCCTTGATGGTGCCGGTGATGATGTCAACGGATGGGCGTTGCGTTGCCATGATCAGATGGATGCCCGCCGCGCGCGCCATCTGTGCGAGACGCTGAACCGACGCCTCGACTTCTTTGCCCGCAACGATCATCAGATCGGCGAACTCGTCGACAATCAGAACGATACGCGGCAGCGGTTCGAGATCCATTTTCTGCGTCTCGAAACGAGCTTGCCCAGATTTGTCGAAACCCGTCTGTACGCGCCGCGACAGAATTTCGCCGCGCTTCTTGGCGTTGCGCACGCGATTGTTGAACACGTCAATGTTACGAACCGAGAGAGCCGCCATCTGCTTGTAGCGCTCTTCCATTTCGCGCACGGCCCAATTCAACGCGGCGACCGCCTTATGTGGGTCGGTAATGACGGGCGTCAGGAGATGCGGGATACCGTTATAAACCGAAAGCTCCAGCATCTTCGGATCGATCATCAGCAAACGGCAGTCGTCGGGCGAATGCCGGTAAAGCAGCGACAGCACCATCGCATTGATGCCGACCGATTTGCCCGAGCCCGTCGTACCGGCAACGAGAAGATGCGGCATGCGCGCGAGATCGGCGACAACGGGTTCGCCGCCAATCGATTTGCCAAGCCCGATCGGTAGCGTCAGAGAATCCGATTTGAACGAATCGGCTTCAAGAATTTCGCGCAGCAAAACGGTTTCGCGTCGCGCGTTCGGCAATTCGAGTCCGATGGCGTTGCGCCCCGGAACGACGGCGGCGCGCACGCTCGCGAGACTCATCGAACGCGCAATATCCTCCGCCAAACCGATGACTCGCGACGACTTCGTACCGCGCGATGGTTCGAATTCATAAAGCGTCACGACAGGGCCCGGCCGAATGTCTTTGACCTCGCCCTTGACGCCGAAGTCGGCGAGCACGTCCTCCAATAACCGCGCATTGCCGCGCATGACCGTTTGCGACAGCTCTGGACTCGGCTTCGCAGCCGACGGTCGCTTGAAGACGTTGAGCGACGGACGCTTCCACTGCGGAGCCACGCGGTTTCGCAGGCCACCAAGCAGGCCGCCCGTGAGCTTCGGCGCCGAAGCAGCCTCGGAAGGCGGAGGAGTCGCAGCGCCGGTCGGCTGCGGCGACGGAGAATGCGGTGCTACTCGAACCTTGCTCGATGCCGGAGCAAAGCGCGCCGCAATCGCGCGGCTTGAATTTTCGATGTTGTCATCGAAGGCGTAGATTGGATCGACCGCGTCATCGACGGGAGCTTCCTCGACACCGCGCGGCGCAGCGAGCGCAGCACCCAGGCGCTCCGGATCAGACATCGCCATGGGCATCGCAAGTGTGTGAGCAGCAAACTGCCGTGCACCGCCATCGTGGGGTTCGCATTGCGAGCGACCGAAATCATCGGCAGCATGGACAAGGCTCGGTTCCGCTGGTTGAAGCGTGCCAAAGGCTTCGAGCGATGTATAAGCGTGCTGATCGTCGGCCTTGGATCCGCGAAGTCGTGCCCATAAGCCGGTAGCAGTCGTCGCCGCAAGTACCGGCGCCGATCTGATGATCTCGCCGCGCGGTTCCGTCATGGCATGACGGAAAGCGGCACCAAACGATTTGAAGGCCGCCCGAACCATGGCTTCCGCTTCGAATCCGATTGCCTTGCCGGACATCTGGACTGCCGCCGCAGCAAGAACGAGCCCCGCAGCAACAGGCGCACGTTCATCATTGAGAACGCTGAAGACCTTGGTTGCCAGATGCAGCAGAGAATCACCGAGCAGCCCGCCGTAACCGTGTCGCAGCGGCCAGCCTTCGAAAACAGGAAGCGCCGAGATGGAACCGGCAACGGTCAGAATGGAAATTGGATAAAAGCCGAGCTTCGAGCGCCCGCTCACGACGTGCTCGGTACGGAGCAATTCGATGCTCCAGACGAACGGCGCAATCAGCGCCACCACTGCCGCGAACCCCAGCGTCTGAAACAAGAGGTCGGAAATGATCGCGCCCACGGGCCCGACAAAGTTCCGGGCTTGCACGGTTGTCGTATGGGTGAGGCTCGGATCGAGCACCGACCAGGATGCAAGGCTCGCCCAGACAAGAAGCGTCGACGCAAGCAGCAAGGCGCCGCCAAAGCGGCCCAGCCAGCCTAAAAGCCGGTCCTCCAACGACTGCGGCAGCAGTCTCCGAGGATCGATCCCTCTCGTATCGAGCGACATCTCAGCGAACGTACTTCTTTGACGCAGCACGGAAATCGTGCGTTCGAGCGATTTTTGGATCGTCGCAAGACTTTGCCTCCGCTACGCACATGCACGCCGGGGTCAGTCTCGGATCGATGCCAAAGGCCGCCTCGGTAACCTTGACGCCTGGGGGTTTCGATAAGGTTACCGGTCACTCTTCTTCGCCACTAATAGGCTCACATCGAGCCCATGGATGGGCTTCGAGAACGGCAAGTGCCGATCGAAGAAGGTGCTGAGTAGGCTAAGAGTGT
This sequence comes from Hyphomicrobium denitrificans 1NES1, assembly GCF_000230975.2. NCBI lineage: Bacteria > Pseudomonadati > Pseudomonadota > Alphaproteobacteria > Hyphomicrobiales > Hyphomicrobiaceae > Hyphomicrobium > Hyphomicrobium denitrificans. The sequence goes on along the minus strand of NC_021172.1, from coordinate 3,432,297 downwards.
CGTTGGAGTATGGGCGGACTCGGCAGCGCGGTCCGCCCAAGAGTTTTGCGTCGTCGTTTATCCCATACGGAAGACGGCGCCTGCGACCGACATCGGCCGCTCGCGCACCGCGTTGCCGTCATTGCCGGACTTCACGATCCAGCGGCCGTTTGCGGCTCGCCCCGTGATCATGCCGACGTGATGCGGCCAGACGACCACAGCACCCACCTGCGGACCGCTGGCCCGACCGTAGTGCCGCCAATTGGCTGCCAGGTTGTATTCCGGGCCACCGCCAAGCTGGGTACGCATCCACCAACCGCACCAGGCGCGCGGACGACCACCGAGCGCCGCATAGCGGCGGCCGCTAGACGTGTGCCGCTGGGCATAATGACGGGTCGCCCGCTGCCGATAGGCATATCTGCTGTAGGAATGCCGGCGGTGCGCGTACCTCCCGTACGAACCGCGGTATGCGTTCCTTGTGTATCGGTGGCCCCACCGCTGCGAATAACTACGGTTCGAATACCGTTTCTTCGCTGACCAATTCGCATGTGTGCGCTCAATCCGATGACTCTTGTAGCCGTTGTACGGATGAGCTTCGACCGACGGAACACCGACAACAATTGCCAGCAGTGCCGCCATTGCGAACAAGCTCAATCGCATGGTTACTCTCCTCACTTGCCTTCACAAACGGCGCGCATCGAGCGGTGTAATGCGAAGGAAACAAGAGAGGATTCGCCGCGCGACATATCGTCGTCGGCGCGTGCAACTGGCACGCGTAAGGATATTTATCGCGGTTTTTTCGCAGCTTAATGGAAATTAATCAGCAGACAGATGATCCGATCGCTACCAATAAGCGAAAAAATTGTGAAGATTGCGAACAGAATCGCCCATTCTGTGATCGCTTTTGTTTCTGATTCACATGCCTATTTGATCAAAGATGGTGTGGCGATGTTCCGCATTCGCGTGCCGCGAAATCAGCCATTTCAGTTTTTCGAGGAACCTTAATGGAATATCGGCGGCTCGGCGCATCCGGATTGAATGTTCCACTTATTTCTCTCGGTGCGGCAACGTTCGGAGGTACGAGCGAGTTCTTCCGGGCCTGGGGATCAACCGATATCGCGGCAGCACGCCGTATGGTTGACGTCTGTCTCGACGCGGGCATCACGATGTTCGACACGGCCGATGTCTATTCGAATGGCGCCTCTGAAGAAATTCTAGGCGAAGCGTTGAAGGGCCGCCGCGACAGGGCTCTGATCTCCACGAAGGCAACATTCCGTTTCGGCAGCGACCCCAACGATGTCGGCTCGTCGCGATTCCATCTCCTTAGATCATGCGACGACGCGTTGAAGCGCTTGCAGACGGATCACATCGACATTTTTCAGCTCCACGGCTTCGACGCCATGACGCCGCCCGAGGAAGTGCTCTCCACTCTGGACCAGTTGGTGCGTGCGGGAAAGATCCGCTACGTCGGCGTTTCGAACTTCTCCGGCTGGCACCTGATGAAATCCCTCGCCGTCGCAGAGCGCTACGGCTATCCGCGCTATGTCGCCAACCAGACATATTATTCGCTGATCGGCCGCGACTATGAATGGGAACTGATGCCGCTCGGACTGGATCAAGGCGTCGGCGCGCTGATCTGGAGTCCCCTCGGCTGGGGGCGTTTGACCGGTAAGATCCGCCGCGGTCAGCCGCTGCCCGAAACGAGCCGCCTTCACAAGACCGCCGACAAAGGACCACCCGTTGATAACGAGCGTCTTTTCCGCGTCGTCGATGCACTCGATGATATCGCGAAAGAGACCGGCAAATCCGTGCCCCAGATCGCACTCAACTGGTTGTTCCATCGCCCGACGGTCTCAAGCGTCATCATCGGCACGCGTGACGAAAAACAGCTCAAGGATAATCTAGGCGCCATCGGCTGGCATCTGACGCCGGAGCAAATCGCGAAGCTCGACGCCGCCAGCAAAACGACAAAACCCTACCCCTATTGGCATCAGTCCGGCTTCGGCGAACGCAACCCGTCGCCAGTCTAAGACGAGCTAAAAAATCAGAAGCGGGCCAATGGCCAAGGTCGTCATAAGCTTGTCATGGGGCTCGCGTGTCTATTGGCGGCATCCGCCGAAGAGACGCCATGGGACGAAACATGATCGACGAACAGGATAAGCGCAACGGCGTGGCAGCTCGCATTGAAGCCGAAATTGCCGACAGCTTCGATGAAGAACTCGAGATGGAACTGGACGACGATCGCCTGCAGCAGCTCATCGACGGCAGGGAGCAGACAGACGATGACGGCCTGCTCGACCGGAAATTCTATTTCCAAGAGTTGTTCCGTCTGCAGCGCGAGCTGATCAAGTTGCAGGACTGGGTCGTAACCCAGAAACTGAAAGTCGTCGTCCTCTTCGAAGGCCGCGACGCCGCGGGCAAAGGCGGTGTTATCAAACGCATTACACAACGGCTCAATCCGCGCGTCGTGCGCGTGGTAGCGCTGCCGGCACCGAGCGAACGCGAGCGCTCGCAATGGTACTTTCAACGCTATGTTCCGCATCTGCCGACGGGCGGCGAAATGGTGCTCTTCGACCGCTCCTGGTACAACCGCGCCGGCGTCGAGCGCGTGATGGGCTTCTGTTCGGAATCGGATGTCGAGGAATTTTTCCGAACCGTGCCTGAGTTCGAAAAGATGCTCGCGCGTTCCGGCATCACGCTCATCAAGTATTGGTTTTCGATCTCCGACGACGAACAGCACCTGCGCTTTCAGATGCGCATCCACGATCCGATCAAGCAATGGAAGCTGTCCCCGATGGATCTCGAATCCAGGCGACGCTGGGAAGCCTACACCAAAGCCAAAGAAGCGATGCTCGAGCGCACGCATATCCCCGAGGCGCCGTGGTGGATCGTGCACGCCGACGACAAGAAGCGGGCGCGGCTCAACTGCATCAGCCACCTGCTGACGCAAATTCCGTACGAGGAAGTTCCGCGCGCACCTGTCATCCTTCCCGATCGCGTGCACAATCCCGATTATCTCCGCGAACCGGTGCCGGACGACATGTACGTCCCTGCCATTTATTAAGCCATACTGAATCCGGCGGGCTGCACATCGCCCGCCGAACATCGCGTGCCTAAAGACGTCCTAGACGGACGTCGTCTTCCGGATTGGCACTGATCTTGTGAATCGAAATATCGGCGCCGCGTCGTTCCTCATCCGGCGACAAGCGCAACCCGAACGCTGAATGGACGACCCAGTAGACGATCGTTCCGGCGACAAACCCAAACGCGGCCCCGAGAACCGATCCAACCAATTGTGATTGGAACGTAACGCCGCCCATGCCCCCCAGCGCCGCCAGACCGAAGATGCCGCACGCGATGCCGCCCCATAGACCGCACAATCCGTGCAGCGCCCAGACGCCGAGAACATCATCAATCCGCCACTTATTGGTCGAGACCTGAAACATCGTGACGAACAAGCCGCCGGCGATTGCGCCAGTAAGGAAAGCACCGATCGGGTGCATGACATCAGAACCGGCACATATTGCGACCAACCCGGCCAAGGCGCCGTTATGTACAAAACCCGGATCGTTTCGGCCCGCGAGCAGCGCCGCAAGGATGCCTCCGCACATCGCCATCAGCGAATTGATAGCGACCAATCCCGATTCGGCTCTGAGATTTTGCGCGCTCATGACGTTAAAGCCGAACCAGCCGATGCACAGCAACCACGAGCCCATCGCAAGCCACGGAATCGAAGACGGTGGCGGGCTCATGGGCCGCGAACGATCGTATCGCCCGATACGAGGCCCGAGTTGGCGGATCGCTGCAAACGCTGCCCATCCGCCGAAGGCATGCACGACGATCGAACCCGCGAAGTCCTTGAACGGCGCTCCGAGGATTGATGCGAAGAGATGATCCTGAAGTCCGAAGTTCCTATTCCACACCGTACCTTCGATCAGCGGATACGCGAGACCGACCATCAGAGCCGTCGCGGCGCATTGCGGCAGAAACCGTGCCCGCTCGGCGATACCGCCGGAAATGATCGCCGGGACCGCCGCCGCGAACGTCGCAAGGAAGAAGAATTTGACGAGCTCGTATCCTTGCCCGGCACTGATCGTCTGAGCCGCAGCAAAAAAAGTGATGCCGTAAGACAGCGTGTATCCGATTGCGAAGTAGACCGTCGTCGAGATCGCGAAGTCGACGAGAATTTTTACAAGTGCATTGACCTGATTTTTATGCCGGACCGTTCCGACTTCGAGAAACGCGAACCCTCCGTGCATCGCGAACACGAGGATCGCACCCACCAAAAGGAAAAAGACGTCAGCACCTTGCTGCTGTTCCACCCCAAGCCCCCTGCCTGTTTTTTATGCTCGGCTCTGAAGCAACAGTCCGAATACGAGGCTGTCGGCCGAAGCCGCAGGCAGGGTGATCAAGAATTATGCCAAGCAACAAATTCGTAAGATATGTCCGCGAGATCAAAAACTTGCGCGAAATACGACGTCGCAATCGCCAAGCGTCGCGCCCACAAAATCGGCAAAACGCGCTTATTCTTGCCTAACTCGCAGGCACGGCGGTGAAGGTTGTGCGGAAAACAGCTCTCAGCGAATGCGCCGCGGATTCATATAGAGGTCCGCTTCCTGACGCTGAATGTCGGGTTTTATACGCCCGTCGTGGATGTCTCGAGCAAGAGCTTTCACATGGCGCCGGGCCTGGCGATTGAAAACGATCAAGCCTGTGAACAGCTTCATCACTTGAATGAGACGCGGATCGGCGTGATCGCCACGCACCTTGCAGCGCCATTTGCCGCCGATCGTCAGAACCGCACCGTCGATGTGGCCGACATGATCGCCATGCTGGTCGATGAGTGTGTAGTCGCCGCCAAGATTGATGAAATCCCGGCGGAACCGATAGAATTTCGGCTCACCGCCCTCCATCAGAAAGAACGAGAAGTTCTCAGGTAACAGTGGCCACTTATGCGCCGAACGTTCGAGATAGACGAGATAATCATCTTCGCTCGTATTGATCGAATACGTCGTCACCGGAAGGCCGTGGGCGGCGAGCGTTTGTTGAATCGAACGGCCGAGCATCATGTCCATGCTCGCCTTCCAGTTCAGAGTTTCCGAGAACAGCTTGAAAACAAGCCGTTTGTCCATGCCGGATGTGTCCTTCCAGAGTTCCTTGCGATACCCGAGGACGCCGGTACGCACGCCGTTCTCGACGACCTCGGCAAAGATATCCATATCCGTCGTGAATTGGCGCGACTTGCCGCGATTACGCTCGCGCTTCCAGGGACCGAACTCAATCGCGTTAAAGTTCGTGATCCAAACGTGAACCTCGAAGTCATGCCACGTCTTGCGGGCATCATTGACTGCGCTTTTTTCCGCTTTCGCAAGTTTGGAGACGGCCGCTTTCGCGTCTTTGCTCTGCTCCAGAATTTCCGCCCGCGTATCGCGAGCAGCCTCCGCTGCGGACGCGTTGGCCTCAGCTTCGATCGGATCTTTCTTCTGAGCAGACGCGGTCATGTGGAGCCCCTATCGCGTGCCGGCCCATATACGCAGCCGAATCAGCGAGGGAGCCTAGCATCACGTTTCAGGATCGATGCGGCAGCCCCAAAAAATGCAGTGGGAAACAGAAGCACGCCTGTCTCGGGGAGGGAAGGGCTACCTTTCCCCGAAAATCGCGCTCCCAACTCGGACATGCGTTGCCCCGAACGCAATTGCCGTTTCGAAATCACTGCTCATGCCCATGCTGAGACCCTGAAGGCCCGCTTCTTTCGCAAGCTTCGCAAGAAATGCAAAATGCACTGCCGGTTCTTCATCCACCGGTGGGATGCACATCAGCCCGACGATTGGAAGCTTCAATTCTCCTTGGCAGAACTCGACGAAGGCTTTCGCCTCGCGCGGCATGACGCCGGCCTTCTGAGGTTCTTCGCCGGTATTCACCTGCACGAAAAGTCTGAGCGCGCGCTGTTGCCGCGAAATTTCATTCGCAATCGCACGCGCAATCTTTTCTCGATCAATCGTATGAAGAACGTCGAACAGCGCGACCGCATCCTTGGCCTTGTTCGATTGCAGGGGGCCAATCAGATGCAATTCGATATCCGCAAACCCGCTCTTCAAAACCGGCCACTTGCGCTCGGCTTCCTGCACGCGGTTTTCGCCGAATACCCGCTGACCGGCTGCGAGTACGGGGCGCACTGCGTCAATATCGAAAGTCTTTGAAACCGCAATCAGCTCGACATCCGCTGGAGAGCGCTTCGCCGCCTCCGCCGCGGTAACGATCTCATCCCTTACGCGTTTTAACCTCTCGGGCGCGGTTTTGTGGTAGCCGTCGTCTTTCACGCTCAGTCCCTGGTTTGCTCGCCCCTCCATAACGCTGCCGCCGCTTCGAGAACAAGTGTCGCAATGTTGTGCCGGCGGGCGAGACATATATGGGCACTGTCATTTATCGACCGACAAACAGGAGTCGCCATGCTGAAACTCGCCGACGCCCGCCGCATCATTGACGCCGCCGAAAAGAAAGCGATCGAGATCGGCCAGCCCATGAATATCGCGGTGGTTGACGAAGGTGCTAACCTCATTTCCCACATCCGCATGGATAAAGCCTGGATCGGCTCGATCAACATTGCGATCAACAAAGCCTTCACCGCTCGTGCTTTCAACATCTCGACGAAAGAGCTCGCAGAGAACAGCCAGCCGGGTGACCAGTTTTACGGCATCCACGTCTCCAACCACGATCGCGTCATGATCTTTGCAGGCGGCATTCCACTCAAGGATCAGAACGGCGTGGTGATCGGCGCCATCGGCGTCTCGGGCGGCAGCGGTATTCAGGATCAGACGGTCGCCGAAGCCGGCGCCTCGGCGCACACCTGCTGACGCCGCTCACCAGCGCATCGAACACGGGGCGGGGCGCGCTAGCTCCGCCTTTTTTTGTCCAGCTTTTCGAGTGGATATGGCTCGAACGCGTGATCGTCGCTGCTCAGGAGCTGCATGTACTTTCGGTTGATGAACAGCTTCTGGACCCCGTGCTTTTCTTCAGCGAGAATCCCGATATCGACAAGTTGCTTTAAATAGCGGGAGGCTGAGACGCGCTGCGCGATGTCTCTTTCGATGACATGAGCGATGCGCGTGTAAGGTTGCGCAAAAATGACTTCGATCAGTTCGCGGGAGTAGGCTGCCGGTGCCCCGATCTTCGCATAGTCGGAGGTGTTCTTCATCAAGTCGCGCACGGCACGTATCTTGGCGTTCGTCCACCTCGCGGTCGCTTCGACCGCGCTCAGCATATAAATGAGCCACGGTTCCCACTCACCCCTCGCCGTCACCCCCTGGAGCAACCGGTAATAATCGCCCTTCGTACGAACGATATGGCGGCTGAGATAAAGCGTCGGAATGTCAAGCAATCCGGCCTGAATGAGCACCAGGATATTCAGAATGCGCCCCGTCCGCCCGTTACCGTCGGGAAAAGGATGGATGGCTTCGAATTGATAATGAAGCACCGCCATTCGGATGAGCGGATCGAGGTCATCATCAGAATTCGCAAAGCTTTCCCAGTTGGTGAGCAGATCCCTCAAGACCTGCTCACCTTCGGGCGGTGTGTATATGATTTCGCCGGTAAAGGTATTCTTGAGGTCTGTTCCGGGCGTTTTTCTGAGATCCATATCCACGCCTTTGATGCGGCTGCAGACATCAATCGCTGTACGGACTGTCAGTGGCCGGCTTTTCAGTGATTCATAGCCGGCGAAGAGTGCCGCTCTGTATCGCACGGCTTCTTTCGCAGCAGGATCGCCGCCGTCTTCGGACTGGCTGGCTTCGCGAAACAATGCATCGTTGGTCGTGACGATATTTTCGATTTCCGAACTGTCCTTCGCTTCGAGTAAGGGAATCGTGTTGATGAGGACGGATTGATCGGGAATGAGTTCCCCCGCCCTGCGTAGCTCGGCAACCGCAGTACGCGCAGCGATGCAGCATTTGAGCACCGCCTTCGTCTCCAAATCCAGCGGCGGTGGCAGCTTGGGAAGGGCGTTGTAGGGGCGCTTTGTGTTCGGGGCCATATGTTCAAAAATCCAGAATTTTGAACATACAGGACCACCAATGTTCACGTCATGAACGTTTCAACGCCTATATGTTCAAGATTTTCTATTTCTTGCACATATATGCCGGGGACGTCAACTTATATGTCCACAAAAACGTGAAACGTGAACATATACGGCCCACGGTGTCCACGCGGTGCACATATTGGAGACAATACGATCCCCGGACGTTTTTGAGGTGCGACCGGCACACGGACTATCGGTCACCTCCGCAGCAGCCCTTGACCCTCTTTACCTTTCAGGCTCTTTACGGCGCTAACCAATTCAAAATCCCGGAAAGAATGGGCCCCATGGCCACCGAACGCTACAACGCACCCGATCGTGAACGCTACTGGCAGCATGTCTGGGAAAAAAACCAGATTTTCCGCGCCTCCGAAGACCACAAACAGCCCAAATGCTACGTGCTGGAGATGTTCCCGTACCCTTCTGGGCGCATCCACATGGGGCATGTCCGCAACTATGCGATGGGCGACGTCTTCGCCCGCTACAAGCGCGCCAAAGGATTCAACGTCCTCCATCCGATGGGATGGGATGCGTTCGGCATGCCTGCCGAGAACGCCGCGATGGAGCGCAAGGTCCACCCCGGCAAGTGGACCTACGCCAATATCGATACGATGCGCGGCCAGTTGAAATCTATGGGCTTGTCGCTCGACTGGTCGCGCGAAATCGCGACCTGCTCGCCGAACTACTATCGCCAGCAGCAGAAACTGTTTCTGGATCTGCTCAAAAAGGGCCTCGCCTATCGCAAGTCCTCAAAAGTCAACTGGGACCCTGTCGACCAGACGGTGCTCGCTAACGAGCAGGTGATCGATGGACGTGGCTGGCGCTCCGGTGCCCTCGTCGAACAGCGCGAGCTGACACAGTGGTTCTTCAAAATCACCGACTATGCCGAGGAATTGCTGAGCGACCTCGGCACGCTCACCAACTGGCCCGAGAAGGTGCGCCTGATGCAGGCGAACTGGATCGGTCGCTCCGAGGGCATGCTGATCCGCTGGGCGCTCGACAAGCAAACGGCGCCGAAAGGCTTCTCCGAGCTTGAAGTCTATACGACACGGCCCGACACGCTTTTCGGCGCATCCTTCCTGGCTGTCGCCGCCGATCATCCGCTCGCAAGGGCGGCTGCCGAAAAGAACCCGGATCTCGCTGCTTTCTGCGACGAGTGCCGGCGCTTGGGAACGTCCGTCGCCGAAATCGAGGCTGCCGAAAAGCGCGGCTTCGATACCGGCATTCGCGCTGTCCATCCTCTCGACAAATCCTGGCAGCTCCCGGTCTACGTCGCAAACTTCATCCTGATGGACTACGGCACTGGCGCCATCTTCGGCTGCCCGTCCGGCGATCAACGCGACATGGATTTCGCGCGCCGCTACGATCTTCCCGTGGTGCCTGTCATCCTTCCGCCGGGCGAAACCAAAGAGACGTTCAACCTCAAGGGCCAAGCCTATGTCGAAGACGGCACGATGATCAATTCGCGCTTTCTCGATGGGTTGACGACGAAAGCCGCCTTCGAGAAAGTCGCGGATCTCCTCGAGCAACAGAAGCTTGCGAACCGCCCGCAGGGGGCCCGCAAAGTCAATTTCCGCCTGCGCGACTGGGGCATCTCACGCCAGCGCTACTGGGGCTGTCCCATCCCGGTCGTCCATTGCGAAAAATGCGGTGTCGTATCCGTTCCGGAAAAGGATCTTCCGGTGACTCTTCCGGAGGATGCAACGTTCGATAAGCCAGGCAATCCGCTCGAACGCCATCCGACGTGGAAGCATGTCAAATGTCCGACGTGCGGCGGCGCCGCGACGCGTGAAACCGACACGATGGACACCTTCGTCGATTCGTCCTGGTATTTCGTACGCTTTACGGAGCCTGAAGCCAAAGCACCGGTCGACATGGATGCGGCGCACTACTGGCTGCCGGTCGACCAATACATCGGCGGCATCGAGCACGCGATTCTGCACCTGCTCTATTCGCGCTTTTTCGCGCGTGCCATGTGCGACACCGGCCATTTGACGTTCGCGACGAACACCCGTGAGCCGTTCGCGGCGCTGTTCACACAAGGCATGGTGACTCACGAAACGTATAAGTCTCAGGATGGTTTTTGGCTTTTGCCGAACGACGTTCGCCTCGAAGGCGAGGGCGCCAGCCGACAAGCCATCGAGATTGCGACCGGGCGCCTTGCGGCCATCGGCGCCATCGAAAAGATGTCGAAGTCGAAAAAGAACCTCGTCGATCCTGACGACATCATCGCCCACTATGGCGCCGACTGCGCGCGCTGGTTCATGTTGTCGGACAGCCCTCCGGAACGCGACGTGATTTGGACCGAAGCAGGCGTCGCGGGCGCCGGTCGCTTTATCCAGCGTGTCTGGCGTTTGATCGATGAAATTATCGAAGCCTACCCTGAGAAGCCCGGCAAAAGGCCGGACACCTTTGGGCCAGACGCGCTGGAGCTGCGCAAGGCCGCGCATCGGGCCCTCGACCACGTCGGCAAGGCCATCGAAGCCCTGCGATTCAACGTTGCGGTCGCCAACATTCATGAATTCTCGAATGTTCTCCAAACCGTCCTAACGAAAAACGAGCCGGGGCTCGCCTGGGCCGCCCACGAGGCCGGTGCCCTTCTTGTGACAATGATCGGCCCTATGATGCCGCATCTGGCGGAGGAATGCTGGGCGCGGCTCGGTTACAACACGTTTCTTGCGAACGAACCGTGGCCGGCCGTGGAACCGGACCTACTCGTTGACGATCAAGTGACCATTGCCGTACAGGTGAACGGTAAGCGACGGGACGAGCTCGTGGTTTCGCGCACTGCGAAATCCGAGGAGGTGGAAGCGGCGGCGTTGAAGCTTGGTTCGGTGGTCCGCGCACTTGACGGGCGCGCCCCGAAAAAAGTCATCGTTGTCCCGCAAAGGATCGTGAATGTCGTTGGCTGACGGGATGAGGGGGCGAGTGGGCGAACGCCGGTTCCATTACCGGCGCGGACTCATGTCGACGTTCGGCGTTGCTGTACTCTGCATCCTTGGCGGCTGCGGCGACGGCAGCACGGGCTTCCGTCCGCTCTATGGTTCGGCTGCTCTCGGCGGCGCCGCGACCCAGGAAAAACTCGCAACAGTCGACGTCGCCCCGATACCGGGCCGGGTCGGCCAAAGAATTCGCAACGAGCTCATTTTCCAGACGACCGGCGGCGGCAAACCCGCGACGCCGCAATACCGGATGGACATCGCGATCCGCGAATCCGTGATCTCTACCCTGGTCATGGTCAACGGCAACGCCGGCGGCCAGATTTACAGCATCGAAGCATCGTATAATCTGATCCGATTGAGCGATAAGTCGGTTGTCGCCTCCGGCAAGAGCTACGGGCGCGCCTCGTTCGACCGCGTGACGTCGATCTTCGCAAACGTCGAAGCGCGCCAGAATGCGGAAAATCGAGCCGCAGAATCGGTCGGCGAGGAGCTTCGCACGCGCCTTCTCGCAATCCTCTCGACCACCGCCTGATAGCGAACCGCGGCTAGCGCTGTTTATTTGCGAGCATCACGCATGGTCGCCATCAAGGCTCATCTGGCCGATTCCTTCATGAAATCGCCGCCGCCGCGTTTGGCGGCCGCACTGTTCTTCGGCTCCGACCCGGGACTTGTCGGCGAGCGCTCGGCAACCTTGGCACGCGCCCTCGCCGAACGCGAAAATCCTCCCGGGGAGATTCTCAGGCTCGATGATGCGGAACTCGACGAAGATCCGGGCCGCCTTGAAACCGAATTGCAAATGCGGCCGATGTTCTCCTCCCGCCGCATCGTTCGCGCCGCTGCCGGGCGGCGCATCTCGGCACAGCTCCTGAAACCCCTTCTCGGCGCCCCGCTCGAAGGCCTGCTTGTCGTCGAAGCCGGTAACCTCAAGCCGGACGATGCGCTGCGCGGGCTGTTCGAGAAAACCGAAAACTGCTTTGCCGTCGCCTGCTATCCCGACAGCGCCGCCGACATCGACAGTCTGATTTCAGACGTTCTGTCGTCGTTCTCCCTCTCGATCGAAGGCGATGCGAGAACCTTGCTGCAATCCCGCCTCGGCGCCGACAGAGCACTGTCGCGAGCGGAGATCGAAAAGCTGGCGCTCCACAGCCTGGGAGGCTCGGTGATTACGCTGCAGGACGTCGAGAACGTCGTGGGCGACGCCTCCGATCTTGCGCTCGAACGCATCGCGGAAGCCGCCGCCGAAGGACGGACCGCAACCGCCATGACCGACTTCGGCCGCGCGCTCGCATCGGGCGAAAGCGCGCAGACCATCATTCTCGTGACGCAGCGCTACTTCTTGAAACTCCACAAAGTGCGCAGTGACGTCGACTCCGGCCAACGCCTCGACGACGCCTTGAAGGCCATGCGGCCGCCGATCTTCTTCAAACAGCGGGACGCCTTCGCTCGCCAGATCCGTAACTGGCCTAGACCGCAGCTCGACCAGGCCCTACGGCGCATTGCGGAAACGGCCAAATCTGCCCGCCTGTCAAATCGGCTTGAAGACCTTTACGCCGAGCGCCTGCTCCTGGCCCTCGCCTCGATGGCTGCCACCCAGCTTGCCGCGTCTCCTCGCCGCTAAGCCCAGCCTTGCGGCACGTCCACCCGCTTCTATAGTGCCGCGCAAAATTCATTCGGGGGACCTTCATGACCGCGGCACGCTTTGACGTCATCGGAATTGGCAACGCCATCGTCGATATTATCGGCCGCTGCGACGAAGCCTATCTCGCAACCATCGGCGCAACCAAAGGCAGCATGCGCCTCGTCGGCGCCGATGAGGTTAAGAAGATCTACGCCACAATGGGACCGGCGGTCGAAATTTCAGGCGGATCGGCTGCGAATACAATCGCGGGGATCGCCTCCTTCGGAGGCAAGGCCGCATTCATCGGAACCGTCGCCAGCGATGAGTTCGGAAAAATATTCACGCACGACATTCGCTCGATCGGAGTCGCATTCGATGTCGAGCCCATCTCGAATGAAGCACCGACGTCTCGCTCCCTCATTCTCGTTACGCCCGACGGCGAGCGTACGATGAATACATTTCTTGGAATCTCGACGAGCCTCAGTGAATCGCAGTTGAAACTCGATTTAATTCGCGATTCCGCAATTCTTTATCTCGAAGGTTATCTCTTCGATGAACCGCAGGCCAAACAGGCTTTTCGGAAAGCGCTGCAGGCAGCGAAAACCGCAGGCCGAAAAGTCGCTCTAACATTGTCAGACGGTTTCTGCGTCGATCGCCATCGCGCCGAATTTCTCGAACTTATTCGGTCCGGCATCGATATTCTTTTTGCAAACGAATCCGAGATCAAATCGCTTTATCAAACGGAGTCATTCGATCTTGCAGCAAAGAACGCGAGCAACGATACGAAGCTTGCCGTTCTGACGCGCAGTGCAAAAGGCTCCGTTCTTTTCGGTGAGGGACGCGCTATTGAAATCGCACCTGAACCGATTTCCGAATTGATCGATACGACAGGTGCCGGCGACCTTTATGCGTCTGGTTTCTTATTCGGATATTCGCAGGGATATAGATTGGAAATTTGCGGTCGTCTTGCGAGCTTCGCAGCATCCGAGATTATCAGCCATATCGGCGCACGACCCGAAATTGCGTTGAACGAATTAGCCCGCCAGCGGGGCATGATTTAGCGGTTTTCAAATCATGGCAAAAAGACAATCTCCTCGTATTTCATATACCATTGCATGGTGAACACTGTTCAAATAAAGAATGTTTAGGAGGTATTTGGTGTCCAATTCGGCGAATTAATTATTCTCCCTGGAAATAGCGGAATTCTTCGCGCAATGTCGGAATCAACGAATCGCTTCGTTTTGAGGTTCGCCTGATGCTTCACACTCCGGTTCGTCGCGGCCGTCCGAAAGGAACCGGCATTGACGACAATCAACGTCTTGCACAGCTTGCCGAACTCCTCCGCATTCGTCCCGATTTGCGCCCGACGACGGCAATCAGACAGATGGGTTATTCGGACCCTTCCGCCATTCGACGGCTGCGCGACAAATACAAAATATTTGCATTGGGCACGCGCACTTCGCTCAAAAATCTGGTCGTATCGGCGAACGCTTCGAACGACCCTAAGCTCGCGCAATCAGGCACACTGCAGACGCGCTGATCGCAACGGAACCCCTACACCTTCACTCCTGTAGTCTCTCCGAGGGCCGCTACCCCAAGCGGCCCATTTTTTTGCAGGAGAGATATGGAATGGAAACTTTAGAGCTTGCGCAGCAAAGCCGCTTTGACGCGGTGACTCTCGCCCTTCTGCAAGATCAGCTGTGCACGCCTCCGTGTCGGCAGAATATTCTGTTCGAGGTTCTTGAGATTGATATTGCGCCAAAGATCGAGCGCTGTCCTGCGGGCTTCATCGGGCGCGATCGTCGCATACTTATGGAAGTAGGCCCCGGGATCACGGAACGCCGTGCTCCGCAACCGCATGAAGCGCGCCAGATACCACTTCTCGATTGTCGAAAAATCGGCATCGATATAGATCGCAAAATCGATGAAATCCGAAACGAACGGAACCGTGGTGCCATCCTTCGGCATTTCAGCAGGCTGCAAAATATTGAGCCCCTCGATAATCAGAATATCGGGCTGCTCGATCGTGATTTCCTGCCCCGGAAGAACGTCGTATTGAAAGTGCGAATAGACCGGCGCCGACACTTGCGCGACGCCCGATTTGATATTGCCGAGAAATCGTAAAAGCCGCTCGGTATCGAAGCTTTCGGGGAATCCCTTGCGGTCCATCAGGCCGCGCCGTTCGAGTTCGGCATTGGGATAAAGAAATCCGTCCGTCGTCATCAGGTCGACGCGCGGATGATCCGGCCACCGTGCAAGCAATGCTTTCAAAATACGTGCCGTCGTGCTCTTGCCGACGGCAACGGAGCCTGCAACACCGATCACGAACGGAACCTTCGTGTCCTTGCGGCCAAGGAATTCCGAGCTGACGGAATAGAGTTTTTGCGCCGCTGCCACATAGAGATTGAGCAGGCGCGACAGCGGCAGATAGATTTCCTCGACCTCTTCGACGGAAACTTCTTCGATGATGCCGGAGAGCTGTTCGAGCTCATGCGGCTGCAGCGTCATCGGCGTGTCGGCCCTGAGCCGTGCCCATTCCTCTCGCGTAAAGACTCGATAGGGCGAAAACGGCTTGCCCTCGATCTTCCCGTCAGCATCGTGCGCATTCGAAGCCTTGCGCGCCCCGATGCCGACACGACCTTTCACGATGTGCTCCGTGGACGTGACGCCTTCTCCTCGATGCCTGACATTCCCATTCGGCCTTCAAGAACTTTAAAAACGTCATCGAGCGCCACGTGGCGGGATTCAAGAAGGACAAGCAGATGATAAAGCGTATCGGCGGCTTCGGCCTTGAGCGCCGCTGCATCGCTGCCCATTGCGGCGATCACCGTCTCGACGGCTTCCTCGCCGAACTTTTTCGCACAACGTTCGGGCCCCGCATTCAGCAATTGGGCCGTATAGGATTTTTCTGCGCTCTCCGACCTGCGCGAGCGGATCAACGCCGCAAGCTGGACTAAGGTATTCGTGTCACTCATGAACTCTTATCTCGAGGTATCCCAGCCGGACGCCATGCGGCCATACACCATCAACGGCCGCCCGAACGTCAAGCGGCAGAAAGTAGAATTACAACGAAAAGCTTAAAACTCAGCCGCCGCCAAGCCGCTGGCGAATATAATCGAGCTGATCGTAGTTGCCATACTTGACCACGAGCGTGCCGCTTTCTCCGGAGCCCTTCCGGATTTCGACCTTGAGGCCCAGAAGGTCCGTCAATTCCTTCTCGAACGCCTTGGTATCGGCATCCTTGTCACGCGGCCGGCGCGAGTTCGGCGTCGCCGTATCGCTGCCCAGCCCGTGAACCATGGCTTCGACATCACGGACATTGAGGCTGTCACTGATGATTTTCTGAGCCAGCGTTTCGGCGTCGTCGCGCCCGATCAGCGCCCGCGCGTGTCCGGCCGTCAACTGTCCTTGTTGTACAAGCGACTGCACACCTGCCGGCAGCTTCAAAAGCCGGAGCGTATTGGCGACATGGCTGCGGCTCTTGCCGATGATCTCGGAGAGTTGCTCCTGGCTATAGTCGAAGCGCTCGACAAGCTCGCGATAGCCCGTCGCTTCTTCGATCGCGTTCAAATCCTGACGCTGGACGTTTTCAATGATCGCAAGTTCGAGAACCTCGCGATCCGTCAGTTCGCGGATGATAACGGGGATGGTGTGAACGCCGGCCTTCTGCGCGGCGCGCCAGCGGCGTTCGCCGGCGACGATCTCATAACCGCCTGCCATGCCGTTTGGCCGGACGACGATCGGCTGCACGAGGCCTTTGGTGCGGATCGACTCGGCCAGCTCGGCCAGCTCATCGTCGCGAAAATCCTTGCGCGGATTGAGCGGGCTCGACTTGATTTCCGCGATCGACACCATGCGTTGCTCGCCTTCCGGCGGCAGGCGGTGGCCGAGGGGTGCCGGTTCTCCGATCAAAGAGGCCAGGCCGCGGCCAAGTCGGCTCTTCGGTACGACGGAGTTCATTTTCGGACTGCCCCCTGCTGGTAAGTTCTCAGTTCTACAATAAGCACGAATCCGCCGGGCTTACGCGGCCTTAAAGCGCTTTTCCCGTTCGATGATTTCGGTCGCGAGGCGAATGTAAGCTTGGCTTCCGGCGCAATCGTAATCGTACAGAAGCAGTGGCTTGCCGTGCGATGGCGCTTCGGCCACGCGCGTATTGCGCGGGATCACCGTCTCGTAGACCTTCGGGCCGAAAAATGCGCGGACGTTGGTCGCAACTTCTTTCGAAAGCGCCGTACGCGAGTCGTGCATCGTTAGGACGACGCCTTGAATTTCCAGCCGCGGATTGAGGCTCGCGCGGATCTGCTCGATCGAATCCTTGAGCTGCGAAATACCTTCCAAAGCGAAGAACTCGCACTGCACCGGCACCAGCACGGCATGCGCCGCTGTCATCGCATTGAGCGTCAGCACGTTAAGCGACGGCGGACAATCGATCAGCACATAGTTGAAATGCGTATCGGCGGGACGGTTGCGCTGTTGGCCGACAAGCGCAGTCACCGCATCGCGCAACTTAAAGGGTCGTGTCTGCGGATCACCGGCAAGCGCGCTGTCGATGCCCACGAGGTCACTGTTCGCCGGAACGACGAAAAGATTGGGCACTGCCGTTTTCAATACGGTGTCGAGGATCGTCGCGGCGCCCGTCAGAATGTCGAACGATGTCTTGAAGCGCGACTCGGGATCGATACCGAGACCGGTCGAAGCGTTGCCCTGCGAATCGAGGTCGAGCACCAGCACGCGTTCACCGACCGCCGCCAGCGCCGTCCCGAGATTGATGGCCGTCGTCGTTTTACCGACGCCGCCTTTCTGATTGGCGATCGCGACCACGCGCGGACCTGCGCTGGCGCTACCCGCGCCTGAAACGTAGCCGGCCACGGGATTACCCCTCCCTCTTGGGCTTCAACGCTTTGAGCAACACAACACGGGCTTCCGCGTCCGTCATGCTCGGCTTCAGCTCGCAGTCGAGCTGCCAACTGCGCGCGGCTTGCTCGACTTCGGCCGCCGCTTCCTTGCCTTTTAGAAACAACCCGAGCGTCGAAGACGTAAAATATGGAGCCGCCATCTCAAGAAGGCGCGGAAGCGGTGCGAGCGCACGCGCCGTCAGACAGTCGACTGCCTTTACTTTAGCGCGAGTCTCGAAATTTTCGATTCGCATGCACAGGATGTCCACAGTGATACCCGTCGCCCGCGCAACCTCGCGCAGAAAAACAGCTTTACGTGCGTCGCTTTCGACCAGGATATGGTGAGTCGCGCCTGTTTCGGCACCCAGGATCGCGAGCACAAGTCCTGGGAACCCGGCCCCCGACCCGATATCGAGCCAAGTCCGGGCATTGTCAGGCCGAAACTGCCAGAGCTGGGCGCTATCGGCGAAATGCCGGTGCCAGATTTCGCTGAGCGTGCTCGGCGCGACGAGATTGATCGTCTTCTGCCACCGCCCCAATAGCTGAGCATAAGTCGTTAGCCGGTCTCGCGTTTCACGTGAAATTCCGAATGTCACCTGAAACGATTCGGGGGTATCGATGCGCGTGATCGGGGCCATTTACGCAGACTTGCGAGCCTGGCCGGCCTTGAGCCGCGCCAACAGCGTCAATAGCGCAGCTGGGGTAACGCCCTCGATTCGACCGGCCTGCGCGATTGTCGCTGGCCGATGCTGAACCAATTTCTGACAAACCTCGGCCGAAAGGCTTGGAACTCCCGAATAATCAAAGTCCAAGGGAATGCTAATTGCCTCGTCCCGTTTCAACTGCGCGACATCCTCGTCCTGACGTCGAAGATACGCCGCATAGCGCGCATCGACCTCAAGCTGCGCAGCTATTCGCGGTTCAAGTTTTCCGAGTTCCGGCCAGATAGGCACGAGACGATGAAGAGCGATATCCGGGAAAGACAGAAGCTCGAATGCCGTCCGCCGACGCCCATCGCGGTTGACCGAAAGCCCGTGACGCGCAGCCTCGGTGGGCGTCAATGAGAGTTGGTTCAACAAGTCTAGGCCGTCACGGAGCGCTTTGGTCTTGGCCTCGAACTGCATCCGACGCTCCTGCCCGACGCAACCCAGCGCAACCCCTGCAGCCGTCAGCCGCTGATCGGCGTTATCCGCCCGAAGTTTCAACCGGAATTCGGCCCGCGACGTAAACATGCGGTAGGGCTCGGAAACGCCGCGCGTTACGAGATCGTCCACCATGACGCCGATATAGCCTTGCGTGCGGGACACGACGAACGGCTCCCGCGCGCCTCCCGCAGCAAGCGCCGCATTGAGTCCCGCAAGCAAGCCCTGGGCTCCCGCTTCCTCGTACCCCGTGGTGCCATTGATCTGTCCGGCCAGAAATAGCCGCGGCAGACGCTTCGCTTCCAGCCCCGGCGTCAGTTCGCGCGGATCGACATAATCGTACTCGATCGCATAGCCAGGCCGCCTAATGACGACATGCGCCAGTCCCGGCATCGTCCGCAGGAACGCGTCCTGCACCTCGACAGGCAGCGACGTCGAAACCCCGTTCGGATAGATCGTATCGTCGTCGAGCCCTTCGGGTTCGAGAAAAATCTGATGCGACGAGCGGCCGGCAAAACGCACGACCTTGTCCTCGATCGACGGGCAATAGCGCGGTCCGATGCTCTCGATTTGGCCCGAAAACATGGGCGAACGCGCAAGATTCGCGCGGATAATCTCATGCGTCTCGGGCGTCGTGTAAGTGATTCCGCAGGCGATCTGCGGGGTCGTGATTCGCGTCGTCAGAAACGAGAAGGGCACCGGATCGTCGTCGGCCTTTTGCATCTCAAGGCCCGACCAATCGATCGACTTGCCATCAAGCCGCGCCGGCGTCCCGGTCTTCAGTCGGCCGAGCCTCAAACCCAGCGCATAAAGCCGGTCGGAAAGCTTCAGGGCGGGCGCCTCTCCGATCCGGCCGGCCGGGATCTTCTGCTCGCCCATGTGGATCAGACCATTGAGGAACGTGCCCGTCGTCAGCACGACGGCCCCTGCGCTCAAGGCCCGGCCATCGCCGGTCAGAACGCCTGCAACCCGGTCACCTTCAACGATCAGGTCCTCGACCCCGCCCTCAACGACATCTAGCCCCGGAATGGCGGCGATTTCAGCCTGCATGGCCTGACGGTAGAGCTTCCGGTCGGCCTGTGTCCTGGGACCATGCACGGCCGGCCCCTTCGAACGGTTGAGCAGACGGAACTGGATACCGGCGACGTCCGCCACCCGCCCCATCAGACCATCCAGCGCGTCGATTTCTCGAACGAGATGCCCCTTCCCGAGCCCGCCGATCGCCGGATTGCAGGACATCTCCCCAATGGTCGCAAAGGAATGGGTCACCAGCGCCGTGCGCGCACCCATCCGCGCCGCGGCAGCCGCAGCCTCCGTCCCGGCGTGCCCGCCGCCGACAACAATGACGTCGTAGGTTCCAGAATGCATGCGGGATGACCTACCTCATCCCCGAACGCCGCAAAAGAGCGCTTCTTTGCACCTCATGGCTGAGGGAGCGAGCCGGGGAACGCGGTAATATCCGCGTCCCGACCTTAGTTAACAAAAGATGATTCACGTGAAACACGCGCTTCAGGCGGAATGAGTCTCGTCAAGCCTGATTCACGTGAAACACTTCGTTAACCACCTACTTCCCGATGCAGAACCGGCTGAAGATCTGATCGAGAACATCCTCGACGTCGACCCTGCCCGTGATCCGGCCGATGGCGTGCGCGGCCCTCCGGATATCTTCAGCTCTCAGCTCGATGGATTCGAGACTGCCGGCCAGGAACGCTGCAATCTCCCTCCGCGCGACCTCCAGGCTTTGCCGGTGCCGAGCCTGGGTCAATGCCGGCTCGGCCTTTGTCCCGACCGCCTCGCTCGCCCTTCTGCCAATCTCTGCCACTAGCCGATCCAATCCCTCGCCGGTGACAGTCGAGATCGCAAGCAAATCTGCTGTTGATTCTCTCCTAAGATCGGCTTTGGAACGAATTGCAAGGCTTGTTTCACGTGAAATTCCTTCGGGAAGCTTTGAGTCGCCGGTCTCGCTCAGCCACACGACGAGATCGGCATCGCGCGCTGTTGCAAGGCTCCGGCGAATGCCCTCCTGCTCGACTGCACTCCCCGCTTCGCGAATGCCCGCGGTATCCGAGATGACGACGGGAAGCCCTGCCAGATCCAGCCGAACCTCGATGACGTCCCGCGTCGTACCCGCTTCGGCGGAAACGATTGCAGCATCGCGCCGCGCCAGCGCATTTAAGAGGCTCGATTTGCCCGCATTGGGTGGGCCCAACAGCGCCACGCGAAACCCATCGCGGACGATCTCGCCCCGATGCCCGTCATCGAGGTGCGCGCCAATTTCGGCGGAAAGCGCCTCGGCCCGCTTTCGAGCCTCCATGAAGGACGAAGCTGAAACATCTGCCTCATCGGAAAAGTCAATCGCTGCCTCGGTCAACGCCGCGATCTCGATCAGCCGTGTTCGCCAGCCCTCGTAGAGCTTCGACAGCATGCCTGCCGATTGCGCCAGTGCCTGCCGACGCTGGGCCTCCGTCTCCGCCTCGATAAGATCCCCAAGACCCTCAATCTCGGCGAGATCCATCTTGCCATTCTCGAACCCGCGGCGCGCAAATTCGCCCGGTTCGGCAAGACGACACCCTTTCATTGTCCCGAGAGCCGCGAGGATCGCCGCTATGGCAGCCCGGCTGCCATGCCCTTGGAACTCTGCGACGTCTTCTCCCGTTTCGCTGTTCGGCGCCGCGAACCAGAGCAGTAGCGCGCGATCGAGCGCTTCCCGAGTTTCAGGATGCCGGATAGTCCGGAATGCTGCGACACGTGGCTTTGGAATCGGCGCCACCATCTTTTCCAGCACGTCGCGCACCGCGGGGCCTGAGATACGAATGACGGAAAGGGCAGCGCGCCCGGGTGCGCTCGAAAGCGCGAAGATAGTTGCAGCATCGGTCATGGCATTCGCGTACTCGTAGACGCGTGCGACTGCAACCCAATCCACATTTCTCCAGACATTCCGACCAGACAACCCGAGATGAGCGAAAATCGACTGCAGTACGAGACAAGCCCTTATCTGCTTCAGCACAAGGACAACCCGGTGCACTGGTGGGCATGGGGTCCCGAAGCACTCGCGGAGGCGAAGCGGACGGGAAAACCGATCCTGCTCTCCGTTGGCTACGCAGCTTGCCATTGGTGCCATGTCATGGCGCACGAGAGCTTCGAAGACTCCGGCACCGCTGAGGTGATGAACGAGCTCTTCGTCAACATCAAAGTCGATCGCGAGGAACGCCCCGACATCGACGCGATCTATATGGGCGCGCTGCATCGGCTCGGCGAACAAGGCGGCTGGCCGCTGACGATGTTCCTCGATAGTGACGCAAAACCATTCTGGGGCGGAACGTATTTTCCGCGAGAGGCGCGCTATGGGCGTCCCGCATTCGTGACTGTCCTGCTCCGCATCGCAGAAGCCTATCAAAATCAGCCCGACAATATCCGCAAGAATACAGAAGCGCTTCTCGCCGCGCTGAAGGAATCGCCAAACGAAACAAGTGCGGATGCATCGCGACCGATGACGAAAGATGTCGTCGCAGCAATCGCGCGCGCCGTCGATCGCGAGCACGGTGGATTATCCGGAGCACCGAAGTTTCCGCAGTGGAGCGTCTTCTGGCTGCTCTGGCGTGGGGCCATCCGCTACGACGATCCAAACGCGCAAGAGGCGGTCGTCACGACGCTGCGCCACATCTGCCAGGGCGGTATCTACGATCATCTGGGCGGCGGCTTCGCACGCTATTCGGTCGATGAGTTCTGGCTCGTTCCACACTTCGAGAAGATGCTCTACGACAACGCGCTGCTGATCGATCTCTTGACCGAAGTCTGGCGCGAAACGCAGGACCCGATTTTCAAGACACGCATCGCCGAAACGGTCACCTGGCTCAAGCGCGAGATGATCGGAGAGGCCGGCGGTTTCGCTGCTTCTCTCGATGCTGACAGCGAAGGCGAGGAAGGCAAGTTCTACGTCTGGAGTGCAGCGGAAATCGAGGACGTTCTCGGTGCGGAAGACGCCGCATTTTTTTCACGTGTGTACGGCGTCACGCCCGAGGGAAACTTTGAAGGCCACACGATCCTCAATCGTCTCAACTCCCTCGCCTTGCTTACAAACGAAGAGGAAGCTCATCTCGCCAAACTGCGCGCGAAGCTCCTCGAACGCCGGGCGTCGCGCATCCGTCCAGGTTGGGACGACAAGATCCTCGCGGACTGGAATGGTTTGATGATCGCCGCGCTGTCGCGTGCTGCCGTCGTCTTCGAATGCTCGGATTGGCTTGCCCTCGCGGAACGTGCCTTCGACTGCATCGTGACGAAGCTCGCCGCACCCGACGGCCGCCTCTTTCACGCCTATCGCAAAGGTCTCGCCAAGGCTCCGGCGATCGCATCCGACTATGCCAACATGACGTCGGCGGCCTTGCGCCTGTTCGCGGCAACAGGATCAGAACGCTATCTCGAACATGCCCGGCAATGGACCCGCATCCTCGACAAGCACTACTGGGATGTCCAACGCGGCGGCTATTTCACGGCGGCGGACGATACAGGCGACGTGGTCGTCCGCCTGAAAGTCGCCAGCGACGATGCCGCTCCGAGCGCCAATGCCATACAGCTCTCGAACCTCATTGCGCTCGCGGCTGTCACCGGCGACGTGCAGCACCACGAACGCGCGCGCCAGCTTCTGGAGGCTTTCGCACCGGCCATGGCGCTGGGCCCGATTGGACATTGCGCTTTACTCGCGGCGGAACTCGATCTCGATCGTCTGGTTCAAGTTGCCGTGAGCGTCACCGACGGAACTGAACTCCGCGGCGAACTGCAGCAGCTGTCCATTCCGGGAGCTTTGGAGTTTGTAGCTCGCCCCGGAACCTCTGCCGGGCCGGGCTCGTTGCTGAACGACAAAACAGCGATCAATGGCAAATCAACAGCTTATGTTTGCATCGGCCCAGTCTGCAGCGCTCCGATCCAAGACACCGAGACCCTGCAGGAAACACTCCGGCGTGCACGCACCGAACTCGATACTGCAACATAACGTCTTTACCGCGTTGAAAGGTCTCGGAGATCAATTACTTGGCGGGTACCAATGCCGAGGACTATACAAGCCCTATGAAAACTCTGCGTGAGATCGTTCGATACGGCTACGCGCCCTTCATGATGTTCGGGTTGACGGGCGCAGCTTATTGGGTTGTGTCCGACCTCGTCGTCGCTCGCGGGCACACCTGGGCTTACCTGTTGATCGCTCCGCTGCTTGGCATTGCCTATCTCACCGCCTTCGCAGCCGAACGCATCGCACCGTTCTTCGATGAGTGGAATGACCACGCCGCACACGGCGACACGCAGACAAATATTCTTCACATCATCGCCTACGAAACCTCGACGATAAACGGCGTGCTGCTGATCCCGGTAATCTGCTGGCTCTTTCCGTTCCAGGGCCTCTGGCCGACGCAATGGCCAATGTGGGGCCAGGTGCTGATGGCGTTCCTGATCGCCGATTTCGCCTTCATGACGATGCACTACCTGAGCCACCGCTATCCCATGCTCTGGCGCTTGCATTCCGTGCATCACGGCGTCGGCCGACTCTACGGTTTGAACGGAGTCATCCGTCATCCGCTACATCAGGTGATCGATATGGTGGTCGGTAACATGCCGCTCGTCATCATCGGCATGCCGGCTCCCGTGGCGGTCGTGCTTGGCTTCCTGATCTCGGTAACGCTGATCGTCCAGCACTCGAACGTCGATGCCCGTCTTGGACCGCTGGCGCCGCATCTGTCGATCGGCCGTATCCACCATCTGCATCACGTCAACTGGGGCACCGAGGGCGACTGCAACTTCGGCCTGCTGCTGACGATCTGGGACAAGATGCTCGGCACCTTCCACGAGACACCGCCCCGTCCCATTACGGCGGTAGACATGGGCGTCGACGAACTGCCGCACTTCCCGAAGGGCTTCATCGATCAAATGGTGCTGCCGTTCGTCTACGAGCCGGGAAAGGGCGAGCCCGAGCGCTATAAGCCGAAGACCGAAACGCCGGCCCAAGAAGCGCGCCGGATGCTCAATGCTGCGGAATAAGATTCGCTCTACAACCCGGATCGACGCTATCCAGAGACAACCGATGCAATAAAAAAGGCCGCTCCAGAGGGGCGGCCTTCGTGTTTCGTGTGAAATAGTCTTACGTGTTCATCGACTGGAAGAACTCGCCGTTCGTCTTCGTCGAGCGAAGCTTGTCGATCAGGAACTCGATCGCATCCATCGTGCCCATCGGGTT
Source organism: Hyphomicrobium denitrificans 1NES1 (assembly GCF_000230975.2). Lineage (NCBI taxonomy): Bacteria > Pseudomonadati > Pseudomonadota > Alphaproteobacteria > Hyphomicrobiales > Hyphomicrobiaceae > Hyphomicrobium > Hyphomicrobium denitrificans. The sequence continues at coordinate 3,407,427 of NC_021172.1, read as the reverse complement.
GAGGATGCGGCGCAGGACATAAACCTTCTTGAGCTGATCGCGCGGCACCAGCAGATCCTCTTTGCGCGTACCGGAGCGCGCCACATCGATCGCCGGGAACACACGCTTGTCGGAGACCTTGCGGTCCAGGATGATTTCCGAGTTGCCTGTACCCTTGAACTCTTCGAAGATGACTTCGTCCATGCGCGAGCCGGTGTCGATCAGCGCCGTCGCGATGATGGTCAGCGAGCCGCCTTCCTCGATGTTGCGGGCCGCACCGAAGAACCGTTTCGGCCGCTGCAACGCATTCGAGTCGACACCGCCGGTCAGAACCTTGCCCGATGACGGCACAACCGTGTTATAGGCACGACCGAGGCGCGTGATCGAGTCGAGGAGAATAACAACATCCCTCTTATGCTCAACGAGACGCTTAGCCTTCTCGATCACCATCTCCGACACTTGCACGTGCCGTGACGGCGGCTCGTCGAAGGTCGAGGAGATCACCTCACCTTTGACCGAGCGCTGCATGTCGGTGACTTCTTCCGGACGTTCGTCGATCAGCAGAACGATCAGATAGCATTCCGGATGGTTCGCCGTGATCGAGTGCGCGATATTCTGCAGCAGCACAGTCTTGCCGGTACGCGGCGGCGCAACGATCAGGGCGCGCTGGCCTTTGCCGAGCGGCGAGACGATGTCGATAACGCGGGAAGACAGGTCCTTGATTGTCGGATCTTCGATTTCGAGCTTCAGCCACTTCGTCGGATAGAGCGGTGTCAGGTTGTCGAAGTGGCTCTTATGCTTGGCTTTTTCGGGATCTTCGAAATTGATGTTCGAAACCTTGAGAAGGGCGAAATAGCGCTCGCCGTCTTTCGGCGAGCGGATCTGGCCTTCGACCGTATCGCCCGTCCTGAGCGCAAAGCGGCGGATCTGCGAGGGCGACACATAGATATCGTCGGGACCAGGGAGATAGTTGGCTTCCGGCGATCTCAAAAAGCCGAAACCATCCTGCAGAACCTCGACGACGCCGGTCGCGGTGATTTCGGTTTCCTGCGTCGCGAGCTGCTTCAGCGTCGCGAACATTAATTCCTGCTTACGCAAGGTCGAGGCATTCTCGACCCCGGTCTCTTCGGCAAAGGTCACAAGCTCGGCGGGAGATTTCCGCTTCAGATCCTCGAGCTTCATTTGTTTCATTGAAAAAGAACTCCGCGGGAGCGCCACATGGACCGTGGCATCGGGTGGTATGGTGAGATGAATGAGATGGCCCGACGGCGACAGAGCGGGCGCCCTGTCATAATGCTGCGGACGTCCACGGGTTTCATCACCACGTCAGAACGTGCCGTCTGCCAAAATCCTTATGAGGACGCACGCTTATAGCAGATCGCCGCGACCGTGCCTAGAGTGTCAAAACGGCTGGTAGTGGGTCACTTTGAAATCCTAGCCCCGCCGACAGCATCACAGCACATGGATGCACCCACGCCCCAATGTCGCGTCAGTGGCCAGAATTTGCTATGAGTCGAGTCGGCACGACGGTTTGTAACTCCAAGGCCCAGCGTTCAATCGCTGAAGCGACCCGGCGTCATTGGACGACCGGGGCCGCGGGGACCCTCCTCCCCGCTAGGAGTACATCCTATGGCGAAATCTCTCGCCCTCGTGTCGTGTAGATCGGTAGTAATCAAATCAGTGTACGTGCGAACCTACCAACGCCGCAGGAACGGCAAGGTAGAAACCGTGCGGTCCCACTTTCGAGCGCCGCCATTGAGTCATACGATTCACTAGATACGTGTTCCTAAGCAACTTTGGCCCTGCTAGCGGGGCCATTTTTTATGCGATTACACTAGTTGATTCGCTTTTCTTGCCTATGGCAAGCGCCGGAAAATTACGCCGCAGCCAAGCGTTTTTTATAGGACCCACGCTTTTGGGTCGCAATTGCCAGATCGCGAGCATCGAGCATCGCCGCAATATCCGAGATTTCCCAAAGGCGGTCCGTAACTCCCGCCGCCATCGCTGGCGTTACACGCAACGTCTGATGGATGCGGCAGAAGTTATAGAACATGAAGTGCAACGAGACGGCGTGCGCGTGATTTTCGACCTTCTTTGAAAATCCATTCGTGAGTCGTGTGAAGCGGCGCATATGCATCCGCATGGTCAAGTTTTGGCGTTCAACGTATGACGTCGATACGTGCTTCTCATCCGGGTTGCCAAACAGCCGAGTTTTCCGAATGCCAGTGCATTCGGCTGGACTGTAGCGCCCTTCGTATCCTTCCGGACGGCCGCCGCCATAGATTTTCACAAGCTGCGCATAATCAACAGCCGTATCGAATGCCGTGTAAACGGCCTCTAGGTAGGCTCGATGCCCATCACTGCTAAGCTGAATGCGATTTGAAACCCGGTCTGCCACGTCTTGCATGAAGGCATTAGCCGTGTCGGCGTCGCGACCGCCCACCAGCCACGACAGAACGAGCTTGCTGTCGGCATCAATGGCCGTCCAAGTCCACGTTTCGCCAGCGCCTTCCGGGGGAGCCTTGCAATGAGCTACGTTCTTCTGTTTGGCGTAGGTGAACGACCAGATTTCATCGACCTGAACCCGTTTGCATTTCAGATTGCGAAGACCGCGGTCCTGATAGTCGGCACAAGCAGCGCCAACATCCGACAGAAGTTTTGCGACGGTGTTCTTGCTGGCCCCGGTAACGCGGGTGATCGCCCGGATGCTCATACCTTCACATAGAAGGTGGAGGATTTGAGCGCGCTTCTCTGGGGTCAGCTTGTTCATGACCCCAGTTATATTACGCTATGCTTGACCGGTCAAGCATAAAAGGTCACTTCCAAACTGCGCCAGTTCCTTCCTCTGACGAGGCATAAGGCAGCTTGAGATTGGCCGCATCAAACTCGTGCTTATCGCCAACCTCTTCTAATTTTTCTATTTCTTCCAATGCCTTACGAACAGAAGCATTACCCTCGGAACGCTCCACAAAGGACCGCCAAATTTGCTCTCTGTTGCTCATTGTAGTCTCCTAAAGCCCAACTCTGTATGAATTGCACTCCTTGCGCCAGACTTATGGCTGAAATCTATGAAGAGGTCATAGTAGTTCCTGATTTTTTTGTTCAAATCGGGATCACCGCCGAAGTCGACGATCTTGAGCTTGATCTCGTCGCTCGTGAGTTCCTTAAGGCCGATCCCGCGGCCGTGGGAATGCCACCGTTCGGCATTTCCGAGAATGCTCGCCACCTGCTTCGCCCGGTCCTTGCGCATCTGGTCGGTGACCTTCTTACCGGTGCCTTCCGTTTTCGTCCAATCTTTAAATTTATGCTTGGATAGCCACTCCACAAGCAAAGAACTAGAATGATTTTTCGCCTGTTCCAGCAGAAACAACGTCGCTGGGTCAAATTTTTTCACTAGATATGCAAGCTCGGCACGGGTCGCATCACCAGCCTTGTCCGAATTTATCCTCTTCGCGAGCTCATCGAACTTCGCCAAGTAACCCAAGCCGGGAACACTCTTGCCGTCCGTGTTTTCGATTTGCGGATCGATCGGCCCCAGAACTGAGTAGTAGTCCATGTAGATTTCATCACCGGACAGAACTAAAACCGTCCCAGCAGAATAAGCATAGTCAGGGACAACGAAGCTTACTTTCTTAAAATGCTTCCGAAATACTCCATAAATACGTTCGACAACCTCGATATAACCGCCGGTCGTCACAATAAATACGACAAGATGATCGCTCTTAACTGTGGATGCGCCGTTACAAATGTCTTCGATAACGTTGCGAATTTCGCCGTCCAGCCCTAGCTGAATTGGAGCCTTAATGGCCATTACGTGGGCTTTGAAATGCGTCGACAGAGCCTTGTTGTTGTTCTTTAAGACAACCTCAACGTAGTCATTCGCCTTCGGTGTCTTCATTTTTCTTCCCCCACCGCACCGAAGCCGCCTTTTTCGCGATCGCGGATCTTGCGTCCGGATCGAGCTTAAGCGCCCTCGATTTCCCGCCTTTAAGGCCGCCGCGCCTACCCAACGAAACGGCAGCGGGGTCTTTATCGCGAGCTAGGGGAGGATTGTCTACATTTTCAGCACAACCAGTTGCCATATCCACGATGCTCTTCGCGAGCTGGTTCACATCCTTCGGGCGTTTTGGTGCTTTTCCGGTCATGCATGGACTATGGGGCCAGCCACACACCGGCGCAAGGCGTGTCAAGGGTCACAAAATTTCAAAATGACCCACTACCAAACGGCTTTACAATCACCAGTATGACGATCGCGATCATCAGCACCGTCGGAATCTCGTTGATGATCCGCCAGTGCCGCGCCGACTTGGTATTGCGGTCCTCCCGAAATGCGCGTGTCGCAGCCGACAAATACCCATGGACCCCCGAGAGTATCAGCACGCAGGTCAGTTTCGCGTGAAACCACGGGGCGGCCCAATAGCCGCTCTGCCAGGCGAGCCAGATGCCGAGTACCCAGGCAACGACCATCGCCGGCGATGTGATGACATTGAGAAGTCGTCCCTCCATGACCTTGAAAGTCTCGGACTGAGGCGAACCGACCGGAATATCGGCATGATAGACAAAAAGTCGCGGCAGGTAGAGCATCCCCGCCAGCCACGCAATCACGGCAATAACGTGAAAGGCTTTGACCCAAAGATAAACGTCGCCCCCGACGGCGAAGATCAGCACAGCCGCTGCGGCTCCCGTCACGGCAACGGAAAGCACCGCTCGAACCGGGGGTGAATTCATCGCCTTCCGTCCTTAGTTCGTGCTGCGTAACCGCTTAACAAGACGCGCAACATTGTCAGGCGGTGTATCGGGAACGATTCCGTGCCCGAGGTTGAAAATGAACGGAAGACCTTTCATCGCCGCCCGAATCTCATCGACGCGCCGATCGAGCGCGTCACCTCCCGACACCAACAGCAACGGATCAAGATTTCCCTGCACGACCTGCCCATTTCGGGCCGTCTGCTGCATCAGCCCCAGCGGGCACGCCGTATCGCAACTGACGCCATCGACGCTCGTTCCCTCGATGTAGCCCTCAAGCAAGGCTGCCGCGCCACGCGGAAATCCGATGATCGGCACACCCGGATGACGCGCGCGCACCTCGCGGACAATCTTCGCCGTCGGACCGATCACCCAACGCTCGAATTGATCGTCCGCAAGACTTCCGGCCCAGCTATCGAAAATCTGCAGCGCATCGGCACCCGCGCGAACTTGACCTGACAAATATTCAATCGACGCATCGGTCAGGAGCGCGATCAGCCGCTGAAATCCGTCGGGATCGCGATACGCCCAATGCCGCGCCGCGCTCTGATCTGCCGAGCCTCGGCCTTCCACCACGTAAGTCGCAACCGTCCACGGAGCCCCGCAAAATCCAATCAAAGCCGTTTCTTGCGGCAGGTCACGCCGCAATCGCTCGACCGTTTCGCAAACAAGCGAAAACTTCGATCCCGTTTTCGATAGGGCGAGTCGGTCGAGGTCAGCAAGCGTCTGGACAGGATCGAGACGCGGACCTTCGCCCTCTTCGAACCGCACGGTTTGTCCGAGCGCATCCGGTACGACGAGAATATCGGAAAATAAAATCGCTGCATCGAAACCGAACCGCCGGATCGGCTGCAGCGTCACTTCCGCTGCGAGGCGGGGCGTGTAGCAGAGCTTGAGGAAGCTTCCAGCTTCGACACGCACCTGCCGATACTCGGGAAGATAGCGGCCGGCCTGACGCATCAACCAGACGGGAGGCGGCGAGACAGCCTTGCCCGCAAACGGATCGAGAAAGCGTCGTTCCGAGACGTCGCTATCCAACTCACGCACCACGTCACTTCCCTTTACTTAGAAATCCAGAATTTCTTGAAAGTTATTTTTAAGACTCTTAGCGGTGGGGCAATCGGGGATCAGTTTCTCATCCTCAGTCGATCCACAAGCTGCCAACACGCCCAATTCCTACAACGACCGATAGAGCGTTTTCGCTCTCCAAAGCAATAGAGAGATAAGCCTCACATTAATCAATGGCTTGGTGGTCTCGTGCACACGCAACAGAATTGCGGTCTTTGTTGACAACTGGCGTATGACCGTCAGACAGATCAGTTGTCCATAGGGATGACGCTCCGTCGAACAATGTCTTTCGTTTTCGGTGAGATGTGGGTATCGCCGTGGGTGGAACGGCGGTTGTTCTCTCAACCTTCGTCTTGTCGGCCGTGGGCGGGAATAACGCCCAACTTTTAAACAGGCTCCGGTTCGAATTTTACAGAGACAGGCCTCGCCATGGCATTGCCGAGCATGTTCCACATGCACCTCGTCTCGGACGCGACCGGAGAGACGTTGGTTGCGATCGCGAAGGCGGCAACGGTTCAGTATCAGAACATCCGCGCCATCGAGCACGTGCATCCGCTCGTACGGACGCAACGCCAGCTGAAGCGCGTTTTGAGCGACATCGCGCAGGAGCCCGGGATCGTTCTCTATACTGTCGTCAACAAGGCGCTGGCCGACGAACTTGAGACGCACTGCCAGCAGCTTAAGATTCCGTGCCTCGCAGTGTTGCAGCCGATCATGCAGGTTTTCGAGAGCTATCTCGGTGCGCCCCAGACGCCGACCGTTGCCGGTCAGCACGTCCTCGATGCCGATTATTTCCGGCGCATCGACGCGATGAATTTCACGATGGCGCACGACGATGGTCGCTTGCCGGACAATCTTAGCGATGCCGATATCGTGTTGCTTGGTATTTCACGCACGTCGAAAACACCGACGAGTCTCTATCTCGCCCAGCGCGGCTACAAGACGACGAATCTGCCGTTGGTGCCGCAGGTACCTTTGCCGGAACAGCTTCTCGAACCGCACACCGCTTTTGTTGCGTGCCTGATCGCCAACGTCGACCGCATCGCCGATGTGCGCCGCAATCGCGCCGTGCTGATGGCGGATCGCGACCTTGAATCCTATGTCGACCGGGACTTGATCTCGGCGGAGATTGCCTACACGCGCAAAATCGCGGCGCAATACGGCTGGCCGATTATCGACGTCACCCGCCGTTCGATCGAAGAAGCAGCAACGATGATCCTGAAGCTTTTGCAGGATCGTAAATCCGGGCTGAAATCCGAATCGGAGCCCTCCCGTGCCTGATGCGACCCGCTTGATTCTCGCTTCCGGGAGTGCCGCACGCCGCATGCTTCTTGAAGCGGCGGGGCTGATTTTCGATGTCATCCCGGCACACATCGATGAAGCTGCGATTCGCGATGCGATTGTTGACTCGACCAGCGGTGTCGAAGGTAGCGATGTCGCAAGCGTTCTCGCGGCTGAAAAAGCCCGCCTCGTCTCGGCGAAGCACCCCGGCGCTCTCGTCATTGGCGCCGACCAGGTCTTGACGCTCGGTGGCCGATTTTTCTCCAAAGCCGAAAATCTCGGTGAAGCCCGCGAGATCCTGTCGATGCTACGCGGCAGAACCCATGAGCTCGTCTCCACCGTTGCATTGGCGCGCAATGGAGAGGTCCATTGGCAGGCGAGCGCAACGGCCGAGATGACGATGCGCACGTTCTCGGATGAATTCCTTGGGTGTTACCTCGAAAAAATGGGCGAGCGCGCGCTTCAGGTCGTCGGCTGCTACGAGATCGAAGGACCGGGAGTGCAGCTCTTCGAAGAAATCGAGGGCGACCACTTCACGATCCTAGGCATACCGCTGCTTGAGCTTCTTGCGCAGCTTCGTCATGAAGGCATGGTCACCGCATGATGCGCGCGTGTGTCATCGGCTGGCCGATCTCTCATTCGCGCTCGCCGCTCATTCATAACTATTGGCTACGCCAGTACGGTATCGAGGGCACCTACACGAGAGAGCCCGTCAAACCGGAAGATCTGGACGCATTTTTACACTCGCTCGAAGCGCGGGGTCTTCAAGGCTGCAACGCCACCGTTCCCCATAAGGAAGCAGCATTCATGCTTGCGGCTATTCGCGATCCGTCGGCGGTCGCCGTCAGCGCGGCCAACACGTTATGGCTCGATAACGGCCGCCTTGCTTGCGCCAATACCGATACTTACGGCTTCATGGCCAATCTCGATGCGTCCGCACCCGATTGGCGAAAACGATCCGGCCCTATCCTGATCCTCGGCGCCGGCGGCTCGGCACGCGCCGTCGTGTACGGGTTTCTTGATGCTGGTATGAGCGATATCCGAGTTTTCAATCGAACGCCGGACCGTGCGCATGAGCTTGCACGCCACTTCGGCGCGCGCGTTACGGCGCAGGCGTGGGACGCACGGAACGAGCACGTCTCCGAAGCGGCCGTTATCGTCAACACGACGACGCTCGGCATGAACGACACCGGATCGACCGGCATCGATTTCACGCGCGCTCAAACAGGAGCCGTTGCGGCCGACCTTGTTTACGTGCCGCTCGAAACGGAATTTCTGAAAATGGCGCGCGCGAACGGACTGATCGGCGTCGATGGGCTTGGCATGTTGCTGCACCAGGCCGTGCCGGGCTTCGAAAAATGGTTCGGCGTTCGCCCCGTTGTGACGTCCGAGCTTTATCAGATTGTCGCCCGCGATATCGGCGGTGCAAAATGCTGATCGTCGGGCTGACCGGCTCTATCGGCATGGGAAAATCAACAGCCGCGGCTCGATTTCTCGAACGCGGTATCGCCGTTTTCGACGCCGATGCCGAAGCGCACCGGCTCTATGCCGGACCCATTGCAGCCGATATCGAGCGGGCGTTTCCTGGCGCAACCGTAGACGGCAAAGTGGACCGAGCAAAATTGTCGGCGCTGTTGCTCGGCAAACCCGAAAAGTTCAAAGAACTCGAACGGATCGTGCATCCAAAGATCCGCGCAGGCGAACGCCGCTTCATTCAGGCCGAGCACGCCAAGGGCGCGCCGATCGCGGTACTCGAGGTGCCTCTTCTGTTTGAGGCTGGCGGCTATCGCGCAGTGGACGTCATCGTGGTCGTCAGCACGGATGACGAGACCCAGCGTGCGCGCGTCCTCTCACGCTCCGGAATGTCGGAAACGAAATTCGCAACGATCCGCAGTCGCCAGCTTTCCGAAGCGGAAAAGAAAGCCCGCGCCGATTTCGTTGTGGAAACAGGCGGGACGGTTGAGAACTGCCACAGCCAAATCGATACCATTATCGATAAGCTAAGGGGTCGCAACGGCGAAGCGTACGATCGCTATTGGCGCGACTGAAATTTCCGGGGATTGACGCTGCGATGCGCGAGATCGTGCTCGATACCGAAACAACGGGTCTCGATACGAAAAATGGTGACCGCCTGATCGAAATCGGCGGTGTCGAGATCATCAATCGCATTCCCACGGGGATCGAATTTCACCGCTTCATCAATCCCGAACGGGACGTACCGCTCGAGGCTCAGAAAGTTCACGGCATTTCGACGGAATTTCTGATCGGCAAGCCGCTCTTCCGCGACGTTGTCCGCGATTTTCTCGCCTTCATCGGCGACGACGTGCTCGTTATTCACAACGCGCAGTTTGACATAAACTTCTTGAACCACGAGTTGGGTCTGCTCGGCGAAAAGCCGCTGAGCTTCGATCGCGTCGTCGACACGCTTGCTCTGGCGCGGCGCCGCCATCCGGCCGGTCCGAATTCACTCGACGCGCTCTGCAAGCGCTACGGGATCGACAATTCCCAGCGCACGAAGCACGGTGCTATCGTCGATAGTCTGCTTCTCGCTGAAGTCTATGTCGAATTGCTCGGTGAGCGTCAGGCGACGTTCGGGCTTCAGACCGTAGGTAGCAGCGCTTCGCTCGGCGAACGCCGCAACGGCAAGCGAACAACAGCGAAGGTGCGGCCGGAGCCGCTGCCGTCAAGACTGACCGAAGCTGACATCGCCGCGCACCACGCCTTCATCGGGAAGATGGGCGTCAAAGCGATTTGGCATCGCTTCTGGGGAACGGTTTCGTCCTGAGAACTCGGATTTAAGCCACCGTTTTACCGGCTGTTTGGGCACGCTGTTGCTGGCGGCGCACATAGAGCCCGCCGAAATCGATGGGATCGAGCAGCAGCGGCGGAAAACCGCCTTCCCGCGTAATGTCGGCAACGAGGCGGCGCAGGAACGGAAAGATCATCGTCGGACCGGAGATCAACAGGAACGGCTCAAGAGCCTGTTCCGGAATGCTCTCGATTTTCAACAGTCCCGCATAAACCGTCTCAAGAACATAGATCGTGCCGAGATTGTTCGACGCCGTCGCCTTGAACTCGATCGCGGATTCGTAGAGATCGTTTTCGATGCGCTGGGCACCGACGTTCACCTCGACCTTGAGATTCGGCTGATCGCCCGGGCTCGTGATGAGCTTGCGGAAATTCGGATTCTCGAAGGAAAGGTCCTTGATATACTGGCTGACGATCTTGGCTTGAATCGGTTGCTGGCCTTCCGAGACGACAGCATCGTCGGCAGGGAGAGTTGAGCCATTTCCTGAACTACCGTTTTCAGCCATTTCATCCTCTTGAGCTTCCGAGCCGTCGAAGTCGGCTGGCTAGCACGCCGGCCGGGGGCGTGCAACGCACGCTTTTGCAGTCGCGTCAACGAACATCGAGTCTGATCTCAGGAGCGATAGCGTCGCTGCTGTACCGCTCTTCCCTGCCGCAACGGCTTCTCGCTGAGACGTTCGTATTCGCCCTCGATGACGATTCCTGCCGGTTCTTCCCGAGACTCGGTATCGGCAGCATGGAAAGATCCGCGATCGACCTCGGCCTGGTAGTGAAAAAGCGTGACGAGCTTCAACAACCCGGTGCGGATCAGAAACCGCCGAACCTGCGGGATCAGCAGGACCAATCCGATCACGTCGGAGATCACGCCGGGAAAGATCAGCAACAATCCCGCCAGAACCTGGAGGAATCCGTCGAACAGCGGAGAAACACTCTGGCGCTCGGAGCCGAGCCGCGACAGGGCGCGCTCGAAGACGGAGAGCCCTACCCTGCGGATAACATACGTTCCGAGAAAGGCCGTTCCGAGAATGATGACGACGAGCCAGCCGACGCCGATGACGTGGCCGAGATGAATGAGCAGGCCGATCTCCACGAGAGGGAAGGCGGCAAAAAGCAGGATAGTCGCAATTTTAAAGGGTTGAGACATAAGCTCTCGCCAATGCGTTGCGGCACCTTAGCGCGGATGGGCCAAACGAGCCACTGGCCGCCCTAGGGCCCTGCTGGTCGTTTTCAACGCTATTCACCACAATCGCCATAAGAGGCTGCAAGTCAGTAAACATCCTACCAAAGTCCGTCCGCGAGACTTCACGTTCGACAACTGGTATACAGTCAAACCTACAAATGTCGGCCGCGAGGCCTTAGATACGAAGCGACGACACGGGCAATTCGACGCGACAATTTAGCCCGCCGCTACCACCGGAGGCTCAAGCCTTAAGAATGTCTGGTCAATTTGATCTTATCACGCTGATTGCGCTCATTGTGGCGGTTGCGGCGATTATCAAGCTTAGAAGCGTGCTTGGCCACCGTACGGACGAGGACGAGCAGCGCGTTGAACGCCTGCGAGCTCGTGAACGGGAAGCCAGCCAGCGTGCGGGCGCCGATGCGACCTCGGCCGATGTCATCACATTGCCGCGTCGCGATCGCGACGCGACGCCGGCCTCCCCTCCCGCTGAAGCGCCGGGACCAAGCGCCGAGACACGTATCAAGGCCTATCCGGTCAGCGATCCGGCAGTCACAACCGGGCTTCTCGAAGTTGCAAAGCTTGATACCGCATTCGATCCGGAAACATTCTTGACTGGCGCCGGCCGCGCCTACGAGATGATCGTTTCCGCGTTTGCCGAGGGCAATCGCCGGATGCTCAAAGATTTGTTGAGCAAGGACGTCTACGACGGATTCAGCGCCGCGATAGCAGACCGTGAATCGCGCGGCGAGACGCTGGATCAGCAGTTCGTCGGCATCAAGAAGTCCGAAATCATCGACGCGGAAGTGAAGAACGGTGTCGCTGCATTGACCGTGCGTTTCATCAGTGAATTGATCTCTGCAACGCGTGACAAAGCCGGCGAAATCGTCTCTGGCGACGCCCAGAAGATCAAGGACGTAACGGACATCTGGATTTTCAGCCGGGACGTCTCGTCGGCGAAAACGCGCAGTAATCCAAACTGGCGATTGGTCGCGACACAAGCTCCGAATTAGTCCAGAATCGAAACCCGGTTGGCACGGGGCGGAGCGTCGCCTGTTGCTGTGGACGAGAGCGGATTGGGCACCAAGAGGCGCTCATGGCCATGGGAATGTGTGAACCCGGGTGGAAAGGCGCCGGACTTCCGCTCGCCGCTAGCATCCTGATAGGCTCGGCCACACTTCAGTTCATTGCCGAGCCGTCGATCGCCGGAACGCCAGCCAAAATGCAACCGAGCGCGGTGACGTTTGATCCCATAGCGTTCAGCGACATCGCGGGCTGGACCGAAGATAATCATTTGGCCGCCTGGAAAGCCTTTCTCGCCTCGTGCGGCCCGATTCTGAAGACAGCTCCTTCCGAACCGAAACCTGACGAACCCCGTTTCAAACAGGATCTGCTGAGCGTCTGCACGCTTGCCCTCGTCAAGGCTAAGTCGAACGGCGTCCGGACGCGTAAAGATGCCCGCCACTTTTTCGAAACGTATTTCCGCCCGCATCGCGTTTCCGGGGCAAAAGGCGCGGGCTTATTGACCGGATATTACGAGCCGCTGATCGAGGGATCGCGCGTCCGGACGGCCGAATTTGCGGTGCCGATCTATCGCCGTCCGCCCGACCTCGTGAACATCGTTTCGGAGAGCGAGCGCGGAGCCAAATCCTCTTCTCCGACGCATATGCGCAAGACCGACCGCGGGCTCGAACCTTTTCTGACTCGCGCTGAGATCGAGCAGGGCGGGCTCGCGGGCCAGGGCCTGGAGCTGATGTATTTCAAGGACCCGGTGGACGTTTTCTTCATGCAGGTTCAGGGGTCTGGGCGTGTCGAGCTGCCGGACGGGCAGAAAGTGCGCGTCGCCTACGACGGTAAGAATGGATATCCCTACACATCGATCGGCCGCGCCCTGATCGCGTCCCACGAGATCAGCGCCGAGATCATGTCGCTGAAAGCCCTGAAACGATGGCTGCACGCCAACGTCGAACGCGCCAGGGCGGTGATGTGGAAGAACAAATCTTACATCTTCTTCCGCGAACTGACGGGCGGCGACGCGAACGGCCCTGTCGGCGCGAATAGCATTCCGCTGCAGCCGCGGCGCAGCTTGGCGATCGATACCTCGTACTATGCGTTGGGGACGCCGATTTTCGTCGATGCCCCAGAGATCACACACGCAACAAAGAACGGCACGTTTCGCCAGCTGATGATCGCGCACGATGTCGGCTCTGCGATCAAAGGCCCCGAGCGCGGCGATATTTATTTCGGCTCGGGTGATGAGGCGGGACGTCTTGCGGGCATAACCAAGCAGACGGGGCACTTCATCGTGCTGCTGCCGGTCGAGCTCCCGCTTGAACACCATGTTGCAGGCGGCGTGCCGTGAAGAAGCCGCACGGGAAAGGCGGGCGCAGGGAACCCGCATCGAACGACGACGAAGACATCTGGAAATATGCTGCCGCTACGATCGAGCCACTGAAGCGAGCCAAGGCGCGCGTGCATTTAAGCGATCGCGTCACGACCGATGCTCCGAAACCGAAGACACCGCCGAAGCAGGAAAGCGAAAAAAAAACAGCGGCTTTCAAGCACGAAGCGGCTAAGCCTGCCCACCGAACTCCTGCCGCTTCTTCGCGGTGCGCTCCGCCCGATCTTTCTGAATTCGACCGCAACAGCGTCCGCAAAATTCGCGGTGGACGTATCGAAATCGAGGCGCGCGTCGACCTTCACGGGCTACGGCAAAGCGAAGCCCACGCAGCCCTCCGCGCGTTCCTTTTTCGCTGCCAGAGCCGCGGCCTGCGCTTCGTGCTCGTCATCACCGGCAAAGGCAAATCAGGAAGTGCGTCGGACAACCCTTACGAAAATTATGAAAACGAACGTGGCGTATTGAAACGCAACGTTCCGCGCTGGCTGGAAGAGCCGGATGTTCGCAGCATCGTCGTCAGCTATACGACGGCCGCCATTCGACATGGCGGCGAAGGCGCAATTTACGTGCATCTGCGTGCACGGCACCGGGCTTAGAGCAAACGCGTCAGAAACACGTTTCCTGAAGCTTTTGGAGCGCAACGCCGACGCCGGCAAGCGAATAGGTGTCCGTCACGGTCCCATGATCCGACGCAATTGCGACTGTCATCGAGCTACCCTTGCGCATGGCTTCGATCAGCTTCAGTTCCTGCGTCGAGTCCGAGACGAAAGCCCGGTCGTTGGACCCGAACAGCTTGAACCCGCCGGCACCGATGGACGCCGTTCCTTGCGCACTTTTCTTGATTTTGAATCCCATGCGGAAACTGACCTCGCCCCGGATGCCGTCCTTCGGCCATGCGGAGATATAGGCACGCGGCGCCTCGCGCTGTGCATTATTGGGTGTGCTCGACTTCGGTTGGCTGGTGACAAAGCAAAAGAGATGCGGCGTCTCGGAGTCGGTGAGAAGCATCCAATCCCCGTACGTGTCGACACGTGTCATCGTCTCCGCCCCGAGCGACGCCGAGGCGACTACAAAAAAAGGTAAAGCCGCGAGAAAGCGCCGCGGTCCGTGCATCAAGGTCCCCCTTCGCCGATTGGCCGATCGGCGAAACGTGCCAGAGATTTAATGCGATCATACATCACGATCGCCCCGGCCATCGCAACATTGATGCAAAAGCGTGTGGGGATTTTGATCACATAATCGCAGCGTTCGACGAGCGGCTCCGATAGTGATCCGAGCTCCGGGCCAAGGACATAGGCTGCCCGCAGCGGATGCCGGAAGCTTGGAAGATCGATTGCGTCATCCAGAAGTTCGATTCCGACGAGCTTGCAGCCGCCCGGCAGCGCCATGTCGTCAGGCGTCGCCCAATTGTAATGCGGCAGATGCAATTGGCTTTTGGAGGTGTCGGCGTGCGCTTCGGCGGCCTTGTAGGTCGCGCCGACGGTAAACGTGAAGCTCGCCCCAAACGCGTGCGCCGATCGCATCAGGTTGCCAAGATTGAGCGACTTTGACATGCGTTCGGCTCCAATGGCGAAGTAGCCCTTCGGATGCGGTGGCCAAGTCGTTGCTTTTCTTGACATTGCCTCGCGCTCATGTGTGTCAGAGAAGTGTCTAACGGCAGGGGACGTCACATATGAAGGCAGCTCTTTGCAAGAGCCTTGATGGGCCACAAAGCCTCATCGTCGAGAGACAGCCGGAGCCGGTGCCCAAACCCGGCCAGGCGATCGTCAATGTAAAAGCCATCGGCTTGAACTTCGCCGATACGCTGATCACGCGTGGCAAATACCAGTTCAAGCCCGATTTGCCCTTCTCGCCGGGCGCTGAGATCGCCGGCGTCGTCGAATATGTCTCTGACCCGAGTTCGGCGATTTCACCCGGTCAACGTGTCATGGCCTATGTGAACTGGGGCGGCGCTGCAGAAAGGATCGCGGTCGACGCGCAAGCGCTCATTCCGATCCCGGACGATGTACCGATGGCAGTGGCCGCCGGACTTTCCGTTACCTACGGCACGGCGATGCATGGCCTGCGCGATCGCGGCCGATTGTGTGAAGGCGAGACCGTCGTCGTCACGGGTGCGGCCGGCGGCGCTGGGCAAGCCGCCGTCGAAATCGCCAAGCTGATGAACGCGCGCGTCGTCGCCGTCGCATCATCTCCCGAAAAATGCGAAATCGCGATACGAGCCGGTGCCGACAAAGCCATTCTCTTTCCCGGCAGCGATCTGAAAACCGAGGTCCGTGCATTGACCGGTGGCGACGGCGCCGACGTCATCTACGATTGTATTGGAGGAAACGCTGCTGAGCCATTGATCCGAGCCTTGGCTTGGCAGGGGCGATTTCTCGTCGTCGGATTCGCAGCGGGCGAGATTCCAAAAATCCCGATCAACCTCCTCCTACTGCGCGGGTCGGAAATGGCGGGCGTGTTCTGGGGCGAGTCGGTCCGCCGCGATCCGGCACGGCATCGCGCCAACATGCTTCAGCTTCTCGACTGGGTTGCGGCAGGGCGGCTTTCGCCCCGTATCCACGCGACCTATCCGCTTGAGCGTATCGTCGAGGCCCTGGGTGTGCTGGAGCGCCGCGAAGCCACCGGCAAGGTCGTGTTGACGATCGAATAGGCAAATCGTTCGCGAATTCTAGCTATCACCAGCTTGCTTCGCCGTCCTCGCTGAGGAATTCCATGCCGCGCACGGGAAACCGATCTTCGATTCCATAGGGGCCGCCTCCGACGCTCGGCCGCGACGACATCAACAGTGTACGCGCCACGAAGAAGGACTCAGACCGATACCCGCCGTAACGCGTCAAAAACCGCGCGACGGCTTCGGCGTTCGAATGTTTCAGGCGTGCCAGCGTCACATGCGGACGGAAAGCACGCGTTTCGGGCGCTAGGCCGGCATTTCGTGCAGCCTTTTCATGCGCGCGCGCGAGATCTTCGAGTTTCGCCTCCGGCTCGACACCCGCCCAGATCGCGTGCGGATCGTCGCCGCCGAATGCACCGAGCCCGGAAATGCGAAGCTCGAAGCCATCGGTTTCTATGTTGGCGAGATTGGCGGCAAACTCGCGCGCTTTTGCGTTATCGATATCGCCCGCGAATCTGAGCGTGATGTGATAGCTCTCAGGCGCGATCCACCGGGCGCCCGGCAGTGGCATGCGCAGACGGTGAAGCTCGTCTCGAATGTCGTCGGGGATCTCGATGGCGGTGAATAGTCGAGGCATCGGGAACCTCCTTAGCTAGCGATGGCGAAATGATGGTGACGATCCTAGTTTGCCGCCGTTTTCCGCTGTGAGATGCGTTGAATGAGCGCTTCAACGTCGGGCGTGATCCGCTTGACGACCTCGGCAATGCCGCTAGCCGTAGGATGCAGCCCATCGGGTTGCGAGAAAGCGGGATCGAGCGCCACACCGTCGAGGAAGAACGGGTAGAGCGTAACACCATATTTCGCAGCAAGATCGGTATAGATTGCGTCGAACGCTTTGGCGTAGTCTTCCCCCCAATTGTTCGGCGCCTTCATGCCTGTAAGAAGGACATCGATACCTTTTGACTTGAGTGCGGACAGCATCTTGTCGAGGTTCGCGCTGGGTTCTTTGGGATCGATCCCGCGCAAGGCGTCGTTGGCGCCGAGTTCGAGGATGACGCCATCGGGTTTCGGCTGCATCGCCCAGTCGAAACGGCGGAGACCGTCGGCGGTCGTGTCTCCCGAAACGCCGGCGTTGACGATCATGACCTTGTAGCCCTTGGCCTGAAGCGCCATCTGAAGCTGCGCCGGAAACGATTCGCTGGCCTTGAGACCGTACCCTGCCGTAAGGCTGTCGCCGAAGGCAACGAGGGTGATGGGCTTCGGCGCGTCGGCTCGGGCTGGGAGCGGCGCGGCAAAGACCGCCATGATTGAGAGGGCAAATGTCACGACCAACGCCGGAGCCGCTTCGAGCACGTGGCGCACGTTCATTTTTCGGCCCCACCGATCACGCAAATCATTGATCTGACGTAGAGCCTCGATTTCCAAGTGACAAGTCCTGCGCAATGACAAAATCCGTCATCCGCACCGAGCAAGGCAACCAAAGTTTGAACGAACCCATCATCCAGCTCGACGATGTGCATCTGACTCTGACGAGCAAAGCCGGCCCGGTACATATCCTGCGCGGCATCTCGATCGGCATTCCTGCCGGTCAGCCTGCGGCGATCGTAGGACCGTCGGGCTCCGGAAAAACTTCGCTCCTGATGGTGATGGCAGGCCTAGAACGCGCGAGTAGCGGCACGGTCGCAATCGCCGGTCGCGAGCTGACGCGATTGTCTGAAGATGACCTCGCCGTGCTTCGTGGGGCCGAGATGGGAATTATCTTCCAATCGTTTCACCTCGTCCCGACGATGACCGCGCTTGAGAACGTCGCCTTGCCGATGGAGCTTGCAGGCGAGAGCGACGCCTATAAAAACGCGCGCGAGCTTTTACAGGAAGTCGGCCTCGCGGCGCGCACCGAGCACTATCCCGCTGAGCTTTCAGGCGGCGAGCAACAGCGCGTCGCCATTGCCCGTGCTCTGGTTCGCGAACCGCGCATTATCTTTGCCGACGAGCCGACCGGCAATCTCGACGGCCGCACCGGTCGCCAGATTATCGATCTCCTTTTCGGTTTGCGTCGGCGCCGCAACGCAACGCTCGTGATCGTCACGCATGACGATCATCTGGCCGGTATGGCGGACCGGATCATTCGCATGTCCGATGGTTCGGTTGCCTCTGACGAATCGATCGGATCCTCGGCAGTTCGTGCGGTATCGCCGTGACGCTTGCCCTCGAACCGCGCACAAATCTGACGCCATCCCGCTGGTCAGGCCTGAAAACGATTTTGAAGCTCGGTGCACGCGAGCTGCGCAGCGGGCTTAAAGGATTCCGCATCTTCATCGCCTGTCTTGCGCTGGGCGTGATGGTGATTGCAGCTGTCGGAGCGCTCGCCGATGCTTTGCGTGCTGGGCTCGCGAGCCAGGGCGAAACCATTCTTGGTGGCGACGTAACGTTCGCGCGCATGCATAACCGCGCGTCTCCGGAGGAATGGGCACTCTTCCGCACCCTCGGGCGCGTCAGTGAGACGTCGACGATGCGGACGATGGCGCGTCGCCTCGACGGCTCGGATCAGGCCTTGGCAGAGTTGAAGGCTGTCGATGCTGCCTATCCCTTGTCAGGTGAAACGACGATCGAGGACGGCAAATCCTTCCGCGATGCGATTACTGACAACGGCGCCGTCGTCGATCCCATGCTTCTCGAACGCCTTGGCCTGAAGGTCGGCGAACGCTTCCGCATCGGCCAGGCAGAAATCGAAGTTCGCGGCGTCTTGAAAGCCGAGCCCGATGCCGTTGCGGATCGCCTGACTTACGGTCCTCGGATTTTCGTCTCGTTGGCCACGCTCGATAAAACTGCGCTCGTAAAACCGGGGACGCTCATTCGCTGGCGCTATGCCGTCAAGCTCCCGCCCGATGCGCCGTCGGATAGAGAAACCCTCGCGAATCTCAGGAAATCCGTCGAACAAAAGCTGCCCACGGCGGGCTTTACCAGTGTCGACCGCTATGATCCCTCGCCCCAAATCACGCGCACGCTGGAACGGCTCCGCCAATTCCTGATCCTCATAGGACTCGCATCGCTGCTTGTCGGTGGCGTCGGCATTGCGAGCGCCGTCGCGACATTTATCGACAAGCGCGTCAAGGTCGTCGCGACGTTTCGTAGTCTCGGCGCATCCGGTACGCAGATCGTCGGCATCTTCCTGGTTCAGATCGTCTTGATGGCCGCCATCGGCATCACCATCGGGCTCGCGCTCGGCATCGCGGCGCCGCCGCTCGTCGAAGGCTTTTACGGTGACCTATTGCCGGTCCATGCGGGCATTCAAGTATCTCCGGGAAGTCTCGGAATTGCGGCGCTCTACGGCTTGCTCGTGGCACTCATCTTTGCGCTTTGGCCGTTGGGCCGCGTCGAGAACGTCCGCGCCGCCGTGCTCTTTCGCGATTCGATCAACGCCGTCAGTGGTCGCCCACGCACATCAATCGTTATCGCGACGGCGGCGCTGACCGCATTGTTGTTCGCCATTGCCGTCGCGACGTCCGAACCGCATAACATCGCCGTCTATATCGCAATCAGCCTTGTCGTCATGCTTGCCGTCTTCGGATGGCTCGGCGGCGCTATCGCACGTCTTGTGAAGCGCATCCCTCGACCCTCGGCGCCTGAGCTGGCACTGGCGCTGCGGAACATCGCGGCGCCCGACGGACTGACGCGATCTGTCATCCTGTCGCTTGGAACGGGACTTTCGCTGCTGGTCGCCGTCGCGCTGGCAAACGCCGCTCTGGTCGCGGACCTCAATGAGCGGCTTCCGGAACAGGCGCCGGATTATTTCCTGCTCGACATCGCACCTGATGAGTTCGATGCGGTGAAAGCTAAGATCCTTAGGGACATTCCAGGCACGAAGCTGATCGACGCGCCGATGCTCAGAGGCCGGCTGGTTTCGCTGAAGGGCACGCCGGTCGAAAACGCCAAAGTCCCGGCCGACGTCCAGTGGGTTTTGAACGGCGACCGCGGCCTGAGCTACGCTGACACGATACCCGAGGGCTCGGCGCTGACGGCTGGCTCATGGTGGCCCAAGGATTATCAGGGCCCGCCGCTTGTTTCGTTCGAAGGTGAGATTGCCAAAAAGCTTGGGCTTGGGATCGGCGACAGTGTGACGGTCAACGTCCTTGGCCGCAACGTCGAGGCCAAAATCGCCAATCTGCGTGAGGTCAACTGGGAGAGCCTGGCGCTCAACTTCATCATGGTGTTCTCACCGAACACGCTGTCGGCGGCACCGCATAACATGCTGGCAACGCTGCGGCTTCCCTCTGCAACCTCGCGCACGGTGGAAACCGCAATGGTCCGGGACCTGGGGCGCGCCTATCCCTCGGTCACAGCGATCCGCGTCCGCGACGCCATCGATCAGTTCAACAAGATCGTCGCGAAGGTCATGGTCGCCGTCCAGGCTGCGGGCAGCGTGACTCTGGCGGCCGGCGCGCTGGTGCTGGCGGGAGCCCTTGCGACCGCGCAGCGGCGGCGCATCCTCGAAGCCGTCATCTTAAAAACGATCGGCGCCCGACGGCGCCAGATCCTGAAAGCCCACGCCTTCGAGTATGCGCTGCTGGCGGTCATCGCAGCGTCGGTTGCGATTGCGCTCGGGAGCCTGATTGCCTGGGTCGCAGTCACCCGTGTCATGGAGATCGATTTCGTTTTCTCGGTAAACGCCGTTCTCGAGACGCTGGCCATCGCCGCGCTGATGATCACCGCCTTCGGAGGTATCGGCACCTGGGCCGTTCTAAGGGCGCCACCAGTCCCTTATCTCCGCTCCGAGTAAAAATTAACCTGTTGTTTTGGAGGCCTTGAAAGGCCAGCATACCGGGATCATATCTAGCGCAAGTGCGGCGGTTTGCGCCGCTTCAAACGAGGATTTTACGACCATGGCTGAAGTTTTTACGCGACCGACTGGGCCAATCGGCGGCGCGAGAACATCCGGCGCATTAGACCAGGGGCTGCGCTCGTTCATGCTCGGCACCTACAACTACATGGCGCTCGGCGTGGCCGGAACGGCTGTCGTCGTGATGCTGTTGATGGCCAACCCGGCCCTGATGCAGGCCATCGCGCTGGGCCCGATGAAATGGGTGATCTTCGCCGCGTTGCTGGGTCTGGGCTGGTTTGCACCTCGCCTGTTCTTCTCAGGCAGCACGGCCATGGCGCATGGCGCCTACTGGGCCTACTGCGCGCTCTGGGGCATCCTGATCTCGCCGATGATCGAAATGTTCGTCGCGCGCGGCCTCTCCGGCCTGATCGGTCAGGCGTTTTTCATCGCTGCAGCGACGTTTGCGGCGACGAGCCTCATCGGCTACACGACGAAAAAGGACATGACGGGCTGGAGCGGTTTCCTGTCGATGGCGTCGATCGGCTTGATCATCGCGATGCTGGTCAGCTTCTTCTTCGTGACCGACCCGGGCACGAGCAAGACCGTGAGCTTGGTCATCTCGTCGATCGTCGTTCTGCTCTTCTCGGTCGTGACGGCCTTTGAGACGCAGGCGATCAAGTCGATGTATATCGAGAGTGCCTCCTACGGCGGCGAAGAGCAGTTGAAGCGCTCGTCGATCTTCGGTGCGTTCATGCTCTACGGTTCGTTCATCACCCTGTTCATTCACATCCTGAACATCCTGGGTCTGATGAACAGCAACAATAGCTAAACGGACAACATGTCCAAAAGCGAAAGGCCCCGGAATCCGGGGCCTTTTTTATATTCCGCTCCCGCCGCCATACATAGTCATGGAGCCACGAGATCCAGTCTGTCTTCGAGCACGCTGAGCACGCGCTTCAGATCGTGCCCGCGCTTCATGATGAGGCCCCCCGCGGCGATGACGCTGTAGGCGCCCTGCTTGCGCGCCAGCCGCAGATCCTTTTCGATGCGGTAGAGCGCATATTCGCTTGCTCGACGGTAGACGGAAAAGACGGCCTTATCGCGCAACAGATCAATCGCGTAGTCTCGCCACGCGCCGGACGCGACCTTGCGCCCATAGAGATCGAGGATGGCGGTAAGCTCATGCCTGTCGAAGGAAGTCGGCCGTCCGGACTCCGGACCGAGTGTATCGGGAGTCGCGTGTTGGCCCGCGCGCCGCGGGCGGAAAACTATCGGATCGGTTGTCTCGTTCAAATCGAGTCGTCCGTTGCTGACTCGTGGAAGGATCGCCCCAATACACGGCGAAAGCAAGGGCCAGCTTGCCGAGTAGGATTGTAGAGACTCCTTGGCACGGAATTACCTCGCGCCCGACAAATTCGCGACGACCAACTGGCCATAATCCGCCGTATTGGAACGCGATAGAAATAACCGTTGCCCGAGGCCTTGCTTCAACGACCGGCTCTGGACACTCAGCCCCCCAGCCCCCCGGGGCCAAAGTTTCGGAGCTAGGTCTCTGGGCAACCCTCCTGATACCCCTCTCCCGTCTTGGCTCCCCATCCAAGACGGATCCATCTGCCAATTGCCTTTGAAGGGCCGGACTGATCCGGCCCTTTTTTATTGCGCATTACAGATCGTTATTTGGGACAACGGAAAAAACCGTGCTTATATACAGTTACGTCGAGGGGGAAATTGGATAGCGTTCACAATATGATAGCTCACGCACGAAAACCGGCGGCCAAGGCGCCGCCAAAGTCCGCCGTTAACCCGTTGATCGCAAAGTGGAATAGCCCGTTCGCCCTCCCGCCCTTCGATAAGATTGAGATTCGCCACTTCAAGCCCGCGTTGGAAGCAGCGTTTCGTCAGCATAATGCCGAGATCGAAAGGATCGCGTCGAATCCGGCGAGACCGACTTTCGCGAATACGATCCTGGCGCTCGAAAAGAGCGGATGGCAACTCTCCAGCGTCGCATCGGTCTTCTGGAACCTCGAGGGCTCCGACTCAACACCGGAATTGCAGGAGGTCGCGCGCGACATGGCTCCGCGCTTTGCGGCTCATGAGACGCGCATTCTGCTCGACAAACGCCTCTTCAAGAGGATCGATGATCTTTTCGAGCGTCGTGAATCGCTGAAGCTCAGCGACGAAGATCGTCGCGTCCTCGAACGCCATCACCTGGAATTCGTCCGCGCGGGTGCGCGCCTGTCGTCTGCGGAAAAATCGCGCGTCAAGGAAATCAAGGCACGGCTCGCGACGCTTGTCACCCAATTCATGCAGAACGTGCTGAAGGATGAGCAGTCTTGGCAGCTGGTTCTTGAAGACGAAAACGATCTCGCGGGGCTGCCTTCGACGCTCAAGGAGAACGCCGAGCGTGCAGCTGCCGATGCGGGCATTAAGGGCAAGGGACTTATCACGCTTGCGCGCTCAAGCGTTGAAGGGTTCCTGACCTTCTCAAGCCGCCGCGACCTGCGCGAGCAGGCATTCGAAGCCTGGGTCAAACGCGGCGCCCATGACGGCGATACCGATAATCGCCAGATCGTGGCCGAGGCCGTCGCCTTGCGCGCCGAATATGCGCGTCTGATGGGCTTTAAATCCTTCGCGGAGTTCAGCCTGCAGGACACGATGGCCAAGACACCCGCTGCTGTCGCCGATCTGCTGCAGGGAGTCTGGCGCAAAGCCGTTAAACGCGCGAGCGAAGAACACGGCGCGCTTCTCGCCGAAGCCCGCGCGAGCGGGGATAATTCGCTGATCATGCCCTGGGATTGGCGCTACTATGCCGAGAAGGTACGAAAAGCCAAATACGATCTCGACGAATCCAGGCTGCGGCCATACTTGAAGCTCGACAATATAATCCGCGCGGCGTTCGATTGTGCGACGCGGTTGTTCGGCCTGCGCTTCAAGGAACGTAACGACCTGCCGCGCTATCATCCCGAAGTCCGAACCTGGGAAGTCCTAAGCAAATCCGGCGCCCACGTCGGCATTTTCATGGCTGATTATTTTGCGCGGCCGTCGAAACGCTCAGGCGCCTGGATGTCGGCCTTCCGTTCGCAGCATAAGCTCGCCAAGGGCCAGTCGCCCGTCATCGTCAACGTTCTGAACTTCGCCAAGGGCGCTGACGGCGAGCCGGCGTTGCTGTCATTCGACGATGCACGCACGTTGTTTCATGAGTTCGGCCACGCCCTGCATGGGCTGCTGTCCGACGTCACTTACCCGTCGATCTCGGGGACTGCGGTATCGCGCGATTTTGTCGAACTGCCGTCGCAGCTCTACGAGCACTGGTTGTCGACGTCGGAAGTACTCGAAAAACACGCGCTTCACTATAAGACCGGCAAGCCGATGCCGAAAGCGCTGCGCGATCGTTTGTTCGCTGCGCGGAATTTCAATCAGGGATTTGCGACGGTCGAATACACCTCGTCGGCGCTCGTCGATATGGCGCTCTATTCGGCCGAAGGAAATCCGATCGGCGACGTCGAAGGCTTCGAACGCGAGACCTTGAAGGACATCGGCATGCCGGACGAGATCGTGATGCGGCACCGCATCCCGCATTTCATGCATATCATGTCGAGCTATGCCGCCGGCTATTACAGCTATCTGTGGTCGGAAGTGATGGACGCCGACGCCTTTGCGGCGTTCGAAGAAGCGGGCGATGTATTCCATCGCGCGACAGCGAAGAAGCTCTACGAGTACATTTATTCGGCCGGCAACCGGCGCGATCCGCACGCTGCCTACGTCGCATTCCGCGGCCGCCCTCCGAAGATCGACGGGCTGTTGAAAAAGCGTGGCTTGGCAGCTTAACTTTTCGCGCATTCAAATTCTACTCCATGGCCGGGCCTGACCCGGCCATCCAGAGCCGATTGTTTCGAAGATTGAGTGTGCCGCTCTGGATGGCCGCCTCGGAGGGCGGCCATGACGTAGAGAGAGGGGAAACAAGCGTCAGAGCCCTACCACAGCCCGGCGAGCGTTCCGCCGATGATTGGACCGCTACGGTCCTCCTGCAGCAGCACAACGATCTTTTGAACCTCGGCTTGCATCAGAGCGGCGCGTGGTAGCTGAATCTCGAGCGGTTGCCCCTTCCAGATGCCGATGGGCGTCAGCTCGCGCACGATATTTGTGTAGGTGAGCTGCTTTCCTTCGTTCTCACCCTGTTTGACATCGACCGTCCCCGACGTCTGCACGACACCGAGCCAGATCGTCGCTTCCCGCGGCGCGTGCCCCGGCTCTTCTCCGCCCAATGCGAAATTGAGCGTATTGCGCTCCTGCCAGAACCGCACGGGAATGTGCTGCGGTCCAGCTTTCGTGGATGTGCTTTCAATGGCCTGGTTGATTTCGGCCACCGATGCACCGTTGACGTGGGCTTCGCCGTTGACGATAGCCTGCGGCGTGTAAATAGAGCCATCGCCGCGGGCACGAGCGTAGTTCCGCTGACGGTCACTATTACGGGATGAGCCGAACGTATCCTTCCAGCCCAGGTAATTCCAATAATCGACGGGAAGCGAAAGCGCGATGATCGAGGGATCGGCTGAAAGCTTTTTCAGCACGGCATCCGCTGGCGGGCACGATGAACACCCTTGGCTCGTATAGAGTTCGACGACGGCACGCGGAATGACGGCCGGCTGCCCTGCCCTGGAGGGTTCCTGGGCGGCAGACGGCGCGGCGGTTGCGGCAGCTATCGGAGCCAGAAGTGCCAGAACGGTACTGCGAAAACGCATTGCTGCTCGCCCAGATGAGGTGACGCCTTAACCCCCGTCATCTCTTTTAGCCTCTAGCCCTGCTTCCAAAAAGTGAAAGGCGCGAAAACCATGTCACGAACGGGTGAGGCACGCGAGATTTCGTCCCGTCAACGTAAACCGTTAGGTGAAAATGTCGATAAGGGTAAGGGGCGTGAAACCCCTTACCTTGCTATCCGGACGGAAAGAAGCGCGCGGGGATGCTTACGCAGCCAGGTTGCGCAGCACGTAGTGCAGAATGCCGCCGTTCTTGAAATATTCGATCTCGTCGAGGGTATCGATACGGCAGAGCACAGGCACCTCGATTGACGTACCGTCGGCCCGCGTGATCGTCAGATTGACGACCTCGCGCGGCTTGACCTTGGCAAGTCCTCGGATCGTCACTCGCTCGTCGCCCTTGAGGCCGAGCGTCTGCCAGGAAGTCCCTTCCTGGAAGGTGAACGGCGCCACGCCCATGCCGACGAGGTTCGAGCGGTGAATGCGCTCGAACGACTGCGCAACGACGGCGCGCACGCCGAGAAGGTTGGTTCCTTTCGCCGCCCAGTCGCGCGATGAACCGTTGCCGTATTCAATTCCGGCAAACACGACGAGCGGCACGCCGTCCTGCTCGTAAAGCATCGCAGCGTCGTAGATCGCCATCTCCTTGCCGGACGGATAGTGGATTGTCAGGCCGCCTTCCTTCACGTTGCCGTTGGCATCCTTCACCATCGCATTCTTGATGCGGATGTTGGCGAACGTGCCGCGCATCATCACTTCGTGGTTGCCGCGCCGCGTGCCGTACTGATTGAAGTCGATCGGTTGCACACCGTGCTCGAGCAAATAACGCCCGGCCGGGCTCGACGTCTTGATCGAGCCGGCAGGCGAGATGTGGTCAGTCGTGATCTTGTCGCCGAATAGTCCGAGGATTCGCGCATCGACAATGTCGCCGACCGGCTTCGCCTCGCGCCCGATGGTCTGGAAGTAGGGTGGATTCTGAACGTACGTCGATTGCCCGTTCCAGCCGTAGGTCAGGCCGCCGCTGATCGCGATCGACTGCCAGTTGTTGTCGCCCTTGAAGACATCGGCATAGCGTGCCTTAAACATGTCGCGTGTGATGTTTTCGGCAATGAATTTCTGGATCTCCTGCGTCGTCGGCCAGATCTCTTTGAGATAGACGGGCTTGCCGTCGCTGCCCGTTCCGATGGGTTCTTTCGTGAGATCCTTCAGCACTGTTCCCGCTAGGGCATGAGCGACGACGAGCGGAGGAGACGCGAGATAGTTCGCCTGCACATCGGGGCTGACACGGCCCTCGAAGTTCCGGTTGCCCGAGAGAACCGCCGCTGCGACGATGCCATTATCGTTGATGGCTTTCGACAGCTCCGGCGCCAACGGGCCGGAGTTTCCGATGCAGGTGGTGCAGCCGAAGCCAACGAGATTGAATCCGATCTTGTCGAGATAAGTCTGCAATCCCGACTGGGCGAGATACGCGGCGACGACCTGCGATCCAGGCGCGAGAGAAGTTTTCACCCACGGCTTGCTCGTCAGTCCCCGCGCGACGGCATTGCGAGCGAGAAGCCCGGCCGCAATCAAAACACTCGGATTCGACGTGTTCGTGCAGCTCGTGATAGCGGCGATCACGACATCGCCATGCCCGATATCGTAGGATTTCCCCTCGACCGGAACGCGCTTTTGAGCTTCGTCGGGTTTTTTGTATTCCGATACAAGCGCCGTCTCGAACCCGCTCTTGATTTCGCCGAGTGCAAGGCGGCCCTCCGGCCGTTTCGGTCCGGCCATCGACGGCACGACGGCGCCGAGATCGAGTGCCAGCGTGTCGGTAAA
The DNA here is from genome assembly GCF_000230975.2 of Hyphomicrobium denitrificans 1NES1. Classification (NCBI taxonomy): domain Bacteria; kingdom Pseudomonadati; phylum Pseudomonadota; class Alphaproteobacteria; order Hyphomicrobiales; family Hyphomicrobiaceae; genus Hyphomicrobium; species Hyphomicrobium denitrificans. Next base: position 3,379,962 of record NC_021172.1, on the reverse strand, counting down.
GACGGGATCGGCCGCACCGGACTCGCGGAAAAGTCCCTGCGCCTTGCAATAGGCTTCGACAAGCGCAATGCGGTGCGCGTCGCGCCCCGACATCGTGAGATAGTTGATCGTCTCCTTGTCGACGGGGAAGAAGCCACACGTCGCACCGTATTCCGGCGCCATGTTGCCGATCGTCGCGCGGTCGGCGAGCGTCATGCTGTCAAGGCCGGGGCCGTAGAACTCGACGAATTTGCCGACGACGCCCTTCTTGCGCAGCATCTGCGTGACGGTCAGAACCAAGTCCGTCGCCGTCACGCCTTCGTTGAGCCTGCCGGTCAGCCGGAAGCCGATGACTTCCGGAATGAGCATCGACTGCGCCTGACCGAGCATCGCCGCTTCCGCTTCGATACCGCCAACGCCCCAGCCGAGCACTGCAAGCCCGTTGACCATCGTCGTATGGCTGTCCGTGCCGACGAGCGTGTCGGGATAGGCAACCGTCGAGCCGTCGGACATTTGCTTCGTCCAGACCGTCTGCGCCAGGTATTCGAGATTGACCTGATGGCAGATGCCGGTGCCTGGCGGCACGACGCGGAAATTGTGAAACGCGCCCTGGCCCCACTTCAAGAAGTTGTAGCGTTCGCCGTTGCGCGCGTATTCGAGCGCCACGTTGTCGGCGAGCGCCTTCGGCGTTCCGAATTCATCGACGATCACGGAATGGTCGATGATGAGATCGACCGGCACCAGCGGATTGATCTTGGCCGGATCGCCGCCGAGCTTCGTCATGCCGTCGCGCATAGCGGCGAGATCGACAACCGCCGGAACGCCGGTGAAGTCCTGCATCAGGACGCGCGCCGGCCGGAAGCCGATTTCCTTTTCCTTTTTGCCCTTGTTATCGAGCCATTCTGCCATCGCCGCGATGTCGGCTTTCGTCACCGTGCGCCCGTCCTCGTGGCGCAACAGGTTCTCAAGCAGAACCTTCATCGAATAAGGGAGCTTGGAAATACCCTTGAGGCCATTGGCCTCGGCATCGGGCAACGAATAGTAAACGTAGGGTTTGCCCTCGACAGTGAGGGTCTTGCGGCAATTGAAACTGTCGTTGGACGAGGGTGTGAGTGCGCTCAAGGTCAGGCCTCCGAAAGAGAAAGACGAAGGGCTGCGCCGCCGGAGTGCCGGCGGATCGAGGACATCCCGCGGAATCTTCAGCGATGCCGCGCGATCCCCGCTTTTGCGCTAGCGAAGGATACAACGTGCCTTTTATATAATCCTTCGCAAAAGTGAACCCCTTCACGTTTTGGCGATGGCGTCGCAGTCAAAATGCGACAGTTATTGCTTGTCCCGCAGCCTTGGAATCCTGTCCCTGTGCAACTCATCGCCGAAGATTTGATCATAGAACGGGGTGGTCGCATCGTTATCGACGGCCTGTCGTTTGCCGTCTCGGAGGGTGAAGCCTTGGTCCTGTCGGGAGCCAACGGCGCTGGAAAAACGACTCTGCTCAGAACTGTCGCAGGCTATATCCGGCCATCGAGCGGCTCGGTTCACCTCGACGGTGGCGACAGTGAGCTGACGATTTCGGAGCAGGCGCATGTCGTCGGACATGCCAATGCCGTCAAATCGAGCCTGACCGTGTTCGAGAACGCCGCCTTCTGGTCGGAATATTTGAGCGGCAGCGTCGCGGATGCCGAGTCCATCGAGCGCGCGCTTCGCCATTTCGGATTGGATGATCTCGCAGAGTTTCCGGCGGCTTATCTCTCGGCGGGACAAAGACGGCGGCTGGGTCTCGCGCGGCTTCTGCTAGCGGTCCGCCCCGTGTGGCTTCTCGACGAGCCGACAGTGTCGCTCGATATTGCATCATCGGACCGGCTCGTTGCCGCCGTCAACGACCACACACGCGCTGGCGGCCTGGCGATTATTGCGACGCATTTGCCGCTGGCGCTCGAGCGCGTCCGGACTTTGACTATCATTTCCCGAAGGATGGCCGCGTGACAAGCTTCTGGGCGCTCGTTCGCCGCGACCTTAGACTAGCCATCCGCGAAGGCGGTGCCATAGGCACGGCGTTGGGATTCTTCCTTGTCGTCGTGTCGCTCATGCCGCTCGGCCTCGGACCGGACCTTAATCTCTTAGCGCGCATCGCAGCCGGCATATTGTGGATTGCGCTTCTGCTGGCGGCACTCCTGTCGCTCAATCGCATTTTCGAAACCGACTACGAGGACGGCACGCTCGACGTGCTCGCAACGGGGCGGCTGCCCCTCGAGCTTGTTGCGGCTGCGAAGGCATTGGCGCACTGGATCACGACGGGCATTCCGCTGGCGCTCCTAGCACCCGTGCTCGGAATTTTGCTCAACCTCGATCTCAGGTCCTATCCGATCCTGGTTGCAACGACGCTCGCCGGAACGCCGGCCGTGAGCTTTCTCGGAGCCATAGGCGCGGCATTAACGGTGAAGGCGCGGCGCGGCGGCCTGTTGTTGGCGCTCGTCGTTTTGCCGCTTTATATCCCGACGCTGATTTTCGGCATATCGGCAGTTGGCGCTGTCATGGGACCCGCCGGGATGGGTGCGGCGTTTCTGATCCTGACGGCCATATCGCTGGCAGCGGTGGTTCTTGGTCCTATCGCGGCGGCGGCGGCCCTTCGTATACAACTTCAATAAACATCGGAAAAATTGGTCGCGACAACCATCTCGGCGTCATTCCTGCCGCCGGTTATCAGCTCTTTTCTGCTCGTAGACTGCGAGCTTCCGAGGGCTAGATGGAGGCTTCTGATGTGGAATTTTTTGCTCTTTCGAGCGTATGCCGACGTAGCGGTGGCGCTGATAGAATCTAACCTACCCGGCCATTTGATGCTGCTATGTTTCTGCTTCACGATCCTAGCCATGTTGCTGATTTTTAAGCCTCGGCGGCCACGTCGTTGATTGCGCTGAAACAGGGAAAGGCTTACATCCCGGTCCATGCAGACGCTGACGCAGCAACTGGCCAATCCGACGCGCTTCATGGGGCTTTCCGCGCGTGTTCTTCCTTGGGCATCGGGCATTGCGGCCGGCCTGATCGCGGTTGGGATTTATCTCGCGTTCTTCGATTCTCCTGCTGACTATCAGCAGGGCGAGACCGTTCGCATCATGTATATCCACGTGCCGTGCGCGTGGCTCTCGATGATGATCTACGGTCTGATTGCAATGTCGAGCTTCGGGCTTCTCGTATTCAGACATCCCCTTGCCGACGTCTCGGCAAAAGCCGCTGCTCCACTCGGCGCGGCGTTTACGTTCTTGGCCTTGCTGACGGGATCGCTCTGGGGCAAGCCCATGTGGGGCACCTATTGGGTCTGGGACGCGCGGCTGACGTCGGTGCTGATCCTCTTCTTCCTCTACCTCGGTCTGATTGCGCTCAGAGCCGCGCTCGAAGACGAATCCGCGGGTGCAAAACTGACCGCGATACTCGCACTTGTCGGTGTGACGATCCTCCCGATCATCAAGTTCTCGGTCAACTGGTGGAACACGCTGCATCAACCCTCGACGGATTTTACCGCGACGGTCGATCCAAGCATGCGCTGGCCGCTGCTCGTGATGGCGCTGGGATTTACGGTGCTGTTCTTCGCGATGCATTTGAAGGCCATGCGGAACGAGATTATGCGCAGGCGCGTGAAGGCCATGCGTGCCCAAGTCGTTGCCGGTCGTGACCGCCTCGCCGCCTCGGGGGTTGCAAGCTAAGCTCATGGACCTCGGACCGCACGCCGCCTTCATCTGGATTTCGTATGCCGCCGTAACATTCGTTGTCGCGGGACTTGTCGCCTGGCTCATTTTCGATGGCAAAAAACAAGCCGCCGCGATCGATGCGCTCGAAAAACGCGGCGCCAGACGGCGCTCGATGAGTGCCGTGGAGTGATGCTGTGAACCAAGGTCGATCGAAACTCTTACGCTTATTGCCGGTGCTTTTTTTCGCAGTTGTCGCAGGATTCTTCGCGATGGCACTGCGCTCAGGCGATCCTTCGCTTCTCCCTTCGACGCTCGTCGGCAAAGAGGTCCCGAAAGGAGTTTTTCCACCCATCGAGGGACTCGAAGCAACGAACGGCAAACCCGAGGCCGGCTTTACCAGTGCCGATCTTGCCAAGGGTAAAGTTTCCGTCGTCAACTACTGGGCATCATGGTGCGTCCCGTGCATCGAGGAGCACCCGTTTCTCGAAAAGCTGAAAACCATGACGGATGTCGATATTTACGGGATCAACTATAAGGACGGCGCCGCTGCGGCGCGCCGTTTCATCGGCCGCTTCGGCAATCCGTACACGGCCGTCGGTACGGATGCGCAGGGCCGCGCCGCCATCGACTGGGGCGTCTACGGGACGCCTGAAACGTTTGTTGTGAACGGCAAGGGCCAGATCGTCTACAAGCACGTCGGCCCGATATCCGAGGATTCGCTCAAAAAGAAATTGCTTCCGGCAATTGAAAAAGCCCGCACGGTCGCGGGCCCGACGGCGTCTGGCTCGTAATGAACCGGTCGACCATCCGATGAGAAAAAAACCGCTTTAGAGCGGTTGGAATACCTTGGTCTCGTTGTCGTAAACGCTGAGCATACCTGACGCGATATCGAAATGTGCGCCGTGGAGCTGCAGCGTTCCTTTCTCTTCTCGCTCGCGCACGAACGGAAACGTCCGTAGATTTTTCAGCGACTGCATGACGCCCTCTTGCTCAAGCGCGCGCTGCTTGGCCTCGGGCGAGGCATTCGGGTTGGACCGAAGGACGGCAAGACGCGCTTCGTCCAGCATCGACATCCAGCGCGAGATAAACTGAGCTTCCGTCTGAACGGCAGCATTCTGATCCCAGGCCGCCTTGATGCCGCCGCAGCCGGAATGACCGATGACAATGAGATGGTGAAGATTGAGGTTTAGAATCGCAAATTCGATGGCCGAACTGACGCCGTGATAGTTGCCGCCGGTTTCGTAGGGTGGAACGAGATTGGCGATGTTGCGCAGGACGAAGAGCTCGCCCGGCATGGCGCTGAAGATCGTCTCGGGATCGACGCGGCTGTCTGAGCAAGAAATGACCATGGTTTGGGGGTCCTGCCCCTGCGTTGCAAGTCTTTCGTAGTGAGCAGCATTCGGCGTGAAATGCCGGAACTTGAACCGGCGATAGCGATCGGCAAGCGAATCGGGAAAGCTCTTCATTATATTTTTTCTCCTGCTCAGGATCCGTCACGCAGCGTCACGCCTTTTCTCAAGCGGTTGTTGGTTCTTAACAGAACGATATATCCGAGAATTGCCGACACCGAGGAGCCTGTCAGCACGCCGAGCTTGACGTGGCCGCTCGTTTGCGGATCAGGGAATGCCAACATGCCGATGAAAAGGCTCATCGTGAAGCCGATACCGCCAAGAATGGCTGTGCCGAATAGCTGCATCTCCGTCGCGCCATTCGGTCGCGCTCCGAGGCCGCTCCGAATGGCTGCGCGGGCAAAGCCGTAGATTCCGAGCGGTTTGCCGATGATGAGTCCAAGCGCAATGCCGAGCGAAATCGGGGACGTGAAATCTCTCACGGATATTCCGGAGAAAGATATTCCGGCGTTGGCAAATGCGAAAATCGGGAGAATGAGGAAGCTCACCCAGGGCGCCAAGCGATGTTCGAGGTTTTCGAGCGGACCTTCTTGGCCCTTGGCATTCCTCAATGGCACCGCGAGTGCCGTCGCGACACCGGCCAGCGTCGCGTGGACACCCGATTTCAAGACGCATAGCCACACGAAGGCGCCGACGAGAACGTAGGCCCAGACCCGCATCACGTTCCTGTGGTTGAGAAGGGCAAGGCCGGCGACACCGGCAAAGGCGAGCGCCAGCGCAGAGAACGATAGATCACCAGTATAGAAAAACGCTATGATGAGAATTGCGCCGAGATCGTCGATGATAGCGAGCGCCAGCAGAAAAACCTTGAGGCTCTGCGGCACACGCGAGCCGAGCACGGCAAGAACGCCCACGACAAACGCAATGTCTGTTGCCGCCGGTATAGCCCAGCCTTTGAGAGCAACGCTATTGTCCCAATTAATGGCGGCATAGATCAGCGACGGTGCGATCATGCCGCCCAACGCAGCAATCACCGGAAGCAACGCAGCTCTTCGGTTCGACAACGCACCGCGCAGAATCTCGCGCTTGATCTCGAGCCCGACGACAAAAAAGAAGACCACCATCAGGGCGTCGTTGATCCAATGCAGCAGAGACTTGGACAAAACGAACGGTGTGACGCCGATCGAGACTGGCAGTGCCAGCACTCTTTCATAATCGTCGTTAAACGCCGAATTGGCGGCGATGAGTGCGAGTACCGCGGCGCCGAGAAGCGCCAGTCCAGCGGCGGCTTCGCGACTCACGCCCGTCGCGGTCGTTTCCGGCTTCATGTGCGGCCTTTGATTTCCCCGATCCGACAAACGTAGGTAGCGTGAGTGGCTTGAGCAAGCAAAAGATTGAACCGCCTCGCCGTATCGCGTGTCTGAAGCTGATGTACCGATACGTGACGCGCGACCTACGTTTTACGGGCGCGTGCTTTAGGCAGGATTTCGAGAACCGTTTCTGACGGACGGCACAGGCGCGTTCCGAGCGGCGTGACGACGATCGGACGATTGATCAGAATCGGATGAGCCATCATCGCATCGATGATCGTCTTGTCGTCGAGGCTCAAGTCGGCAAGCCCGAGGTCTTCGTATGGCGTTCCCTTTTGCCGAAGCAAGTCGCGCGGCGTGATGCCCATCGCTTTGATCAGTTCAACGAGTTCTTTCCGTGTTGGCGGCGTCTTCAGATATTCGATCACACGGGGTTCTTCGCCGTGTTCGCGGATCATCGCCAGCGTGTTGCGCGATGTGCCACAAGCCGGATTATGATAGATCGTAATCGTCATTGGACGTCCTTTCCGTCTTTCGTCATGACGAAAGCCATGCCCAGTCGATCTGCGGCAGCATGAGACGGTCACTACCGCGGCTGGCCTCCACGCCGTAGTTGACTCCTTGAATCGCGTGAGTCCATGCGTCCGTCACGGAAGCGCCGCGCAACAAGCGCGCCGTCAGGAAACCGGTGAACAAATCGCCCGTACCGTGTGGCACATCGGAGAGTTTTTGGACCTTGCTGACAAGGACATTGCCGCTGTTGACCAGAACGTTGGCGAGTTCATCGGGTCCCGATGGAATCGAAGTCGCGGCAACGATCGGGCACGATAAGGCAAGCGCAGCCTGCGTCGTGTCGTCGATGGACTGGACATTTGCGCGCGTCAGCCAACCGAGTTCGAAGCGGTTGGGCGTCACGATGTCGGCGAGTGGAACCAGCGTATCGCGCACGACGGCCGCCGCTGCCGCATCGATATAAAGACCCTCCGGATCATCGCCGAGAATAGGATCACAGACATAAACGATCAGCGGACTGATCTCGCGCATCCGTTTGACGATACGCGCAACCAAGGTCGCATGCCCGACGGACGGCAAATAACCCGAAAGCACCGCATCGAACGTACCGAGCCAGCCGTTTGCCTCGATCGCGGCGATCATCTTTTCGAGCACCGCCGGTTCGAGGATGACGCCTGCGCAATGCTCGCGCGCCGGATGATTGGACAAAACGACGGTCGGCAGCGCCACGACCTCGATCCCGGCGCGCTGCAGAGGGGCGATGGTAGGGGCGAGCCCGACCGTATCTTGCGCGACGTGCGATGAAATAACGAGAATTCGGCGCATGGTCCTGATTGCACTTGAAGATCGCAGATCGGCCTGCCAAGCCGGCTGCAGGCGCCAAGCCTTCTAACATGGGTTGCTCGCAGTGCAGCCGGCTATATATGCGCCGCGATCATTTCCTCTGGCCCGAAAGTTGAACTGTGCCTGTGCGCCGAATGCGTTATGGTGCGTCGCACCATCCACTCAGCTTCGGAGCCGACGCCGATGGCGATGAGACCAAGACGCAGCGTTCTCTATGTTCCAGGAGACAACGAGCGCGCCATCGAAAAGGCGAAAACGCTTCCTGCAGATTCGATCATCTTAGATCTTGAGGATTCGGTCGCGCCGGCGAACAAGGAATCGGCCCGCGAGCACGCTACAGCCGCCATCCGTGCAGGCGAGTTCGGCTCGCACGAGGTCATTTTACGCGTCAACCCGATCGAGACGCCATGGGGCATGGCCGATCTCCACGCGGCCATCGCGTCGGTTCCCGATGCGATCCTCGTTCCGAAGGTTTCCCAGTCGGGCGACATTACGGGGACGGCGAAGGTCGTGAAGGCCGCCGATGCCGATCCGCACATTCGTCTGTGGGCCATGATTGAAACGCCGATGGGCATCATCAACGCTCGCGAAATTGCAGCCTGCGGTCGAGACCCCGACAATCGCCTTGTTTGCTTTGTGATCGGTACCAATGATCTGCTGAAGGAAAGCCGCGCCCGCGCCGGCAGCAACCGCTTCGCCGTCGTACCATGGCTGGCGATGACGCTCGTCGCGGCGCGGGCCTACGGATTGGACGTCATTGACGGCGTCTACAACGATTTTAAGGATGATTTGGGTTTCCGCGCCGAATGCGAGCACGGCCGTACGCTCGGCATGGACGGCAAAACCCTGATTCATCCTTCGCAGATCATGCCCTGTAATGAGATTTTTTCGCCGGGTGATGATGAGGTCACCTGGGCGCACAAGATCATCAAAGCCTTCGAACAACCAGAAAACGTCAGGAAAGGCGTCATAACCGTCGAGGGCAAGATGGTGGAACGCTTGCATCTCGTCATGGCGAAAAGAGTTGCCGCCATCGCGGATGCCATCGTCGCGCGCTCTCGCATCGAAGAGCCATGGTTCTGAGTAGGGCGCAAATCCAAGGTATCTGCGGCCCTTGATCGCGTCTTGAAGTCCTGAAAAGGGTTGCGGTCCGCTCTCCACATCCGGAAAAAGAGCCGCGACAACCAGCGACAGCGAAGGCGACGATGATGGCGGACACGAAAACCAACGCAGGCAATTTCTTCGAGGATTTTCGCTTCGGCCAGATCATCCACCACGCCACCCCGCGCACAGTGACCGATGGCGATGTCGCGCTCTATACCGCGCTCTACGGCTCGCGCTTTGCGGTCCAATCAGCCGACACCTTCGCCAAGGCGATCGGCTATCCGAAGGCTCCGCTCGACGATCTTCTGACGTTCCACGTCGTATTCGGAAAGACGACGCCCGATATCTCGCTCAACGCCATCGCGAACCTCGGCTATGCCGACTGCCGGTTCCTGAAACCCGTCTATCCTGGCGACACGCTCGCCTCGACGTCGGAAGTCATCGGACTAAAAGAAAATTCCAACGGAGAAACTGGCACCGTCTATGTGCGCTCTACCGGACGCAATCAGGATGGTCAGATCGTGCTTGAATATTGCCGCTGGGTGATGGTCAGGAAGCGCACGAAAGGATCTCCGGCTCCGGAAGCCGTGGTGCCGAAGCTACCCGACCGCGTCGATCCGAAGGACATCGGAGGTGCTATTCCTCCACTCGACGTGGCGAAGTACGACTTTGAGCTTTCGGGCTCGCCGCATCGCTGGAGCGATTATGAAGCAGGCGAGAAGATCGACCACGTCGACGGCATGACGCTTGAGGAAGCCGAGCATCAGACCGCAACACGCCTCTATCAGAACACGGCGAAAGTTCACTTCAATCAGCACACCGAATCGAAGGGTCGGTTTGGCAAGCGCATCGTCTACGGCGGCGTCGTCATCTCGCTCGTCCGTGCGCTCTCGTATAATGGCCTTGGCAACGCGTTCCATCTGGCGGCGATCAACGGCGGCCGTCATGTCGCGCCGACGTTTGCCGGCGACACGATCTATGCGTGGTCGGAGATCATCGAGAAGGCCGAGATTCCGGAGCGTCGCGATATTGGCGCTCTTCGCGTTCGTATGATCGGCGTCAAAAATCAGGATTGCGCGGCGCTGCCATTGAAGACCGAAACAGGCGAATATGCCGAGGGCGTTGTCCTCGATCTCGATACCTGGCTCGTCCTGCCGCGCTGATCAGCGTGTGACTGCCGTGCAGGAACACGTCATTTTTTCCTCGGACTTGAGTGGGCGGGGCGTCTGCTAACCTTTGATTAGGAGTTGCTTGTAAACTGCCCCGATAGCCATCGTTGCGCGAATACTCAAACAGCCGGGCGCGGCCTGACGATCTAGGGAGCGGAGCAAAAGTGACAAAAAAGACCGCGATCATAGGCGCTGGGCTGGCAGGTTTGTCATGTGCGCGCACGCTGCGCCGGGCAGGGCTCGACGTCGAAGTCTTCGAACAGGACGCAGCAATCGGCGGCCGCATTGCAACGATCCGTGTCGGTTCCGATGCCTTCGATCATGGCGCTCAGTACGTCTGCGCAAAGTCTCCGGAATTCAACGATTTCCTGAGCGAGATTAAAGACCTTGGCTACGCTGAACGCTGGACACCGCAAAAAGACGGCAGCGCAAACCTGTCCACCCCGGGACCGTGGATGGTCGGCACGCCCGGAATGTCGTCGCTGGTCCGGCCGCTGACGGACCGCGTGCGCATTGACACCGGTCGCCGCGTTCACACACTGGAATGGTTCGGCAAAGGCTGGCACGCTTGGTTCGCGGACGACACATCCGCCGGTCCGTTCGATGCCGTCGCCGTCGCCACGCCCGCAGCCGAGGCCCGCCCGCTTCTCGGACATATCGAAGAATTCGCCGACGCGCTTGCACGCGTTCGCATGGCACCATGCTGGGCCGTGATGGTCCACATTGATAAACAAGTTTTTCCCAAGCAGGATGTGTTTTCCAATGTGTCCGGCATCATCGGTTGGGTTGCACGCAATAACACAAAGCCCCGACGCAATCCGGACGAGGAGACGATCGTCGTTCATGCGACGTCGGCCTGGAGCCGGGAAGCGGAAGATCTCGATGCGACGGCCGTGGCGGAAGAGCTTTGGGACGAGGTCAGCCGTGCTCTGCGCCTACCGCCCGTCAGGCCGGCGCACATGACTGCACACCTCTGGCGCCAGGGCTTTGTCGACCAGCCGCTTGGCGAAGCGTATCTCTATTCCTCTGCACACAAGGCTGGCATTGCTGGCGACTGGTGCCTTGGCGGCTTGGCCGAGCACGCTTTCGAGAGCGGCGATCGCCTGGGCCGTGCGATTGTGGGCGCGCTGGTGTAACCCGTCGACCTTAGACTTGCGGCTATGTGGCATTTGGCGAATTGCCGCGCCGCCTGTGAGACGCTAAAACGCTGCTCAAGACAAAAAAGGAATCCGATGCAAGCCATCTCAGGGCGGAGTGCGCGACCGGAGCGGCCGCTTTCTCCTCATCTCCAAATCTATTCGCCGTTGATCAACATGGTGATGTCGATCCTGCATCGCATCACCGGCGCGGCGCTCTATGTCGGTTCGCTGCTGCTGGCCTGGTGGCTGATCGCGGCCGCGACAGGACCCGAGTACTACGATTATGTTGCGGGCTTCTTCGGATCTTGGCCGGGAAAGATCATTCTACTCGGATACACATGGGCGCTGATGCATCACCTGCTTGGCGGCTTACGGCATTTGCTCTGGGATACCTGCCGTGGATATGATCTCAAGACGATCGATCTTCTGTGCTGGGGAACGCTCGCAGGATCGTTGGCATTGACGGTACTCATTTGGATCGGCGTTGCTGCCTCGGGAGGCCTCTGAATCATGGCCATGCGAACGCCTCTCAAAACGGCAAGGTATCTTGGCTCCGCGAAAGAAGGTGCCGATCACTTCTGGAAGCAGCGCGTTACTGCCGTCTCGAACGCCTTTCTGGCCGTATTTCTGGTTTGGCTCGTCGTATCGCTGACGGGCGCCGATTACGCGACGGTTAAACGCGAGCTTGCCAACCCACTGATCGCGCTGGGCTTGCTTGGCTTGGTCCTGTCGGGCACCATCCATATGCGTCTCGGCATGCAGACGATTATCGAAGACTACGTCCACGACGAAGGGTTGAAGGTCGTGGCGCTGATCCTCAACACATTTTTTGCGATTTTCATTGCGCTCGTCAGCATCTTCTCCGTGCTGAAGCTGAGCTTCGGAGCCTAGCCGGATGTCAAAAACGAATGGCAAAGCCAACGGGACAACGGCCGCGTCCTCCGTCACTGGCAAAGCATATCCGATTGTCGATCATCAGTATGATGTCGTCGTCGTCGGTGCGGGCGGCGCCGGTCTGCGCGCAACGCTCGGCTGCGCCGAAGCCGGTCTGAAGACAGCATGCGTCACGAAAGTCTTTCCGACGCGGTCTCATACCGTCGCGGCCCAAGGCGGTGTCGCCGCAGCCCTTGGCAACATGGGGCCCGACGACTGGCGCTGGCACATGTACGATACCGTCAAGGGCTCCGACTGGCTCGGAGACCAGGACGCGATCGAATACCTTTGCCGCCATGCTCCGGCCGCCGTGTACGAGCTTGAGCATTACGGCGTGCCGTTCTCACGCACCGAGGACGGCAAGATCTATCAACGGCCCTTCGGCGGCATGACGACCGATTTCGGCGAAGGCCCGCCCGCACAGCGGACCTGCGCCGCGGCCGACCGCACCGGCCACGCGATGCTGCACACGCTTTATGGCCAGTCGCTGCGCCATTCGGCGGAGTTCTTTGTCGAGTATTTCGCGCTTGATCTCATCATGGACCGAGACGGCGCCTGTCGCGGCGTCATGGCGCTGAACCTCGAAGACGGGTCGATCCACCGCTTTCGCGCGAAGAAAACTATTCTCGCGACGGGCGGCTACGGCCGCACGTACTTCTCGTGCACGTCGGCCCACACCTGCACGGGCGACGGCAACGCGATGGTGCTTCGGGCGGGCTTGCCGCTGCAGGATATGGAATTCGTGCAGTTCCATCCGACCGGCATCTACGGCGCCGGCGTTCTCATCACCGAAGGCGCTCGCGGCGAAGGCGGCTATCTGACGAATTCCAAGGGCGAGCGCTTCATGGAGCGTTATGCGCCCCACGCCAAGGATCTGGCCTCGCGTGACGTCGTTTCGCGCTCGATGACGGTTGAAATTCGGGAAGGCCGTGGCGTCGGACCGGAAGGCGATCACATCTTCCTGCACCTCGATCACCTCGATCCGAAGATTTTGGCGGAGCGTCTGCCGGGCATCACGGAAAGCGCTAAGGTCTTCGCAGGCGTCGATCTGCGTCGACAGCCGATCCCCGTCCTTCCGACGGTCCACTACAACATGGGCGGCATCCCGACGAACTATCACGGCGAGGTTCTGACCAAGAAAGACGGCAACCCCGATCACGTCGTGCCCGGATTAATGGCAATCGGCGAGGCGGCCTGCGTTTCGGTGCACGGCGCCAACCGGCTCGGTTCGAATTCCCTCATCGATCTCGTCGTCTTTGGCCGCGCCGCGGGTCTTCGTTGCGCTGAGACGATCGAATCCGCCGCGGCACAGTCGGAATTGCCGAAAGATACTGACGACAAGATTCTCGACCGTCTCGACAAGTTCCGCTACGCGAAGGGCGGCACGCCGACCGCGGTGCTCCGTCTGCGCATGCAGAAAACCATGCAGTCGAACTGCGCCGTCTTCCGCGACGGTCCGGTGCTGAAGGAAGGCATTGAAAAAATCGCTGCCATCTGGCGCGATGCGGCAGATATTTCCGTCACCGACCGATCGTTGATCTGGAATTCGGACCTCGTCGAGACGCTCGAATTCGACAATCTGATCGCGCAGGCCTCCGTCACCGTCGTCGGTGCCGAAAACCGCAAGGAAAGCCGTGGCGCGCACGCGCGTGAAGACTATCCGAAGCGCGACGATGTCAATTGGATGAAACACACGCTGGCGTGGGTGGATTATCGGACGAAGTTGGTAAAGCTCGACGAACGGCCGGTTCACACCAAGACGATGACCAATGAAGTCAAGTACATCGAACCGAAAGCGCGCGTTTATTGACACGTCCGTTATGCGTGCGAAGGGTAGAAATAGCGTGCGTGCATGAAGACGCGATATGGTGTGGCGCCCGGAGGTGCCGCATCCATTGAGCAAGTCCCAATCAGAGCCGGCTGACGAAGCCGACACGCGCATGCCACCCGATCCGTTCGCGGCCGTGCTGCCCGCGCTTGCGGCACTCGGGGCGATAACCTCGATCGCGGCCATCAATTGGTCGGGAGAGGGAAAACTCGCCACGCGCGCCCGAACGAAGCGCAAGACAGCGGCGGCGCTGCGCGATCTCGAAACGTGCTGCTTGGGACTCGCCGAAATCTTCCGGCGCTTCCAACGTCATCCGCGCGTCTTTGCCGGCGAAGGCGGGCAGGCCGCGGCTCCGTTGAAGTTCGGCGTCCACGGCCAGCGCATCCGCGCCGATGCTCAACGGCTCTACCTGCAACTCATGAACGACATCGCTTCGATGCTGGTGCTTGCCGCCCAGAATGCGTTCGACGTGATGACCGCGATCGAGGACGGCGACATCGACGCACCGGAGGAGATCTTCTTTGCATTCGGAGAGCAGCAGGACCGTCTCAACACCGTGCTTCAGTCGCGCGTGACGTTACGAGTGGCCGTCGATACCGGTGCGGACGTCGCAGAGCGTCTGGTAACCCTGGTGCGTGAGCTCAAGACCTATCAAAAGCCTGCCTAAGGACCAAAGAACGGCATCCCGCGACCAGCGCTGCCGTTGACAGGGTGGCCCGATAGGGGCTTCTGTCTTATCGGTCTTTATTCTCGCACGCGGGGTCACCCGGCAATCACATGGTTCAGCTCACTCTTCCGAAGAATTCCAAGATCACTCGCGGTAAAGCCTGGAACCAGGCCAATCACGAAGGCGACTGGAAAGAGTTCCGCATTTATCGCTGGAACCCGGACGACAGCGATAATCCACGCATCGATACGTATCAGATCGATAAAAATCAGTGCGGGCCGATGGTGCTCGACGCGCTGATCAAGATCAAAAACGAGATCGATCCGACCCTGACATTCCGGCGCTCCTGCCGTGAGGGCATCTGTGGCTCGTGCGCGATGAACATCGACGGCACCAACACGCTCGCCTGCCTCAAGGGCATCGACGATATTGCGGGGCCCGTGAAGATCTATCCGTTACCCCACCTTGAGGTCGTGAAAGATCTCGTTCCGGATTTGACCAACTTTTATGCGCAGCATCGGTCGATCGAACCCTGGCTCAAGACCGATACCCCGACGCCACCGAAGGAATGGAAGCAGTCGCGCGAAGATCGCAGCAAGCTCGATGGCTTGTACGAATGCATTCTGTGCGCATGCTGCTCGACGTCATGCCCGAGCTATTGGTGGAATTCCGATCGATACCTTGGCCCGGCGATCCTGCTTCAGGCCTATCGCTGGGTCATCGACAGCCGTGACGAGGCAACGGGCGAACGGCTCGATAACCTTGAAGATCCGTTCCGCCTCTATCGCTGTCATACGATCATGAACTGCGCCAAGGCCTGCCCGAAGGGCCTGTCGCCGGCGAAGGCGATCGCAGAATTAAAAAAACTGATGGTCGAACGCCGCGTCTGATGCTGGAATCTTCCGAGCGCCGGATCGCACAAAGGGTCACGCCGTGCAGGACATCCTCGATCATATCGGCTTTCCCATCGCAGATTATGCCCGCTCAGTCGCATTCTATAGACAGGCTCTGGCGCCGCTCGGCATCGCGTTACTGAAAGAATTCCGCTTCTCCGAGGATGGTGCCGACGGATACGCGGGCTTCGGCCGTCAGAGGCCGCAATTCTGGATTGGTACTGGAACGGCGCTGAAAGGCCGTTTGCACGTGGCATTCGCCGCTGCCAATCGCCAGGAAGTCCACGCCTTTTACGAAGCGGCGATCGCTGCAGGTGGGCGTGACAATGGCCCGCCAGGCCTAAGGCCGCACTATCATGAGAGCTATTACGGCGCTTTTGTTCTTGATCCGGACGGCCACAACATTGAAGCCGTGACCCATTCGCCCGAATAGGACAGCGCTGAAACGTTCCTATTTCTTATTCGAGTGCGATCCCAAAAAGAGAAATGGCCGGTGACGCAAATCGCTGTCGCCGACCATTTGAAACGTATTGGCACCGAAGCGCCCATTAATCGGTTTGCTCCCAAGTTCGAATGCCCAATCCGGAGCCCGGGAGTCGTAAACCGAATTAGGCGGCTTTCCGCTTTGCCGTCTTCTTCGCTGCCTTGCGCACCGTCTTCTTGGCGGCTTTCTTCGCGGCAGGCTTCTTTCTCTTCGCAGGTGCTTTCTTAGCTGCTTTAGCCATAGGATTTAGTCTCCCTCTAGAGTTCGAATCAGCTCGAACTCAACAAACATGAGCAACTTCGCGAAGTTTGTAGACAGAGAAGTTTGATATATCGCATGAAAAGGAGTTTATTAACGCGAATTGTTGCGCAAATGTCGCAATTTTTCTTATTTTTTCCGGCCTCTTGGTCTTTCCAAAGATTTGGAAAAGCGAATTGCGCCGATTGTGATTCCCAATTTCGAATCGCAATTCTCCATCGAGACCTTTCCATTACGCTGGCGAATGGATCAGATTTCGCCTGATCCGCTGATGCGCGTTTGCATATCGAGGGCGGCGTAAAGATAGGTCATCGGTTCATCGATCATGTCAGCGACCAGCGATCGGTAATCGGCGCGGTTGGGAACGATGTCGGCGAAGATTGATCCGTCTTCGATCTTGAGGTCCGCACCGTAGTGGCGCGCGATTGCCTGCATCTTGGCATTGTCAGTCATGCAGACGAGCGTGAGGTGGCTCAGCCCGCGATTGCGCGCCGTTCGTATGATGCGCCCCATCAATTGCGTCGCGATACCACGATTGGCGAAAGGTCTTTCGACGGAGAATGCAACCTCGGCGCTCTCCGGGCGCATCAACGTGCCGGGACGCAGTTCGGCGACGCCGCGAACATCCCCGTCGACGAAGTAGCCGAACGTCACGTTTCCGAAGTCGCTGGCGTGCGCTGCATAGCTTGCGATGAATGCGTTTGAGACGTCGTGTCCGAACCGCCGGTGGCGCGCATCGCTGTCGAGGCGCTGCAGGTGATCTCTGAGCAGGTAGCTTTCGCTCGCAAGGAGCCGCCGAATGAACCCGAAATGTGCATCGCCCGCGACGTGAGTTTCGTCCAACATAACGTAGCCTCTTGAAGTCCGGCCTGATGTACCGTCGCCGGTCCGCCAAGCCCTCGTAACCTAACAGAAAATGCTGCTTAATTTGTGCGAAGCAATAAGTTACTGCTGCAATGCAGCAATGCAACTTCCACCGACGGATTGTTTGAAAAGCCCTGCCAACGGGCGTCTCAGGCTCGCAGGCCCCCTTCGGCCTCCACAGAGAGTGACATTCAGTCGCGCAGCGGGAAAGATTCGTCGCGGATTCTCGCAGTTGCGCGCGTAGCGCCATCCCGACTACCGAGACGCTGGGAGTTTGGGCGGGGCGCATGGGCACGATTATCGACGGATATCGACAACGTTTGACGGAGTATGAGATCGAACCTGACGCTGCGCAGGCCACTCTCGCGGCGCGGCTTGATGCACTGCAATCGGAACTAGTCACGAACCGCCGCAATCGGGGTCTCTTTTCACGCTTCCTGGGCAAGCCGTCGGCAACACCGAAAGGTCTTTACGTCTGGGGCGCCGTCGGTCGCGGCAAGACAATGCTGATGGATCTCTTTTTCGAAGGAACACCCTTCGAGCCGAAGCGGCGTGCTCACTTCCACGAATTCATGGCGGACGTCCACGAAAGGATCGGCGCGGCGCGCAAAGACACGCCCGGCGATCCTATCCCACATGTTGCGAGCGCTCTTGCTCGCGAGGCGCGGCTTTTATGCTTCGATGAGATGCATGTCTCCGACATCGCGGATGCGATGATTCTCGGCAGGTTGTTTCAGAACCTTTTTGCAGCCGGGGTTACGGTGGTTGCCACATCGAACGCGCAGCCATCGGACCTTTATAAAAACGGCCTCAACCGGCAACTCTTTCTGCCGTTCATCGATCTCATCCGCGCACACATGGATGTGGTCGAGCTGAGGTCCCAGAAGGATTTCCGACTCGACAAGCTGTCAGGCGCGCAACTTTATTTTTATCCTTCCGATGTCGCTGCACGCGCCGCGCTCGATGCTCACTGGGATCGCCTCACTGGCAAGCATCCGGGAAAATCTCAGACGCTTGAGGTCAAGGGGCGAAAGCTTGTCGTGCCGCTCGCATCCGTCGGCGTCGCGCGGTTCAGTTTCGACGAACTTTGCAATCGTCCGCTCGGCGCCAACGATTATCTGCATATCGCTCACGCCTTCCATACGGTCATTATCGATGACATTCCAATTTTGACACCCGAACGCCGCGACGTGGCGCGCCGCTTCATCAATTTGGTCGACGCTCTCTACGATGGTCGCATCTGCCTCATTGCTTCGGCCGCCGCTGAACCGACGGTCCTCTATCCCCATGGCAATGGATCGGACGCCTTCCAGCGCACGGCCTCACGCCTGACTGAAATGCGCTCTGAAGCCTATCTTGCCGGTCATTCAGGCGGTCGAGCCCGATACTGACGGCATGTGATCGTCGATTGTTCGCCGCAATCGGTTTCATACCAAAGTTGCGGCTTGCCTTTGAGCGGCCAACGAATTTGATTAGGCGAAAGAGCGTGACATCCGTCCCGCATCTGCAACTGGTTAAATTTCCTTGGGGGTAGCTCGAATGGCGCGCGCCAAAATCGCATTGATCGGCTCAGGACAGATTGGCGGCACGCTGGCGCTGCTGGCTGGCCTCAAGGAACTCGGCGACATCGTGATGACCGACATCATCGAAGGCGTCGCCAAGGGCAAAGCCCTCGATCTTGCACAGGCCGCCGCAGTCGAAGGCTATGACGCCCGGCTGTCGGGCGCCGGAACAGATGGCTATGCGGCGATTGCCGGAGCCGACGTCTGCATTGTGACGGCTGGCGTTCCGAGAAAACCGGGTATGAGCCGCGACGATCTTCTGGGGATCAATCTGAAAGTGATGGAGCAGGTCGGTGCTGCCATCAAGCAGCACGCGCCGAACGCCTTTGTCATCTGCATCACGAATCCGCTCGACGCGATGGTGTGGGCGCTCAGGAAGTTCGCGGGCCTCCCCGCCAGCAAGATTGTCGGCATGGCTGGCGTGCTCGATAGTGCCCGCTTCACTTGCTTCCTCGCCGAGGCGGCCGGCGTTTCGATCGAGGACGTTCGGGCTTTGACGCTCGGTGGCCATGGCGACGACATGGTGCCGCTGGTGCGCTATTCGACGATCGGCGGCGTGCCGCTGCCCGATTGTGTGAAGCTCGGCTTCTTCAGCCAGGAACAGCTTGACGCGATGATCAAGCGCACGCGCAGCGGCGGTGGCGAGATCGTTGCACTGCTTGGGACGGGCTCGGCGTTCTATGCGCCCGCAGCGTCGGCGATCGCGATGGCCGAGAGCTACCTGCGAGACAAGAAGCGCATGCTGCCGTGTGCGGCCCATCTCGACGGTGAGTACGGCATAAAGGACACTTACGTCGGCGTTTCCGCGATCATTGGCGCAGGCGGCATCGAGAAGGTCGTCGAACTCGCATTGGACGAAAACGAAAAGGCGATGTTCGAGAAGTCCGTTGCATCAGTGCAGAGCTTGATCGAAGCCTGCAAGAAAATCAGCCCCGCACTCGCAAGCTAAGGGGCGGAAGCGCGCAGCGCACGCTTCCCCACCCTAGGCATTGTCATACGGACACGCAGGCGCTCGACTCAGCCGAAATGGAAGATCTTTTTCAGACTATGGGACAGCGCGCCTCGTTTTTCCTTGCGTGCGACATCCGCTTCGCTGCGAAGCCACGTCATCTGCACGACGCGACGCTCGCCGACGAAAGGCGTGTGGCCGTGCCAGGAGCTGTCGGATCGGCGGAATGCGAACACCGTTCCGGTCAGCGGGTTGATCTGCTCGACATAGTCCTCGAAGTTCTTGTCGTTGCGCAGAACGCGAAGGCAACCCGCGCCCGTACCGTCCCACTTGTCGTTAAGATAGGTCAGCATCGTTGCGATTTTCGCTTCGCCGTCCGTGTGGATGCGGCCGTCTTTGGCCTGCGAGATCTTGCGGATCGTAATCATCTTCGGCTTGTTGACGAGGTCGATATCGAGCTTTTCCGAGATGATCTTCGACACTTCCGGGCTCTTCAGGTCTTCGAGCAATTTTGCAAATGCCCCATGAGAGCGGTCACCGACGTCAGTTTCCGTAAAAAAGCCCGGCTCCTTGATATCCGGATAGTCGGCCTTGAGCGACTCGACCGCCGAAGGTTGAATGAAGTTGTTGCCGACGAGAAAGTTATAAGGATCGCGCCCAGTTCGTGCCGCCTTCAGGCCATCGATGTTGATGCATTGAAATTGCTGAGACATGACTATTCCCCGTTTCAGACCAAGCCAGTATTCAAGCCTGATTTGCTGTGGTGCCGGAACCCACCTCAAACGGCGCCGCCCTGGAGGTCGGATAATTGAGCGCGCGCGGCATCTTTACCGCTCCGAATTGGGGCGTAATGACGGCGTGCGCGGGAAAACGCGCGCTGACAGAAATTCACAAAATACGCTGCGGAATGGAGCCCAGGCATGAACATTCACGAATACCAGGCTAAAGAGCTTTATCGCCAGTATGGCGTGCCGACGCCGAACGGCTTTGCCGCTTTCTCAGTCGCCGAGGCGGTCGAAGCGGCGAAAAAGCTGCCAGGGCCGGTGTGGGTCGTCAAAGCGCAGATTCACGCTGGTGGACGCGGCAAGGGAAAGTTTCTGGAATCGTCCGCTGGCGACAAGGGTGGCGTTCGACTCGCGAAGTCGATCGACGAGGTGAAGGCCTTCGCTGAACAAATGCTCGGTAAAACGCTGATCACCGTTCAGACCGGAAATGCGGGGCGTATCGTCAATCGTCTCTATATCGAGGACGGCTCGGCGATCGAGCGCGAGCTTTATCTTTCGGCACTTGTCGATCGCGCATCTTCGCGTGTTGCATTCATTGTCAGCCAGGCAGGCGGCATGAACATCGAGGATGTCGCCCATGAGACGCCCGAGAAGATTCACACCCTGACGATCGATCCGGCAACCGGATATCAGCCGTTTCATGGCCGCAAGGTCGCCTTTGCGTTGGGCCTCAAGGGCGACCAGGTGAAGGCAGCAAGCAATCTCGTCCAAAACCTTTACCGGATGGTCGTCGAGAAGGATATGAGCCTGCTCGAGATCAATCCGCTAGTTGTCACGAAGGACGGAAAGCTCATTTGCCTCGACGGCAAGATGAACTTCGATTCGAACGCGCTCTACCGGCACCCGGAGATCGTCGCGCTGCGCGATCTCAGTGAGGAAGACCCGACAGAGGTCGAAGCCTCGAAACACGATCTTGCATTCGTCAAGCTCGACGGCGACATCGGCTGCCTCGTCAACGGCGCCGGCCTCGCGATGGCGACGATGGACATCATCAAGCTTTATGGTGCAGAGCCAGCGAACTTCCTCGACGTCGGAGGCGGTGCTTCCAAGGAAAAAGTGCGCGAAGCCTTCAAGATCATCCTCGCCGACCCAGCCGTGAAGGGCATCCTGGTCAACATCTTCGGCGGCATCATGCGTTGTGACATTATCGCGGAAGGCGTGATTGCGGCCGCTCGCGAAATGGACATTAAGGTGCCGCTCGTCGTGCGCCTCGAAGGCACGAACGTCGATCTCGGCAAGAAAATCCTCAAGGAGTCTGGCCTGAAGATCATCCCGGCCGACGATTTGGCCGATGCGGCCAAGAAGATTACCGATGAATTGAAGCAGGTTGCCTGACGAGCGTTCGAATCGCCGAAATATCCGCATTTGAACGATAGTTGGTCTTGCTGCACCGCAAAAGTTGAGCGACATTCCCGCCGTGAAGTGCGGTCAATGCGGGGACGGAATGTCAATTCTGGTCGACAAGGCGACGAAGGTCATCTGCCAGGGCATAACAGGCAGCCAAGGGACGTTTCACACTAAGCAGGCGCGGGCCTATGGAACGAAGATCGTCGGCGGCGTAACGCCCGGCAAAGGGGGCACCAAGCATCGCGATGCCGAGCTCGCCGACGTCCCGCTCTTCGAGAGCGTGGGAGAGGCCGTCGCCAAGACGGGCGCCACCGCGTCGTCAATTTACGTACCCCCGCCGTTTGCCGCCGACGCGATCCTGGAAGCGATCGACGCGGAAGTTCCGCTGATCGTCTGCATCACCGAGGGCATTCCGGTGATGGACATGGTGCGGGTCAAGCGCGCCCTCGATGGGTCGAAATCTCGGCTCGTCGGACCGAATTGTCCGGGCCTCCTGACGCCCGATCAATGCAAGATCGGCATCATGCCGGGAAACATCTTCAAGCACGGCAGCGTCGGCATTGTATCTCGCTCCGGAACCCTCACATATGAGGCAGTGAAGCAAACGACGGATGTCGGTCTTGGCCAGACGACCGCTGTCGGCATCGGCGGCGACCCAGTCAAGGGCACCGAGTTCATCGACGTTCTCGACCTCTTCCTGTCCGACAAGGAAACACAATCGATCATCATGATCGGCGAAATCGGCGGTTCGGCCGAGGAAGATGCTGCGGAGTTTCTGACGCGTGAAGCTCGCAAAGGCCGGAAGAAGCCGATGGTCGGTTTTATCGCCGGTGTCACCGCGCCGCCCGGAAGGCGTATGGGGCACGCGGGAGCAATCATTTCCGGCGGTAAGGGCAAGGCAGAGGACAAGCTTGCTGCGATGAAGGCAGCAGGGATAGCGATATCGCCAAATCCTGCCGCTCTCGGGCGGACACTCGTTGAAATCTTGAGAGCGTAAGAATTCACTGAGGACTTGGCCGAAACGATCGGCGGCGTTTTTTTCCGATCTCGCCAGCGTGCGTTATCCGGAGCCCTCGATAGGCACCTCCCGAGCCTGAAAAGGACGAAGCAGATGTCACGAAATGGCCAGAACGAAGCGTTCCTTCGCACCTCGTTCCTGAGCGTTGCCAATGCACCCTACATCGAGGATATGCAGGCCGAATACGAGCGCAATCCTGGCGCCGTCAGCGACGAATGGCGACGGTTCTTCGACAGCATTAAGGAGCCGGCCGCGACGCAGCCCGTAACCGGCGGCCCCGCCTGGGCGCCACCGCTTGAAGCGCTGCTGACTGAGACCGGCACCGAACGCGATCTTGTCGCCGCTTTGACGGGCGACTACGGCGAAACCGAGCGCACCATCCGCGATAAGATCGAGAGACGCGCACAGATCGCAGGCTTCGAGATGACGCCGGCGGCATCGCTCCGCGCGACGCAGGATTCGATCCGCGCCCTGATGCTGATCCGCGCCTATCGCGTCATCGGCCATCTCGCCGCCGACCTCGATCCGCTCGGTCTTGCCGATCGCCGGGTTCACCGCGAGCTGTTGCCCGAGACGTATGGGTTCACCGAAGGCGATCTCGACCGGCCGATTTTCATCGATCGTGTCATGGGCCTCGAAACGGCGACGATGCGCCAGATGCTGACGATCCTGCGGCGCACGTATTGCCGCCAGATCGGCTTCCAGTTCATGCACATCACCGATCCGGCGCAAAAGAGCTGGATTCAGGAACGGATCGAGGGGCTGGAAAAGGACATCAGTTTCACGCTCGAGGGCCGCAAAGCGATTCTGAGGAAGCTCATCGAAGCCGAGACCTTCGAGAAGTTCTGCGATCTGAAATACACCGGTACCAAGCGTTTTGGCCTCGAAGGCGCAGAGGCGATGATCCCGGCGCTCGAGCAGATCATCAAACGCGGCGGTCATTTGGGCGTCCGGGAGATCGCGCTGGGCATGGCTCACCGCGGCCGCCTCAATGTGCTCGCCAACGTCATGGCGAAGCCGCTCCGCGCGATCTTCAAGGAGTTCAAGGGCGGTTCGTTCAAGCCTGACGATGTCGAAGGCTCCGGCGACGTCAAATATCACCTCGGCGCATCGTCGGATCGCATGTTCGACGGCAACAGCGTGCATCTTTCGCTGACGGCTAACCCGTCGCACCTTGAGATCGTCGATCCCGTCGTGCTCGGAAAAGTGCGGGCGAAGCAGGATCAGCAGGGATGTTCAGGCGGCGACCGGACCCCGGTCCTGCCGCTCCTCATTCACGGTGACGCAGCCTTTGCGGGCCAGGGCGTCGTCGCGGAATGTTTCGGACTCTCGGGACTGCGCGGTCACCGCACAGGCGGCTCGCTCCACTTCATCATCAACAACCAGATCGGGTTTACGACGGCCCCGCACCATTCGCGCTCGTCGCCGTATTGCTCCGACGTCGCCTTGATGATCGAAGCCCCGATTTTCCACGTCAACGGCGACAGTCCGGAAGCCGTCGTCCACGTCGCGAAGATCGCAACCGAGTTCCGCCAGCGCTTCCAGAAGCCCGTCGTCATCGACATGTTCTGCTATCGCCGTCACGGTCACAACGAGACGGACGAGCCGATGTTCACGCAGCCGGCGATGTACAAGCAGATCAAGGCGCATCCGACCATCGTCGAAAGCTATTCACGATCGCTCATTGACGAAGGCGTTCTCACAACCGCTGAATTCGATGAGATGAAAGCGTCGGTGCGCACCAATCTTGACAAAGAGTTCGCGGTCTCGGACGGCTACAAACCGAACAAGGCGGATTGGCTCGACGGCCGTTGGTCGGGCATTACACGCCCCGATAGCGACGACTGGCGCGGCAATACCGGAATTCCCGTTGAGACGCTGAAGGATCTTGGCCGCCGCCTGACCTCGATCCCCAACGATTTCCACATCCATAAGACGATCGCCAAGCTTCTTGAACGCCGCCGCAACATGACCGAGGCCGGGGTCGGGATCGATTGGGCGATGGGTGAGCACCTCGCGTTCGCGTCACTGTTGATGGAGCGGTTCCGCGTCAGGCTTTCGGGCCAGGACTGCGAACGCGGAACGTTCTCACAACGTCACGCCGTGTTTGTGGACCAGGAAACGGATCGCCGCTTTGCGCCGCTCAAGCATTTGGCTCCCAATCAGGCAAGCTTTGAGATCGTCAATTCGATGCTGTCGGAAGAAGCCGTGCTCGGCTTTGAATACGGCTACTCGCTGGCCGAGCCCAATGCACTGACGCTGTGGGAAGCCCAGTTTGGCGACTTCGCTAACGGCGCCCAGGTCGTATTCGACCAGTTCGTCTCCTCCGCCGAGCGCAAATGGTTGCGCATGTCGGGCCTCGTCTGTCTTCTGCCGCATGGTTACGAAGGCCAGGGCCCGGAACATTCCTCCGCGCGGCTTGAACGCTTCCTGCAACTCTGCGCCGAAGACAATTGGCAGGTCGCAAACTGCACGACGCCCGCCAACTATTTTCATATTCTCCGTCGCCAGTTGCATCGGAACTTCCGCAAGCCGCTGATTTTGATGACGCCGAAGTCGCTGCTCCGGCACAAACGCGTCACGTCGAAGATCGACGAGTTTGGCTCTGGAACGAGCTTCCATCGTCTGTTGTGGGATGACGCGGAACGGGGCGTTTCCGCCGTCAAACTCCGGCCCGACGACGAAATCAAGCGCGTCGTAGTCTGCTCTGGCAAAGTCTATTACGATCTTCTCGATGCCCGCGACGCTCAAGGGCGCGACGATGTTTATCTGCTCCGTGTCGAGCAGCTTTATCCGTTCCCGGCGCGCGCCCTGATCCAGGAACTCGGTCGTTTTAAATTTGCCGAAATTGTCTGGTGCCAGGAAGAGCCTAAAAACATGGGCGCTTGGTACTTCATGGATGCGAATATCGAATGGGTACTGACCCATTTGGGGTATATTCACCGCCGCCCGCGTTATGCTGGGCGGCCGGCGTCCGCATCGACTGCGACCGGACTGCTTTCGCAGCATGTCAAAGAACAGACCGCGCTCGTCGCCGACGCGCTCGGAACATAATAAGCAACCGCGATCGGCGGCCGGCTCCGTGAAGGGGAGTCGCCGATCACAAGCAATGGTGTGAGGGCTCATATGTCGATTGAGATTCGCGTTCCCGCGCTTGGGGAAAGCGTCACGGAGGCGACCGTTGGCAAGTGGTTCAAGCAGCCGGGCGAGGCCGTGAATGCCGACGAGCCTCTGGTCGAGCTTGAAACCGACAAAGTGACGGTCGAAGTTCCCGCCCCCGCCGCGGGCGTGCTGGGCGACATTCTGGTCAAGCCGGGTTCGACGGTCGCGGTCGGATCGCTGCTCGCGGCGTTGAAGGATGGCGCGGCGAATGCGTCAGCAGCCACGTCAGGTGCAGCAAAGGCTGCCGCACCTCCACCACCCCCTCCGTCTCAGCCAAAGCCAGAGCAGGTAACGAGAGCCCAGGAAGGTGGCGCGAACGCGGGCGCGCCTCCACCGCCGCCGGCGGCGCTTAAGGCGCTGACGGAAGCCGGGCTGGAGGCGTCCGACGTTCACGGCACCGGCCGCCGCGGGCAAATCTTGAAGGAAGACGTCATCAACGCCGTTGCTGCCGCGGCGGCGCGACCTGCGGCCCCGCCCCCACCTCTCCGCGAAACACCGAGCGCAGCAATCCCGCCCAATGCGATTGCGATTCCGGAAGCGCAGGCCACGGTCGTCATGCGCGATGTGCGCCTCCCCTCTCCCGCCAACGACGCGACGCGTGAAGAGCGCGTCAGGATGTCGAAACTCCGTCAAACCATCGCGCGCCGCCTGAAAGAGGCGCAGAACGCCGCTGCGATGTTGACGACGTTCAACGACGTCGACATGAGCGCCATCATGGCGCTGCGCGCGCAATACAAGGATGTTTTTGAGAAACGACACGGCGTGAAGCTTGGCTTCATGGGCCTGTTCGTCAAAGCCTGTATCCAGGCCCTTCGCGACGTGCCTTCCGTTAACGCCGAGATCGATCATGACGACATCATCTATAAGAACTACTATCACATCGGCGTTGCGGTCGGGACGGAGAAAGGGCTTGTCGTACCTGTCGTGCGCGAAGCCGACCGGCTGAGCCTTGCCGAGATCGAGCAGAAGATCGCCGAATTCGGCAAACGCGCCCGCGACGGAAAACTGTCGATTGAGGACATGCAGGGTGGCACGTTTACGATCTCGAACGGCGGTGTCTACGGGTCGCTGATGTCGACGCCGATCTTGAACGCACCGCAGTCCGGTATTCTGGGCATGCACCGCATCGAGGAGCGTCCGGTCGTTCGCGGCGGCCAGATCGTGGCGCGTCCGATGATGTACCTCGCACTTTCCTACGATCACCGCATCGTCGACGGCAAAGAGGCCGTCACTTTCCTTGTCCGCGTCAAGGAATGCCTCGAAGATCCGCAGCGCTTCGTCCTGGAGCTCTGAAGAATGACAGCATCCTATGACCTGATCGTTATCGGCACAGGGCCCGGCGGCTATGTCTGTGCCATCCGCGCCGCCCAGCTTGGCATGAAAGTCGCCGTTGTCGAAAAGCGCGGCACGCATGGCGGCACATGTTTGAACGTCGGCTGCATCCCGTCGAAGGCTCTGCTGCACGCATCGCACGCCTATGATGAGGCCAAGCATGCGTTCGGCGCGATGGGCATCGACGCGTCGCCGGTTCTCGATCTGCCGAAGATGCAAGCTTTCAAGCGCGAAGGCGTCAAAGGCAACGTCGAAGGCGTCGCCTATCTTCTGAAGAAGAATAAAATCGACAGCTACTTCGGAACCGGCCGCGTCTTGAAAAGCGGTCAGGTTGCCGTAACCTTGCCGGGAGGCGAGACGCAGACGCTGGAAGCAAAGTCGATCGTGATCGCGACGGGCTCGGATGTTGCGCGTCTGCCCGGCATCGAGATCGACGAGAAGCGTGTCGTATCATCGACCGGCGCTCTGGAGCTTGCATCCGTTCCTCGCAAGCTGCTTGTGATCGGTGCTGGTGTCATCGGCCTTGAGCTGGGCTCCGTCTGGCGCCGCCTCGGCGCCGACGTGCTGGTCGTCGAGTTTTTTGACCGCATCCTGCCGGGAATTGACAAGGAGATCGCCCGCTCGTTCCAGCGTCTTCTCGAAAAGCAGGGCATCGCATTTCGGCTCGCAAGTAAGGTTACGGGTGTTTCCAAGCCCGAAAGTCCAGGCAAACCGCTCGGCATCGATATCGAATCGGCGGCAGGAGGCGTGGCCGAGGCCATCGAAGCCGATGTCGTGCTCGTTGCGGTGGGGCGTGTGCCTTACACTGAGGGCCTCGGTCTTGCCGAGGCCGGCGTGGCGCTCGATGCGAAAAAGCGCGTCCTGGTCGACGGCCATTTCCAGACGAGCGCATCGGGCATCTTCGCAATCGGCGATGTGATCGCGGGCCCGATGCTGGCGCACAAAGCCGAAGATGAAGGCGTTGCCGTCGCCGAAATTATCGCTGGCCAAGCCGGTCATGTGAATTACGACGTCATCCCGAACGTCATCTACACATCGCCGGAGGTTGCGAGCGTCGGCAAATCTGAAGAAGAGCTGAAAGCTGCCGGCATCGCATACAACGTCGGCAAGTTTCCGTTCACGGCCAACGGTCGTGCGAAGTCGATCCGCATGACGGACGGCTTCGTCAAAATCCTCGCCGACGCGGCGACGGATCGTGTGCTGGGCGTCCATATCATCGGCGCCAACGCCGGAGAGATTATTGCGGAAGCCTGCGTGCTGATGGAGTTCGGCGGCTCGGCGGAAGACCTCGCCCGGACCTGTCACGCGCATCCGACGTTGACCGAAGCCGTCAAGGAAGCGGCCCTCGCAGTCGGCAAACGCGCGATCCACTTCTGAAACCTTTGCGGTGGCCGGGGTCAACCCGGCCATCAAAAGGCTATTCCACCGCCGTAACGATGTAGCCGTGCTCTCTGAGCAACGCGACGAGCCCGGTCGGCCCGACAAGGTGCAGCGCACCAACGGCGATGAAGGCGTTGCCGTCCTGAAGCAGTGGTTCGGCCCCGTCGCGCATTCTGACGTTGCGGTCGGCGAGAAGCGCTTTCTTGAAACCGCTGAAAGCCGACGCTGGAACTCCGGATTCGGCCGCGAGCGCGAGTTGAAACGGCATCGCTGCGCCGATCTCCCGCTTCAGATACATCTGAATGATCGTTTCCATCAGATCGTCGCTGCGGTCGGCATACTTGAGGCCGACTTTCAGCATGTCGATCTGCTGATCGTCGGCAATCGAAGCCAGAGCCTCCAATTGTTGTTCGATGGTCTCGAGGCCCTTGACGGCCAAGCCGTTCTTTTGCGCTTCCTGCGCAACTTGCAGGTCGAGAACCTTGGCACCGGACGCCACCTGCTTGCGCTCGCAATCGGATGTCGCAAGCAGCATGCTGATGAGCCAGGGCTTCAAAACGCTCGATGCGTTTTCGGGCATACCGGCCTGTTTGACGACGCGCTGAACGATCTTGAATTCGTCTCCGGACAATTGCCCGTTCAGTGTCCGGCCATCGGTATAGACGAGAAGGTGGCCGGCTTTCGCCATAGCATCGCCGACAGCTTTTTCGGAAAGGTCGGCAACTTCGAGTGCGACCGACTTCGAATGCGCAATGATCTCCTTTTCCTGCGTCGATAATTGCGAAATGCGCGGATCGGAAAGATGCATCGTACCCAGAAGATAAGACGGCGCGACGCCGGGGTTCTCGATCTTCCAAAGTACGGCTTCGGTATTGGTCGTCCGGCGGCTTTCGTCCATCACCGTCTTGTAGACGTCCGGTGAACGGGTCTGCAGCTCCGCCAGCATATCGGCGCCATGGCAGCGCTGAGGCGTGTCGTCCGCCATCGCGGGCAGGCACGTCGCGATAAGAACGGTGGCACACGCGCAGAAAAAGGTTCGAAGCCTTGAAATCATGCGAAGCTCGGACTGCTAGACGTTGAACGGTTAGCCGCGAGCCGCCCGTGGGTGCGCTTGATCGTAGACGGCAAGCAGACGGTCCCGATCGACTTCAGTATAGACCTGTGTCGTCGAAAGCGAGGCGTGGCCCAAAAGCTCCTGAATTTGTCGTAAATCCGCGCCCGCCGAGAGCAGATGCGTCGCGAAGGAATGGCGAAGCGCGTGCGGCGTCGCTGTATCCGGCAGACCAAGCTCGCGCCGCATTCGCTCCATTACGAGCTGGATAAGCCGCGGCGACAGGGGTCCGCCGCGCGCCCCGAGAAATAACGGCCCATCACCCGAAAGCGGAAATGGGCAGAGCCGCATGTATTTTGCGATTGCATCCGAAATTATGGAGAGCGCCGGAACAAGGCGTTCCTTGCCGCCTTTGCCGGTGATGTGCATGACGTCGCGGCCATTGAGCGGCGCAGAATTCGGCGTCAGGCTTAGCGCTTCGCTGATGCGCAGGCCGGCGCCATAGAGCAGAAGCAGCACTGCCGTATCGCGCGCCGCGATCCATTCCGCCCGGTCATCGGTTTCCGTCGCGACGAGTTCCGCCGCTCCGTCGACGGTGAGCGGTTTCGGCACCGAATGCGGGATCTTCGGCAACGCCACCTGAAGCACCGCGCGGTTCTGCAGCTTGTCCTCGCGCTCGAGCCAGCGAAAAAATGTTCTAAGCGATGATAGAGACCGTGCCAGCGATCGCGACACGACACCAGCCTTTCGCCGATGCGCAAGAAACGTGCGGAATGTCTTTGCGTCGATCCGGCCGAGATCGCCAAGGCATGGTGCGTGGCCGAGATGCGTTTTGAGAAACGCCAGAAATTGCGTGAGATCGCGCGCGTAGGCTTCGCGCGTCGCCGGACTTTGGCCGCGCTCGTTGATAAGATGCGCCAACCAGTCATCGACTGCATGTTTGAGGTCGCCGCCAAGCGGCAGCTCGACATCCGCCGTAAGAATCTCCTCGAGTGAAGTCACCGGCTGCGCCCTCCTGTCGGAAATTCAGCGTTCCCCGACGCGGTTAACGAACCGTTAACGCACCAACGCCTTACAGCAATTTGCCTGGATTCAGAATGCCCTTCGGATCGAGGGCCTGTTTGATCGCGCGCATCATGTCGAGTTCGACCGGCGATTTGTAGAGACGCAACGCATCGCGCTTCATTTGCCCGATACCGTGCTCGGCCGAGATCGATCCGCCAAGCTCCGACACGAGCTCGAAGATCGCATCCGACATCGGCTCCCAGAGCGAAAGGAACTGCGCCTTGTCGGCACCCTCAGGCTGGCTCACGTTATAATGCAGGTTGCCGTCGCCGAAGTGTCCGAACGGGACGGGTCGCGCGCCGGGTGCAATCCGCTCGACGACCTCCGCGGCGCGCGCCAAAAACTCTGGGATGCGTGCAATCGGGACCGAGATGTCGTGCTTGATGCTGCCGCCAGCGCCCTTCTGCGCTTCGGAAAAGGTCTCACGCAAACGCCAGAAATCCTGCGCCTGCTGAAGCGATCGCGCGAGCGCCGCATCGCGGACAAGACCTTGCGCGTGTCCGACCATCAAAAGAGATTCAAGCGCGTTCGCAGTTTGCGTGCCTGTCCCACCATGCGAGAGTTCGATCAGGACATACCAAGGATGCGCATCGATAAATGGATCGCGCGTGTTGGGCATATAGCGGAGTGCGAACTCTTGCGCCCGATGCGCCCAAAGCTCGAAAGCCGTCAACGACGAACCTGCGTCCGCTTCTGCAATTCGGAACAGCCTCAAGGCGGCCGCAGGCGACTCAAGCGCGACGATCGCCGTCTCGCGTTCGGCAGGGATGGGAAAGAGCTTGAGGCTCGCGGCCGTGATCACCCCAAGCGTCCCCTCCGAGCCGATCAGCAGATCGCGAAGATCGTATCCGGTATTGTCTTTCTTG
This sequence comes from Hyphomicrobium denitrificans 1NES1, assembly GCF_000230975.2. NCBI lineage: Bacteria > Pseudomonadati > Pseudomonadota > Alphaproteobacteria > Hyphomicrobiales > Hyphomicrobiaceae > Hyphomicrobium > Hyphomicrobium denitrificans. The sequence continues at coordinate 3,348,429 of NC_021172.1, read as the reverse complement.
AGTCGCCGCAGCCCATGCCAGACGCGTCCGTCGGCAAGGACGGCTTCGAGCCCGAGAGCCAGATTACGCGCATTCCCGTAAGCAAGAACGGCAGTCCCGCCCGCATTCGTCGCCAGCGCGCCGCCGATCATCGCGCTGCCTTCGGATGCGAGGCTGAGCGGAAATAACCGGCCTGCACCTTCGGCCGCGGCCTGCGCTTCCGCGAGCGTTACGCCCGCTTCGACGATCATCGTGCCGCCCGGCGCGTCGATATCGCGGACCTTTTTCAGGCGCGCGAGCGACAAGACGATTTGATTGCCTTCGGGCGACGGGATTTGCCCGCCGACGAGGCCCGTATTGCCGCCCTGCGGAACGACGCCGACCGCTTCGTCGTTGGCGAGCGCCAGAATGCGCGAAACCTCGTCCGTCGTGCCGGGGCGCAGCACGACGGGCGTTTTCCCCGTATAGCGATCACGCCATTCGCGGAGGTAGGGCGCCTGATCTTCTGCGCGCGTCAATGCGTTCGCCGGGCCGACGATCTCGGCGAAGCGGGAAATCAATTCGGGCGAAATAATTTTCGAGGACACGCACGTTGATCCGAAACAGCAAGGGCAGCCGCAATCACACGATCTTCTGGCCCGTCTTCTTCCAGTCGTTAACGAAGGCCGTCAGACCGGCGTCGGTCAGCGGATGTTTGACCAGCGCCTTCAAAATCGCGGGCGGAATCGTCGCGACGTCGGCGCCGATCATCGCCGCTTCCTTGACGTGATTCACGGTACGGATCGACGCCGCCAGAATGTCGGTCGAAAGGTCCGGGTAGTTGTCGAAGATCGTGCGGATCTCGCGAATGACGTCCATACCATTGAGCCCGATATCGTCGAGCCGCCCGATGAACGGCGAAACGAACGTCGCGCCGGCCTTCGCGACCAAGAGTGCCTGATTGGCGGAAAAGCACAGCGTCACGTTGACCATTGTACCGTCGCTCGTCAGCGCCTTGCAGGCCTTGAGGCCGTCCATGGTCAGCGGCACTTTGATCGTCACGTTCTTGGCGATCTTTCGCAGCACGTCCGCTTCGCGCATCATCCCGTCGTAGTCGGTCGCCGCGACCTCCGCCGAGACGGGTCCAGGGACAACGGTGCAGATTTCCTTGATGATATCTTTGAAGTCGCGCCCCGCCTTGGCGACCAGCGTTGGGTTTGTCGTCACGCCGTCGAGCAGGCCCGTGGCAGCTAACTCCTTGATCTCAGCCACATCGGCGGTATCGACGAAGAATTTCATTTCTTGCTCCTGACTACGTCTCTTAACTTTTCGGCTTGCCTTTGGTGCGCCGCAACTTAAGGCAAATCTAGCACGCTCGATTCTTGGAAGAAGCTTCTAGTCCGTTGAACGGCCCTTTGGATAGTCTGCTCGAAATCCTGGATAACGGCGCCCGGTCCGGCGCCCGCAGCGTGCCCGTGCTGATGCCGGTCGCGCTCGACCAGACGTACGACTATCTGGTGCCTGAGGGTATCGAGGCCCCACCCGGTTCGTTCGTGCTCGTACCGTTTGGGCAGCAAACGCGCATCGGCATTGTATGGGACGGCCAACGTGGCAACGGCAAGGCCGTCGATCCCAAGAAGCTGAAATCCCTGACGAGCCTGATCGACGCACCGCCGCTTCCTGAAATCTCGATGCGGTTCGCCGAGTGGGTCGCACGCTACACGCTGGCGCCGCTTGGCATGGTGGCGCGCATGATGATGAGCGCCGACGCGGCCTTCGAGCCGCCGAAACACCGCTTTGGGGTGCGCATAGTCGAAGGCGCGCCGCTACCACCGAAAATGACTTCGGCGCGCACGCGCGTCTTGGAGGTTGCTGCCGACGGTCTCATTCGCGCAAAGTCGGACCTCGCGAACCTCGCCGACTGCTCCACCGGTGTGATCGACGGATTGGCCGCCTCAGGAAATCTCGTTGAGGTGGCAATCCCCGAGCGCGTCTTTCCGCTTCCGAAACCGGCACACGCGACGACCGAATTCACCGATAAACAAGCTGAGGCCGTCGCGACGCTCGTCAGTACCGTCGATGCCGGGAATTTCTCCGTAACCCTGCTCGATGGTGTGACGGGTTCCGGCAAGACGGAAGTCTATTTCGAGGCCGTCGCACGCGCGCTCGAAGCGGGCGAGCAAGCGCTCATCATGCTCCCTGAAATTGCTTTGACGAGTCAGTTTCTGGAGCGCTTCGAGCAGCGCTTCGGGGCAGCCCCTGTCGAATGGCATTCGGCCTTGAGTCCGGCGGAGCGTGGCCGCATCTGGAAGGGCGTCGCGCGCGGTGACGTGCGCTGCGTCGTCGGCGCGCGCTCGGCACTGTTTCTGCCGTTCGTCGAGCTTGGACTGATCGTCATCGACGAAGAGCACGATCAAGGCTTCAAGCAGGAGGACCGCGTCCACTATCAGGCGCGCGACATGGCGGTGGTGCGCGGCAATCTCGGAAAGTTTCCGGTGGTGCTCGCGTCCGCAACGCCGTCGATCGAAAGCCACGTCAACGCGCTTGTCGGGCGCTATCGGCACGCGGTTCTCCCGGGCCGCTTTTCGGGCGTTGCGATGCCTGACGTCTCCCTAATTGATCTCAAAGCCGAGAAGCTTGAACCTGGCAAATGGCTGGCCCAGCGCCTCGTCGGAGCGATCACAGAAACGCTCGAAAACGGCCAGCAAACGCTGCTTTTTTTGAATCGCCGCGGGTACGCACCGTTGACGCTCTGCCGCGCATGCGGCCATCGCCTCGAATGCCCGCAATGCACGGCATGGCTCGTCGAGCATCGCTTCAAGAAAAAGCTGACGTGTCACCATTGCGGATTTTCGTTGGCGCTGCCTGAGAAATGCCCGAAATGCGCGGCACCCGGTGCGCTCGTTGCGTGCGGACCGGGCGTCGAGCGCGTGCAGGAAGAAGTCGCCGAACGCTTCCCCGATGCGCGCGTCGCGCTGCTGTCATCCGACCTCATCCCCGGGCTCTCGGAAATGCGCGAGATCATTCGCGGCATCGAAGCTCGTGAGTTCGACATCATCATCGGAACTCAGATCGTTGCGAAGGGACACAACTTCCCCGGCCTCGCGCTCGTTGGCGTCGTCGATGGCGATCTCGGCCTTGCGCACGGCGCCGATCCGCGCGCAGCGGAGCGCACGTTTCAGCTGCTGCATCAGGTGACGGGCCGCGCCGGACGGACGAGCTTCGTCGGCCGCGGATTCGTGCAGACCTATTCGACGGACCACCCAGTGATGCAGGCCATCGTCGCGGGTGATCGTGACGCGTTTTTGAATTACGAGGTGAAGACGCGACAGTCCGGCTTGCTTCCGCCATATGGCCGGTTAGCGGCAATCGTGATTTCGGCGCGCGACAAGGCCCTTACCGAGGTCACCGCACGCGAGATCGCGCGGCGGGCACCACTGTCGGATGTGATCTCAGTGTTAGGCCCCGTCGAAGCTCCGATTGCCGTCGTGCGCGGTCGTCATCGTTGGCGATTGCTGGTCAAAGCTCCGCGCGATGTCGATCTGCAGGGCTATCTTCGGGCCTGGGCTGGAACGATTCCAAAGCTTAAGAGCGACGTCCGCGTCACCGTCGATATCGATCCCTACAATTTCCTCTGATTGGCCAATTCCATTTAACCGGCGTCAAATGCGGCATGTTTGCCATATGCTGAAGCCGCTCCAGCCGGCATCGCGAAGCGGCGTTTCGCAGGTATCGCAAATCGGCTAAACGACCAGCGCGTGCCGCGGCATCGCGCGGCACATGATTGGCGTTCACACCGGCTCGAAAGTACACCATGCCTCTCCGCATTGCCGTACAGATGGATCCGATCGATCGCATCGACATCAAGGGCGACTCGACGTTCGCCATCCTGCTCGAGGCGCAAAAGCGTGGGCACGATATTTTCTATTACACGCCGGCCGATCTCTCACTGCACGGAGATAAGCTGCTGGCGCGGGGCCAAAGCCTGAAAGTCGAAGACAAGCACGGCGCTCATTTCGCTCTTTCGAACCCGCGCGTCGAAAATCTGGCCAACCTCGATGTCGTCCTGCTTCGCCAGGACCCGCCTTTCGATATGGCCTATATCACGACGACGCATCTTCTGGAGCGCATCCATCCGAGGACGCTTGTTGTCAACGATCCGGCGCACGTGCGTAATGCGCCGGAAAAGCTGTTTGTCCTGGACTTCCTCGACCTGATGCCGCCGACGCTCGTCACGCGCTCACTCGCCGACGTTCAGGCGTTTCGCAGAGAGTTTAAGGACATCATCGTCAAGCCGCTCTACGGCAACGGCGGCGCCGCAGTCTTCCGCATCAAGCCGGACGATGGAAATCTGGCGTCCCTGGTCGAGCTCTTTCAAACCGTGTTCCGCGAACCATTCATGGTGCAGGAATTTCGCCCAGAGGTGAAAGACGGCGACAAGCGTATCATCCTCGTCGACGGCGAAGTGGCTGGCGCTCTCAACCGCGTGCCGCAGGCAGGCGAGACGCGCTCGAACCTGCACGTCGGCGGCACGGCCATTGCGGCAACGCTCACGTCGCGTGACGAGGAAATTTGCGCGCGCCTGAAACCGGAGCTCAAAAAGCGCGGACTGATTTTCACCGGAATCGATGTCATCGGTCCGTATCTGACCGAAATTAATGTCACGTCCCCGACAGGCATTCGCCAGATCAAGACATTCGGCGGCAATGACATCGCCGCGATGATCTGGGATGCAATTGACGAAAAGAAAAGAACACATGCTGCGTGACGTTCCGGCCGGAAGACGCGCGCTCATCACCAACGGAAGGTCGCCTCGCCCATGACGTCACAAAGATTGGGAAGCTGGGTTACGTCGCAAATTTTGCTCGCGGCGTTATGCTTATGCGCTGTCGGTTTTACGTTGCGGAGCGCCGAGGCGATCGCCACGTCACCATTTGATGCGTTGGTCGGCCGCTGGACCGGGGACGGCGTTCTCGGCTTCAAAGAGAGTAAGCCCGAGCGCGTCAAATGCCGGGCGACCTACCTGCTCGATCCGGCGGCGCCGAACGAGCTCAAACAAACCATTCGCTGCGCCACGTCGTCGGGAGCGATTGAAGTCATCAGCAACCTCAAGGAAGCGGCAGGTAAGCTGACCGGCCATTGGAAAGAAACCATCCATAATTTCGAAGGCGATCTGACTGGCGAAGTTACGCCGAAGGGTTTCCGTATCGTCGTTAAGGGTGCGGACATCACAGCCAACATGGACATCGTCGTCCGGGGCGATCTGCAGGCCGTCGAAATCCAGTTCGTCAACTCATCGCTGGTCGGCCTGTCGCTGGCGATGAAAAAGGGGTAGTCGTTCTATTTTTGTTCTTGCGCGCCCAAAAAAGGTTAGTTAGCCTCCCAGCCAGTCGAACGGCATTGGGGGGCGCATGTACGGTCAGATTTCGACCCTTGCCTTTATCGGCATCGAAGCGCGTCCGGTTGAAGTTCAGGTCCGTGTGACACCGGGAGCGGCGGCGTTCGCCATCGTCGGGTTGCCGGACAAGGCGGTTGCCGAGAGCCGGGAGCGCGTGCGCAACGCCCTGCATGCCGTGGGGCTCGGCCTCCCCTTCAAACATATCACTGTCAACCTCGCGCCAGCCGATTTGCCGAAGGAAGGCAGCCATTTCGACCTGCCGATCGTGCTCGCGATGATGTCGGCTATGGAAGCCATCGCGCCTGATGCGATCGCGAACTATGCAGCGATCGGAGAATTGGCGCTCGACGGCTCGATTCGAGCTGTGCCGGGCACGCTTCCTGCAGCCATCGGGGCCAATCAAATGGGGAAAGGTCTCATTTGCCCCGCAGCATCAGGGCCGGAAGCGGCGTGGGCAAGCGAAGGCCTCGACATTCTGGCGGCGCCTCATCTCCTGTCGCTTGTCAACCATTTCAAGGGCACGCAGACACTGTCGCGCCCGAAGCCGAATGTTTTGCCCGCCCAGAGTTCATTTGCAGATTTGCGGGATATCAAAGGTCAGGAAGCCGCGAAGCGCGCGCTCGAAATCGCAGCCGCTGGAAGTCACAATCTCCTGATGATCGGCCCGCCCGGATCAGGCAAGTCGATGCTTGCCTCGCGAATGCCCTCGATACTTCCGCCGCTGTCGCCGGAAGAAATCCTCGGCATTGCGTAGCAAACGCACCAAGGATCAATAAGAGAACAAATAGAGATCATGTGGCGTATAAGTGACTCATCATTGACATGAGTCATGATGCCATTGACGACGGAGACAGAGATGCCCTATCCGGAAGATATGAAACGATTTGAACTTAAGGACGTGCAGCACGAAAAGGCGCAGGAAATCGAGCGTCTGGCGCAGCTTGATGCGGAGCGTGCGCAGGTCGAGCAGCGAATCAACGAGCTAGCGATAACAGAACGGACTTTGGCGCGGTTGCTCTCGGTCGATTTACCGGAATCCATTCCAACGTCCGGCGACGCGTCCAAACGTAAAAAGCCGGATGGCATTCCCACCATATACGTGATGGCCGTTACCCTACTTCGAGAACGCGGCGTTCATTGGCTAGAAGGCCAAGAGATCGTTCACGCGATCCGAGAACGTTGGTGGCCAACTGCCGACAATAACGACATCTCGCCTACGCTGTGGCGTCTATTCAAAACAGGTAGGCTCGCCAAGCAGGGTACTAAGTATGGGCTGCCTCCCGGCGCACGCGGCGCGGTCAAAGAGTTAGGCGAGCCAGGATCGGGCGTCGTGAGCGTCCAGTGAATTAAGCTCCGCGGCACGCCGCGGAGCTTTCAGCGTTTAGTGCATGCGTTCTGCGACCAGCAGCACACCGGCAGTGATGTTGCCGGGAAGGAGGTTACCCGGATGCGAATGTATCCGGTGATGGGCGAGGTGTTCCAGCACCAAACCTGGCTGCTCTTAAGAGCGTAACCATAGCGGGCGGCGCAAGTCGCCCGCTTCGTTTTTGCTATCACGTAACGTCGAGTCCGTCGAGATTCAGTCGTCTAATCGTAATGTCTGAGCGCCGATTACGGACAAGCATTGTAAGAAGAACGCAGCCGTGAATCCGCCTCTGGAAATCTTGTTCGCTATGTTTCGCTCACTTTCGGGCGTGCCATCCGCCGTCAGCTTATCGGCTAATTCCCGATAGCCGACGTTCCGGCGCTTTAGCTCAGCCTTGAGGAGCCCCTTGGCTCGCTCCGCCCAATCGTCGTCTCGCATATAAAACCTCGGTCGTGATGATGGAAATCATCATATTCGATGTTTTTGTCCTTGACAACGATGTATTGTGTCATCATATCTGATGTACTTTACATCGGATTTAATGATGCCAACCCATTTCCTCCTCACAGCAAAGGCCCGGAGCATCTCGCTTCGTGAGGTCTATTGCATGGGCGAGGAAACCGCTTGGGGCCTTTTCAAACAGATGCGTTGGCCGGATACGAACGGCACGCCGATCTGCCCGAAGTGCGGGTGCGTCGAGTCCTATGACATTGCCACGCGCCGCAAGCACAAGTGCAAGGCTTGCTACCATCAGTATTCGGTCACGTCCGGAACGATCCTTGCCAGCCGCAAGATGAGCTTCACCGATTTGCTGGCGGCAATCGTCATCATCATCAACGGTGCGAAAGGCGTTTCAGCCCTTCAACTCGCCCGTGATCTTGATTGCCAACACAAAACCGCTTTCGTCCTCTCGCATAAGCTCCGCGAAGCGATGGCTTCGGAGATCAAAGGACTCGACGTTTCGGGCACGGTTGAAGTGGACGGCGCTTACTTCGGCGGCCACATTCGCCCGTCAAATCTCAAGAAAAACCGCGTTGATCGTCGCCTTGTTCAAAATCAAACCGGCAAGCGCCGCGTCGTCGTAATCGCACGCGAGCGCAAGGGCCGCACGCTGACGACGGTTACGAAGACGGAAGCGGATGGCGTTGCTTTCGTCTCAAAAATTGTCCGTCCGGGTTCCGTCGTCCATGCCGACGAAGCGAGCCATTGGGATGCGCTGCACGCCAAATTCGAGACGATGCGCATCAACCATTCAGAGGCCTACAGCTTCAATGGCGCATGTACGAACCAAGCGGAGAGCTTTTTAGCTCGCCTTCGCCGGATGGTCGAAGGGCAGCATCATCACGTTAGCCCCCAACATCTGCATCAGTACGCAGCGCATGCGGCGTGGATGGAAGACCATCGCCGCCTAGACAATGGCTCACTGACGCATCGCGCCGTCACGCTGGCGATGGCGCATCCTGTTAGCCGGAATTGGAAGGGCTATTGGCAGCGATAAGCTAGGATTTTCGCGACGACTGTTGGTCTACCTGTGGTCGATCGTGAAGTTCCTGCATTGCGTGATCGAGCGTGGCATTGAGTCTATAAACAGCGCGATAAACATTTTTTCGGTCGCCAATCAAACAAACAACGAGCAACTGCGGTTTAGGAATTGCATAGACGATACGGTAGTCGCCAACGCGCACGCGGAAGAAGCCCGGTTGATCGCTCAGCTTCTCTACGCCGGGCGGTCTTGGGGCTTCTTCCAGCCTATCAAGATGTGCAATGAGGTTTTCCTGAACCTTACGCGGAAACTTTTTTAGCTCGCGGACTACGGCCCTTGCTAAGTGAACGTGGCAACTTGCCAACTTTGCCCCCAATAGAATGCTTCTCGGCCAATCCGAGATCCTTCTTTAGATCAGCAAGTGACATCCCTCCGTTGGATTCGAAATCCTCCAACGCCGCCCTTGCTTTATCCAAGTCCAACATGGCTTCGACGCGTGCAATAACTTCAAGCAGCCGGTATGGCACGACTGCTACCTTGTCCTTTCCGTGTTTCGTGATGACAGCGGGTTGCTCCGTATAAGCCACGCGATCGATCACCTCGGCCAAGTTATCCCTTGCTTCGCTCACGGTGTATGTCGCCAGATTCATTACAGTTACGTTCCCCTGCCTTAAAGTGTGCGATTCGTACAAAATCTACAACAGGTACATTTTGTTGCTATTGTACATTTTGTCCAGACTCCTTTAACAATTAGTTGACAACGTGGCAAACATGCCCTCCGGATATGAAAAATCCCCAGACTACGGCGGTCACGGCGGCCCAATCAGTCCCCGCCGGGTCGTACTCAGCCTCGTAGCAGTCGGCCTTGCGGCTCTGACCTACCTGCTACTTCGCTAGCTCCCACAGCACGGACATGCCGGGTCCGGCCTTCGATCTGGCAACGTCCCGATCCCGCATCCCCCTAAGTGCGACACCAACTCTCTTGGTCATGAGTCTCTGCAACTTGGCGTCTGTCTGATCCAACGCCCGCTCTGCGATCAACTGCACGGCTATATCAGAGCTTGTCATAGGCTCGGTTGCTTGCCGCAGTATTCCGAGAATGATCCGGGTCATCTCTCCGCGCTTCGACCAATCCTCCGGCGGACGGAACGCTTTCGGCCGGATCGTCTCAATCCGATAGTCCGGATCGAACATCAAAAGCGTCTTATCCAGACTTTCGAGGTCTAGGATCATCTGCCGGAGCTTGGCTTGGGTTGTCTCTATGTCGCCGGAGAGTTCGGCGCGCTTCTTTGCTAGGGCAGAGACGACGTGAGGTTCAGCCATGGTAAAATCACTGAGTCGTTTTCGGAGATTACGCCATGTTTTCGCAACGCAAGCCAAAGAAGCCGGTCGAAGTAGCGCCACGCAACCGAGCGAATGAACTTCTCCTATGCGAAGCGATCCACGGGCACTTCGTGGTTCGCTTTCGGTATAAGGACGACTTGCGCGACCGGGATTTTGAACCTTCTGCCGTGTATTTCAGCACAACCGGAAAAGTTTGCGTTTCCGGCATTATGACAAGCAATCCGAACGACCTAACGGACCAACTAGGGCCGCACAATTTTGAGGTCGCGAAGATGTCCCTTCTCACTAAGACCCTCAGACGGTTCGACCCCGACCCTCGTTTCGACCGGAACGACTCCAAGTACAGTAACGGCATCATCTGTTCGATCTAGGTAGGCTAGGAGCGCCGCGAGGTCCGCAGATGCGACTTCTATGGCCGTTTCTTGATCGAGCGTCTTGAAGGCATTCAAGGCGCTTTGAGCCCAGTACCGGATCTGATCCGGATGGGCCGCAAGCTTCACAATCATGATTTTAAGTCCTCGGAATTTCCAGCTTTTGGCTGGTGCGTTTGCTACGCAATGCCGGAAATCCTGGAAGTTTCGATGGTGCATTCCCTGGCTGGCGAACTCGTCGGCGGCAAGCTCACCATCGAGCGGCCGTTTCGTGCCCCGCATCACTCGGCAAGCATGGCGTCTTTGGTCGGTGGCGGATCGCGGCCCCGTCCCGGAGAAGTTTCGCTCGCCCATCATGGTGTGCTGTTTCTCGACGAGCTTCCGGAGTTTCAGCCGAATGTGCTCGACGCCCTGCGTCAGCCGCTTGAGGCGGGCGAGACGGTTATCGCACGCGCCAATCATAGAATTTCATACCCGTCGCGTATCCAGCTCGTCGCAGCGATGAACCCGTGCAAATGCGGCGGAGCTTCGCCCGGCGAAAGCTGTCGCCGCGGCCCGCGCTGCGCCGCCGACTATCAGGCGCGAGTCTCAGGGCCCTTGCTCGATCGGATCGATCTTCAGATCGAAGTTCCAGCAATATCCGCGGCGGATCTTGTTCTTCCTCCCGCGAGCGAAGGCAGCGCGGAAGTTCGCGCGCGCGTTACGGCCGCGCGTGAGCGCCAGCGCATGAGGTTTGCGGCGCTCGGCGCCAAAGGCATTCGGACCAATGCCGACTGCTCGACCACGCTCCTTGAGAAAACCGCAACACCCGATGAAGCCGGTGTCGTGCTGCTCCGCCACGCCGCCGAAACGCTCGGCCTTTCGGCGCGGGGCTTTCATCGCACGCTGAAAGTCGCGCGAACGATTGCCGATCTCGAAGGTTCTGAAATCGTGGGCCGCGCTCACATCGCCGAGGCACTGAGTTATCGCGGTGAAACGTTGCGTCAGGCCCGCGCCGCTTGAGAGAGGCCGTTCACCGGAAGAGGCCAGGTGATGGACTTTCCGAATTCTTCAGCTATTCGATCCGCGGATTATGATCCGGATGCCCTGACTCTTGACGTCACATTCACCACAGGCCGCGCTTATACGTACTTTGATGTGCCCGAATGGAAGTACGACGGATTGATCGCGGCGCCCTCAGCAGGTGAATATTTCAATACGTACATCCGCGACCAGCACCCATGCCATGAACGCAGCTGATCCGTTAGCTATGCAAATGAAAACGCCGGAGCATGAGCCCCGGCGTCGAAGACCGCAGAGTCGATTACCGCTTACGCAAAAGCCGATTTCACGCCCGCTATCATCGCCGCCGCCTGAGCCGCGTTGCGCAGTAGGCATGCGATCGTCATCGGGCCGACGCCGCCCGGAACAGGCGTGATGGCGCCCGCAACCTTCGCGCACTCGTCATACGCAACGTCGCCGACGAGCTTCGTCTTGCCGTTTTCCGACGGCACGCGATTGATGCCGACGTCGATGATCGTTGCACCCGGCTTGATCCAGCTTCCTTTGACCATTTCCGGAATGCCGACGGCCGCGACAACAAGGTCGGCGCGCTTGACGACATCTTCGATGTTCTTCGTTCGCGAGTGCGCGATCGTCACGGTGCAGTTCTCACGCAGCAGCAATGCAGCCACGGGTTTGCCGACGATATTCGAGCGGCCGATTACGATGGCATTGAGACCCGAAAGGCTCGGCAGCACCGTTTTCGCCAGAATGACCGATCCCGTCGGCGTGCACGGCACCAGCGCCCGCTCGCCAACCCAGAGCCTCCCGACGTTCACAGGATGAAAACCATCAACGTCCTTCTCCGGATTGATCGAATTCAGAACCTTTTCGGAATTGATGTGCTTCGGCAGCGGCAACTGCACCAGAATGCCGTGGCATGCCGGGTCATTGTTCAGCTTGTTGACGAGTGCCAGCACGTCGGCTTCGCTCGTCTCGGCGGGAAGGCGATGCTCCCAGGAGTTCATGCCAACTTCGACAGTCTGCTTGGCTTTGTTCGCAACGTAAACCTTGCTCGCTGGATCCTCGCCGACAAGCACCACGGCGAGCCCGGGCTTCAGGTTATGCTCCTTTTGCAGCCGCGCGACCTCGGCCGCGACCTCGGCGCGGACGTTCGCCGCAATCTGCTTGCCGTCGATAATTTGAGCTCCGGACATCCCATTTCCTCCCTTGTCCAGCTAGCGTTGAAATTCGTTGATCTTCATCTGCAATAGTCTGTCGAGCGCTTCAGGCTCGCCCGCAATCCGCAATGCTTTGAGGCGTGACTTTCCGCCGCTCGCCAGCGAAACGGACCGCTTCGGCAAATTGAGCCAACGCGCGACGAGTTCTTCGAGCGCCTCGTTGGCCGCACCATGTTCGGGAACAGCGCGCACCCTGGCCTGAAACGCCGGGCCGTCGCTTGTAGAGGTCACACCTTCGACGGCGTCTTTGGAGGATTTCGGCGTCAGCCGGAAGTGGGCAATGACGCATGCGGCGCCGTGCCGCCAAGGTTTACGCTCCGGGAATGCTCCATCCCGCACGTCGCTCAAATGACGGCCTTGGCGATATTCGGAATAACGACGCTTTGCACGAAATAGCAGGCGAGAAGCAGAATAACTGGCGAAATATCGATGCCGCCCAGATTGGGCATGGCGTTGCGGATCGGCGCGAGCAAGGGTTCCGTGACCGCGTTCAGCGCCTGCCAGATCGACCGCACCATAGGGTTGTAGGCATTGATGACACCGAACGCCATCAGCCAGGAGACGATCACGACCGCGATGACGATGTAGGTGTAGAGCGTGATGAGGTAGCTGATAAAGCTGAGAAGTTCGAGCATCGCTGTTCCGAAATTAGGCTGCCGCGGGCGTCATGTAGCCCTGTCGGGGCTGGGCTCGCAAGTGCTTGGCCCGTCCCACCAGCCGACTTTACCGCGTAAATGCGGCCCTGAGCCGAAGTTTACCGGGCAGATCCATCGGCGGCTATCGGGGGATGCCTCTACAAGGGGGCGGCAACCTGCGCCAGTGTTAGCCGCGTTTTTTCGAGTTGGCGCCTTTTCTTGACAAGGCCGGAGCCCAAATCCTAAATGCCGCCGGTTTGGGGCCGTAGCTCAGATGGGAGAGCGCTGCAATCGCACTGCAGAGGTCAGGGGTTCGATTCCCCTCGGCTCCACCACCAAGTGAGCTGTTGATTTTACACAATAATTTACGACTCGATAGCGTCCGACACTTCCGCACGTTACGCGGTATGTCGGCCCAATATTCGCGGTCTCTGGGTGTCTTCCAGCGCGCACTTGCGCCTCAAATAACCCGAAGTCTCTGGCCTCAAAATTCCTTTTCCTGACGTCGATGGGCACTCTCGTCGAGAGACTGGTTCGCACGCGAACTGAGACTGGTTTGAAAGAGGCTCTTCGTTTGGCTTTGCCATTTGAGGCTTAGGTACACCTGGTGGGCTGTCGCCGCGTTTGGCTCGCTGCTGGGCAAGTTCCCGTAGGAGCTTGATGCTCTTGCTGTCGAGATCACCGAACGTTTCCGCTTGGATACGGTAAGCGACGAGCCGAAACAGAAGATGGCGCGGGAGATGCTCCGGCGCAGGTCGGCCGCTTAATCTGCGCCCAGCGCCGTCGCAGAGCATCGAGATCAAGGGCTGCGAGATCATCCAGTTCGCGGTTGACCTCGCTCGTCGTGTGACGAACGCTCATCGGCGTCCCCGACCGGCTCGATCGATCCGATAGCGGCAGCCACCGTCATTATCTCGCGATGTGATGATGCTGTGGCCGAGCTTCTTCTTGACGGTAGCGGAAAGGAAGCCGCGAACGCTGTGCGCTTGCCAGTTGGTCACAGCCATAAGCTCACTGAGCGCTGCGCCAGTCTTGCGCCCGAGAATATCCAAGCATGTCTGAATCTTGGTGGATGATTTCGGGGATCGGGAAATCTCGACCGCTTCTTTTCGAGCACGTGTGCCTTCGAACGCGTGCTGAGGTTCCTGATCGGGCCGGTGCCGGTACTGCGGGCTTTGTGGTGCGTTTGTTCGTCATAAGGTGGTTTCCTCGACGCTGCGCCGCGGGATTGCAGCGCCTGCACCACCTCAAGCCCCGCTCTTCACGCGAGGTTGCCAATTTTGCGACCCTGTGCCTCCGCACCGCGTCACTATGACAGCAATGCTTGTCATGCCAACGAAGTCCAGCGATTTCTGATGTTGAAGGTGAGCAGAACAATTATTTATCGGCTGCACACACTGGAACGCGAATAGCGCTTAGGATTATACGCGCTCGGCTAAGCCCGAAAGTGCGTTGCCCTCCGAAGGCAGAGGTCGCAGGTTCGAAATGCTGTCGGGTGCGCCATTCCTGAACAAAAAATAGAACTTCGGGCGCAATATTTTCGAGCCCTCGCGAAGCCGCCTCGCCAGGGCGAACTTGGATCCCGATATGCGGATTTCCCTGTCTTTAACGCTAACCTCGCGGACCGTCAGCTGTGTATACGCTTGCCTCAGATCGGGTGGGCCCGTTCCGTAGCTCATCTTTCAGCAGGACGGTCCACTGCGTGATCTTTTCTGGTGTGATTGGCGGCCGTCACGGCCATTCGACCCGAGTCGCCTTGAAGATCATTTCCTGAAACGCAGTCCGGTCTCATCGAGCGCCAGTTTCTCTTTCTGACCCAAATTTGATCATAACCATGTGCGTCGCGACTAATCGATGATGTGGTATCCGCCATCGATGTAAAGCGTTTCGCCAGTGATCAGCTTCGCTCCATCCATGCCTAGAAAGGCTACGGCAACGCCTACGTCGTCGATCGAGACTAGGCTTCGGCTTGGAGCTTTTGATTGTGCCTTTTGAAGAAGCTTATCGAACGCCGTGATACCCGATGCAGCGCGCGTTTTTAGCGGGCCGGGAGATATTGCATGCACTCTTATACCTTTTGGCCCCAACTCGGCAGCTAAGTACCTCGTCGCCGATTCGAGAGCGGCCTTCACAGGGCCCATGATGTTGTAGTGCTCCACGACCATTTGTGAGCCGTAGTACGTCATCGTAAATAATGTTCCGCCAGACTTCATGAGTGGCTCGGCAAGTTTCGCCATTCGGATAAAAGACCAGCATGAAATCTCCATTGCGCGGAGAAATCCATCTTTCGAACAATCGACGACGCGGCCCTGCAGATCTTCCCTCGGTGCAAACGCAATGGAGTGAAGGCAGAGATCGAGCTTCCCCCACGTCTTACCGATCTTTTCGAATACGCCCTCAAGCTGCCCTTCGTGCTGGAGGTCGAGCGGCATGAAGATTGGCGCGCCGACCTCTTTGGCCAGCGGTTCGATGTACGGTTTAGCTTTCTCATTAAGATACGTGATTGCGATTTCTGCGCCGAACGCGTGAAAGGCCTTGGCGCATCCCCACGCGATGGACTGATCGTTCGCAATACCAGTGACAAGTGCCTTTTTTCCTTTGAGCAAGTTCAGCGACGAAACATCAATCATGCCCGCCGCTCCTCGGGCATTTCGTGTTTTTGCAATACTTGCAGCGTGTGCCTTGCAATCATCAGCTCTTCATCGGTCGGTACGACGTAGCACGTGACGCGCGAGCTCTCGCTGGAAATGCAAAGCTCATTTTTGGCGTTAGCCACTTCCGATAATTTGATACCGAAGCAAGACATGCGGTCGGCCACGGCTTGGCGGATCGTTGGCGCGTTTTCTCCGATCCCGGCAGTGAAGACCAAGCCATCGATTCCGCCTAATGCGGTCGCGAGCATCCCGCCGAAAAGGGCGATACGATAAGCGAAGTAGTCGAGCGCCATCTTAGCTTTTGGATCGACACTCGTGAGCAAATCTCGGACGTCGTTGCTAATGCCTGACAGGCCCTTGAGGCCGCAGTCGTGATAAAGGAAATGTTCGACGTCTTTAACGGTCATTCCCTTTTCATTCATGAGATAGAGCACGACGCCGGCATCAATCTGACCTGGGCGCGTACCCATCGGCAAACCATCCAGAGCTGTAAATCCCATGCTGCTTTCAATACTTTTCCCCCCCTTTAGCGCGCACATCGATGCGCCGCTTCCCAGGTGGGCAACGACGACCCGATCGTCGGCAATCTCGGGAGCGACTAGCGGAAGCCTCAAGGCGATATACTCGTAGGACAACCCGTGAAAGCCGTAGCGGCGCACGCCCTCTCGATAGAATCGATCAGGAATCGCGTAGCGGTCCGCAATTTCCGAATGATGCCTGTGAAAGGCGGTATCGAAACATGCGACTTGCAATAGGTGCGGCAGCCGCTCCAGCACGATCCTGATCGGCGCGAGATTGTTCGGTTGATGAAGCGGCGCAAGCGGCACGAACCGCAGGAGATGATCGAGGATCCAGGAGTTGACCAATGTGGGCTCGATGAATTCTGGCCCGCCGTGCACGACCCTGTGTCCGATCGCAACAGGTAAGCTCCCGACATATTCACGTAGAAACACGACGAGCTTCTCAAGGGCCTGATGTAATTCGCTGACTTCGTCAGTCGTCCAAGACTGATCAACCGCACATTCGCCATTTGCGTCGTTTGCAAATAAGCGTGGCCTTGTTCCAATGCCCTCGATCTGACCTTTAAGCCGCCGATCGAGTTGCTCTCCAGGCTCAATTGCGAACAGCTGAAATTTGATGCTCGAGCTGCCCGCGTTGATAACCAGTATGGTATCGGCCATTGGTCAGGCTCTGATCGGGGCGTTAGCCCGTCTGCTGTAAGCAAGCAATTTGGCGACGGCGCAAGAAGCCAGGCGTGTTCGAACATTGTCGGCTCGCGACGTCAAAATGATCGGCACTCTTGCTCCCAGGACGATTCCAGCAGCATCGGCATTTGAGATGAACGTAAGATTTTTCGCGAGCATGTTGCCCGCTTCCAAATCCGGCACGACGAGGATTTGTGCGTGGCCCGCGACAGGTGACTTGATGCCCTTGACGCGCGCTGCCGCTAAACTGATGGCATTGTCGAACGCAAGTGGTCCATCCAGTTCTCCGCCAGTGATCTGGCCACGATCCGCCATCTTGCAAAGTGCGGCTGCTTCAATAGTCGACGGAATGGCGGTGGTGACAGTTTCAACAGCCGATAGAATCGCGACTTTGGGCTTGCCGAGGCCTAAGGCTGTGTAAAGATCGATTGCGTTTTGGACGATATCACGCTTGGCCATCAGATCCGGCGCAATATTGACCGCAGCATCGGTCACGAACAACGTCTGTGAATGAGTGGGAACGTCCATCACAAACACGTGGCTAATTCGTCGCCCGGTGCGAAGGCCTGTCTCCCGGCTCGTTACGGCACCAAGCAGCTCGTCGGAATGGAGGCTGCCTTTCATGAGCATTTCGGCTTTGCCGGCACGCACGATTTCAACTGCTTTTGCCGCTGCGGCGTGGCTGTGAGGCACGTCGACTATTTCGAGACCGTCGAGCTTGAGATCGAGTGTTGTCGAAATCTCGAGTATCTTTGCCTTTGGCCCGACGAGTATCGGAGTTATCAGCCCCGCATCCCTTGCTTCGATGGCACCACGCAGTGAGGACTCGTCGCAAGGTTGGGCGACGGCTGTTGGAAGTGGATTCAGACGCTGCGCTGCCGCAATCAGTCGTTCATATTTTTCATGCCGATGAATTTTGGAGACGGCTGCCTCAGCCATGGCGTCTCTCCTTCAGAAGCTATCACCATGCGAGCGATAGAGAAACTTCTCCTGGCATGCCGCCAGGGAAATTTACGATTTCGGCGCGAAGCTTATAGCCGAGCGGACGCAACTCATTGTCATAGAAATCGTAAGCATCTTTGGCAAAGCCCGTCAGCGTTGTTGGCCATTCCGCATCGGCAATATTGATCCGCCTTCCTCCATCGTTGCAGTAGCTCGATGGGAAGGTGATGACCTCCAAATGATGATGGCCATTTTGGGCGGCAATCCGAACTGCGTTGTTTATCCGCTCGATGGCTTCCGGCGCGACTTTGCGCGACATGAAAGCTTCGCGAAGTGCTCGGTCCTGCTCCTTCTTTTTATCTGCGAGCTTGCGCCCGCGATCAACCTCAGCCATCTCCGCGTCAGAGCTAATCATCTTGAGATCTTCAGGGCGAAGGAGTCCGGGCATTGCTATCTCCGTTTGTCTGGGACCGACGAAGCTTGCCTCACGTTAATGCGGCTTCGCGGCTCTATTGTTGCGCGGAGGCGAAATGGCTACTTGCTTTGCGGGCATCGTCGCGATGTCTTCACTTTCGAATAGCGCTTCCACTTCCGCCAGGCGGGTACGAGCCTGCTTGCTGTAAACTCCGACGAGTTCGATCATGCGATCGAGCTTGCCCTTCATTCGTGTCGCTAAGTCTGGGTCGGTCGCGAGCATCTCTGGAATGGCGGCGACCGCGCGACGCTCATCAAGAAGCAGCATCAAGAACTGTTCACGCAGAACTTGTTTGAATGCGGCGAGGTTCAAACCCTTGCCGGTTTCATCTCGCATTCTCCGCAGAAGATTGAAGCCGCGTTCATCCACGTTTCCATCCGGCATGCGTACATAGAGTAGTGCGCGAATAACTGCTTCTCGAGGGCCGCCATCGGCGATCTTTTGCTTCAATTCGGCTATTTTTTGCTCAACGAGAGCGTGATGCGCGGGGTCATCTCCCACTCTGAGACGCGCGATTGCGTCGGATGCCCTGAGACCGACGAGTGCCTGAAGAAATGGCGAACCATAAATCGTGTGAAACCACGCTTCTGCTGCATCGTCGCGAACATCCCGGTAGGCATCGAGTGTCAGGACCATCCAGTCGCTGAACCATTCTTGCATCTGCCAAAAGATATTGTCTTTTGAAACAGACCTTCGGTTTTCCCGGATCCGACCGGTATCGGACAGCAAAGGCCGGATGAACGGGTTGGCGCCTGAGAAGAACTCATATTGCATGCGCAAAGGATGAAACCGGCGCATCAATTCGGCTGAACTCTCATTCGCCCAGGCGCGCATCCAAGGCTGAACGAATGTGCGATAAAGACCAAGATTTATTTCAGAAAGCCGTGCAACTGTCGCAAATTCGCGGTCATCTTCAGCGCTATTGCTGCCAAGAGCGCGGATATCATCCAAGCTGCGCGCTTCAAAACGAACAAGATAGTCGCCCAAAATAAGATCCGCCGTAGGATCGTCGGGATCCTTGGGCGTCATAACAGCTTCGTATAGACCCGGCGGCAACGCATCGATCAAATCGATGTTGCTCGCGAACTGATCATGTTCCTTCTTGGCAACGGACCCTGAAACAAAAATCCCAAGATGGCCGATCGATTCATGAACAGCGTAGACGATCGTCTGACCATGAGCCCGAATATCGTCAACGCTGTCGTAGAGGTCGAGTATCCAATCCAAAGCCTGTGGCGGCGGCGTGATGTTGTCTGCCTTCGAGCAGAAGACCACGATCGGCGAGCTGATATTGCGAAGATCTATGCGGTTGCCGTTAGAAGATCTGACGGACGCCGATGAGAGTTTATTTCCAACGAACAATTCGTCGGCAATGAACTGCATTTCACAGGCATTGAGGAGCACATGGCCACCCCACCATTGCTCAAATTCCAGATACCTTGGAGCTTCGGTGTCGATCTTGGAATAAAGGTTGTAGTGCTTGGACCAAAGGGTATTTGCGGGATTGAGATTTTCGAAATTCGAAACCAACCACGCTCCGTCAAATTTACCGTTTCCAATATCCCCGAGCAAAGCCGTCATCCAAGTGCCGCCGAGCACGCCAGCGGTGTAGCGCATCGGGTTTTGTTTTGGCGCTCCAGCCCAATACGACAAGGGCGATCCTGCGACAATGATCGGACCAAAAAGTTCTGGTCGTGCCGCCGCGAGCATCATTACCGCCCAACCAGCTTGGCAATTTCCTATCACGGCCGGCTTGCCGTCGGCTTCTGGATGCAGACTGATCACGTGCTCGAGGAATATGGCTTCCGCTTCGGCGATATCCTCAATGGTCTGACTAGGGACGGGATCGGGAAGGAATCCGATGAAGTAACAAGGGTGGCCTGCCTTCATCGCGACGCCGATCTCGCTTTGTGGCTTGAAGCCTCCAATGCCCGGCCCATGCCCGGCTCTCGGATCCACAATCACAAAGGGACGCTTGAATTTATCCGGCTTCTTGCCATCGGGCGGAACGATGCGGACAAGGGCGTAATTTACTGGCTTTTTAAACTCACGCCCGTCGAGCACGAGTTCGCAATCAAATTTCAGAACATGTGGTGCGAGCTTGGCGGCATGCTCGTAATACTTAGAACTTCTTTGCTCCAATACGTCGAGAAACAGAATACCCCGCTGCCAAGCGTCAATTGAATAGTTCCATGCATCCTGTACCAGCCCGAAAGGCCCCTGGATGCTGGTCGCGCACGCAGCTGGAATTGCGGGCTCAGCCATACGCAGCTACTCAAAAAAACAATCATTGTGCATATCAATGCGCCGCAGCATATGCCGACCTTGCTTAAAATCAAGATAGGAATCGCAAGGCGTTTCGATCCTCATTTTTTTATCGCAAATTATCATCATGCTCCGATCGCGGTCGTTACCTCCGGGTGAACGAAGTTCGTTATCGCCCGCAGCCTAATGTGACGATCACGTTTCCGCAGGACTTGCGTTGTGTTGGATAGTCAAAATACGTGGCTTTCAATGCTACTTCGTTTTGAATTTGATCCAGTGCCCACGACGGATTCGTGGCACGCAATTAATTGCGTTGTCGAAGTCCCCAAGGCCGACAGATGCCGATCGCCTGTTTCGACGGACGCTAATCTCATTATTCAAATCTATTGCTGTTGAACGCGCGTCGGGTCATTGTGGAAGACAACCCTCGGATCGATAGATGCTCGGAGATCAGGGTCTGCCGATGGTATAGCTGCATGGCCACTGACCCCGCTGCCTCGTCTGCATCAAAGCAAAGCCAACTCTTACGCCCGCAATCAGCAGATGATCGCTCCGGCTTCGCCCGCTGGCTGCCGGGTCTGCAGATGTTGCGTTGGTATCGGCCGGATTGGCTCAAGCACGACATCGTTGCTGGGCTTGTTCTTGCGACGATGCTCGTCCCCGTCGGAATTGCCGCGGTCATCCTTGCTGTCGTTCTTCCCTTATCGGGGGGTGATCCGCTTCGCGCGATCGCACTTGCCAGCGCCATGGCAATCGTCTCTGGCGCCGTCTGTGTCGGAGCAGGATTGATCAAATTAGGCTTTATAACGGAGCTCCTCTCCAAGCCCATACGCTACGGCTATATGAACGGGATCGCCTTAACGGTCCTGCTGAGCCAAGTACCAAAATTGCTCGGCTTTTCCGTCGAAAGTCATGGACCGCTCCATGATCTGTGGTCGATCGCCAATGGTGTAATTGGCGGGCGCGTGAATTGGACTGCATTCTTGATAGGTGCAGGTGCGCTAGCCACAATCTTCGCTCTCAAGCAAAGCAAGGTTGTGCCGGGGCTGTTAGTTGCTGTCGCGGGGGCGGCAGCAATCGTTGGAATTTTTGAGCTTAGCAAGAGTGCGGGCGTGCCGGTTTTAGGACCGCTGCCGCAAGGCTTACCTTCCTTCGCAATTCCCTGGATCAATGTCGCGGATTTCACGGCGGTTCTGTCAGGCGGCCTGGCTGTCGCCCTCATCTCCTTTGCCGATACGAGCGTGCTTTCTCGTGCCTACGCGGCGCGCACGCGAACGTACGTCGACCCCAATCAGGAGCTGGTTGGCCTTGGTGCAGCCAATCTTGCAGCCGGCTTTTTTCAGGGCTTCCCAATTAGCAGCAGTTCGTCGCGCACCCCCGTCGCCGAAGCGGCCGGCGCTAAAACTCAATTGACCGGCGTCCAACAATTGGTTCGGCTGTCAGAGCTTATCTCACGTCGCATCCAGTTGATTGGGTCGATTGGCAAGACAGACGCCCTTCCTCATCCTGAGTCACGGAACATGCGATGTTAAACTGGCTCGTCATATTTGCCCCTATCGCGATTGTTCTTCACCATTTTGCGCCGGAACGTTACGAGCTGATTTTCCTAACGGCGGCCATCGGCATTTTGCCGTTCGCCGCATGGCTCGGCCGGGCGACAGAACAGTTGGCGGACCGTTCAGGAGAAGGCGTCGGAGGCCTGCTCAATGCAACTTTCGGCAACGCCGCGGAACTTATCATCGCGCTCGCAGCTCTTCGCGCCGGACTATATGACGTTGTGAAAGCCACGATTGCGGGGTCGATCGTTGGCAATATTCTTCTAGTCCTTGGCGCTTCCATGCTGGCCGGAGGCACACGATATCCCGAACAGCATTTCAATCTGACCGGCGCTCGCGCTCAGGCAACAATGCTGACTTTGGCGGCAATCGCACTCATCATTCCCGCCGCCTACCACGGGCTTGTAGGAGAGTTTTACGTCGGCGGTCAAAAACCCCTCAGCATTTCGATTTCACTCACGCTGCTAGTTGTCTACTGCATGTTTCTTCTATTTTCGCTCTGGACACACCCGTCCTTTTTTAGTGGCTCCAACGTGCCGGACAACGAAACGAGCAGCCAACCTTGGCCACTTTCATGGTCTGTCACCGTACTTGCAGTATGCACGGCAGCTATCGCTTGGTTGAGCGAGATTCTCGTCGGTACGATCGAACCGACAGCCCGCGCGCTCGGTCTCAGCGATATTTTTATCGGCGTATTTGTGATCGCTATTCTTGGTAACGCTGCCGAACATGCCTCTGCGGTTACGGCCGCGATGAAGAACCGGATGGATCTCAGTTTATCGATCGCCATCGGATCAAGCATTCAGGTTGCGTTGTTCGTTGCGCCTCTGCTTGTCTTGGCGAGCTTGATCGTGGGACCCGAGCCCATGAACCTCCTTTTCGGCAAAGGGTTGGTTCTCGCGGTGTTTGTCGCGGTCGTCATCACGGGCCAGATTGCTAGCGATGGTCGATCGGATTGGTTGAAGGGCGTTCAACTCCTAGCAGTTTATCTAATCTTAGGTCTCGCTTTCTTCCTTACCCCGTAGGCTTAACGCATCGATTATCGGTACTCGCCGCGATGCAATATCGAAATTTATAGACGTTAAACGTTAGGCACCTTTTTAACGCGGCTCAGATAGGCGAAATTGGTTCGGCATTTTAAATTTGCGATTTTAAAGAACTCAGCTCGACTGGGGTCGACATGGAAAAAAGTAGAAGCGCGGAAGCGCACGTTGATGAAGAAGCTCCTGCCGAAAAAAAACTCAAACGCAAGGACTATGAGCGTGAGCTGAAGCGTCTTCACGTAGAGCTCGTTAAGCTGCAGGAGTGGGTCCGGCGCGAAGGAAAGAAAATTTGCGTCTTGTTTGAAGGGCGCGATGGAGCCGGCAAGGGCGGAACCATCAAAGCCATAACAGCAAGAGTGAGTCCTCGAATTTTCCGTGTGATTGCGCTTCCCGCTCCAACCGAGCGGGAAAAATCTCAAATGTACATTCAGCGCTATCTTCCACACCTGCCGGCGGGTGGGGAAATCGTAATTTTCGATCGCAGTTGGTACAACCGCGCAGGTGTCGAGCGCGTAATGGAATTCTGCTCGGAAAAACAGGCCGAGCGATTTTTGAAAATCGTGCCCGACGTCGAGAAGGCCATCATCGACTCTGGAGTTATCCTGATTAAGTACTGGCTGGAAGTAAGCGCCGATGAACAGACGCGCCGTCTTGAAGCACGGATCGATGACGGGCGAAAAATCTGGAAACTATCCAAGATGGATTTGAAGTCTTACACCCGTTGGGATGACTATTCGCGGGCCCGGGATGAAATGTTTGCGGCGACAGACACCCCTTGGGCGCCTTGGTACGTCGCGCGATCTGACGATAAAAGAAAGGCGCGGCTGAATATAATAGAGCATCTTCTTAGTCGCATTCCTTACACGGACATAAAGCGCGAGAAGGTCAAGCTTCCGAAGCGGCACGTCGCCGCTCCTTCGGAACGCGAAACACACTCATTCAAATTTATTCCCGAACCGCACTAAGAATCGATGGCGCCGGAACAAGACATTTCATTGGAGCGGTCGCAGAGATAGTTCGCTGATGCCGACCTCCGTACTACCGCTCGGTGGGACAAAGACGTATTTTTCGGATTGCGGAGCCTTGTTTTCCCAATTGTACAGATTGGTTTGCTTGCTGCCTTCATCGGAGCTCTCGATGAAAGTCTTGCACGGAAGTGGCACACCATCCGCGCGGAGCCAAACCGTCCATTTGTCGGAATCTGCCTGGGACACGTATTGCATATCGTATCGAACACACGCCAAGCCACCAACGCGGTCTACACCCACTTTTGTGACTTTCAGCTCGATGTTGCCGTTCGCAACGTCGCCAACCAACCCGAAAAATTGCGGTACTCGCGCTTGGAACGCGGCTAATCCAGTAAATAGGTTCACGGCCTCTATCGGTCGTTCGGTTGCGGGCCGCTGCGCGTACTTCTTCTTTTTCTCATCGTAGATGGTGAAGACTTTGCCGTCGGAGATCATCAAGTACGAGAAACCGTCACCAGAAAGTTCGAGGCGCAATAAGTTCGGACGTTCGACATAAAATCGCGCCGCACCTCGCGATGTACCAAGTGAAATGCTTTGTGCATCGTATGATGTGGTGAACTTGATCGCGTTGTTTTTTAGATAATCGTCCAGATGCGTGAACGCTTTGCGTGTATCATCCTCAACCGCTTGGTCGGTGGCTTTGGGTATCCCGTTTTCCGCGAGGCATGGGGCTGTCCAGGGTGCGCTCAAAAGCAAAAGAGAAAGAAATTGGATCAAATGGATTTTCGAAAACAAGCTAATTAATTTCATTTCAACCTCACATTGGATACACAGTACGCTCAGTCCATGGCACTCTTTGCCGCCAGTGAAATCAATGCAATCTGTCTGCCTACGCTCATTGGTATCTTCCACTAGACGGGTGTCGACCTATTGCGACCCGCGTCTCGCACTAATTCGTATCGATCCTTTTCCAGCTTTTATCGGGATCGAATGTGCGAATTTTTTTCACCTCGGCTGCGGTGTTTGTTCCTAGATCTGTTTCGTAGACTGTCTGGTCCTGATTGATCATGAAAGTCTTATACCCAGAGGCACCATATTTTGCCGGCCAAGCGATTACTGCAAATCCTCCGATCATCCGGCCGTTGACGAGATAGGAATATGCGCCACCGGGAGCGTGAGAGCCCTGGGCTGTGAGCATTCGGAAATAGTAGCCGTGGTATGGGTTTTTCGACGACTCGCCACCTTCTGTGGTCGGCTGATATCCTGCTGTTGCGGCTTCGGCAACAAGCGTGCCTAGCGGGCTTTGCGCTTCCGATCGATTTGACGGCCAGTAAAGGCCGTCATGTTTCCCTGGAGAGCTGATGAACCGGCGCGCATATTCGGGCGCGCCCTTGCCGAGTGGATTGAGCTCGGCATAATCGTTTTGCGCATCCACTATTGCCAACAATGTTTCGATCGTGTCGAGTTCGTTCGTGCCGACGCGTCGATCAATGATTTCCTGCTTGCCTTGCTCGGGGTCAAAAGTCCATTGGTCGTTCGTTTTCACGAGCGGTATCGGGAACGGAAATTCATCTTCTCCAATAACCAGGATCGCTTTGCCCGCCTCACTGGTATCTATTTCCTTGTTCTGTTCGTAGTCAGCCACGAACTTTTCTCTGGCTTCGCGATCAGCGATGGGATCGCCGGACTCGATCCACTCCTTCAACGATGGGCCGAGTATGGAAATGAGCTCTTGTTCGTCATTTGCCTTTACGGCATCGACGAGCGATTTGACGGCGTCCTCGGGCGTGGCGAATGCCTTTCGGCTCGCCTCTGCGGCTGCCAGCTGAAACGAGAGTGCAAGCAGGACCACGAAAGAAAGCAACGCTAGCGAGCAGAGAGAATTGTGCGACCACTTGAATTGAGACATCGGCAGAATCCTCGCACGTTAATGCGGATTAAGCTTTGGCAGCCGTGCCCCCGCAGCGATCCAGTGATCGTAAGTCTGGAAAGGCACGCTGAGTTCGCTGTAATCAACGACCAGATACCCGTCCCGATCGTGCGCAACGGCTTGCGGCATGATTTTCAAAGCTTCTTGAGCAATCACGCCGACATAGAGTTTTGAACTGCCATTGTACGCGAACCGATAAAGGCCCAATCCGTTCGAAAGCCGGCCAAGGAAAACGATATCGTGCTTGACCCTGATATCCGAACGTCGACCACCCCGGAACCCGCCGCCACGAAAACCACCACCTCGGAATCCACCGCCGCGGAATCCTCCACCGCCGCCTCGAAAGTTCCTTGCGCCACCGCGATTGAATGACGCCGCACGGCTAGATCGACCCCGGGCACTGGCGCGTCGCGCGCTCGGCCCTCCACCTCCTCGATCGAAGGCTGTCGCCCTCGGCCGAGTGTTTTGACCGGAACGGGCAGGCCGTTGCGACGGGCGATTCTTGAGCGCTTGTCCGGCAAATGCACCACCTGCAGCACCTGCTAACGCCGCCCGACCCGCCTCAGCTCGACCTCGGAACTGTTCCCGGGCCGCCGAGAAGTTTCCTTGGTACGGTCGGCGAAACTGATCGTTGAGACGTCTGTTGGCGTACGGCACGCCTCTTCGATGGGCAACATTATGCTCCCATCTCCCATTGCCAATGTTAGTACGATTCCATTGATTATATCGGTTAGCGTTGATCCAGAGCTCGGCCCTCGGCCAGTTGGCGATTCCCCAGAGAACGGCCCCGGCTAGGATGCCTGAGCCCCACCAAATTCCAGGACCTGCAATGTAGCCTGGAGGATACCAGTAATCGGGTGGATAAGATGGATAAGGCCAAGTTCCATAGATTTCATTGGGATCGTAGGCGGGGACGTACACGACCGATGGATCCTGCGGCTCAATCTCTATGTAGGATTGCGATCCGCTCGATGACTTGGTCACCTTCTGCTGCTTCGTCGTCTTGAGATTGCCTGCTTGATCAGCGCGCTCGCGAAGGGTTTGCACGGCAGTCAGAACATCGGCTTGTTGGGCGAGAAAGGCGTTACCGAGCTGCTGGGTCCAGTCCAGCTTATCGTTCAGCATTGCTAAGACAGGTGGAAATGCCGCGAGAGACTTGACGCTGGCATCCCATGGCTGAGCCTGCATGGTGTCTTCAAGGGCCTTACCTTTTGTTTTGGGATTCGATTTCGTCCATCGATAGGCCTGAATGACTTCAAGCGGGTATGTGGAAGCCATGAGGATTTGCGAAAGCAGCGAGTCTGGATAAAGCGCAATTGGCGCCACGAGCTGCTCAAGCTGCTCCGGCTTCAGTTTCTGCTCTGTCTGTTCTTGTTGTGCTTCCTCTGCCTTCGCAACATTAATTAGTGGAACAACAATTAGCAGGGAAGCCACTGCGATTATCAGACATCGAAAGGCCGCCGATGTTATCCGCATTTTACGAATCCATCACATATGGGATGTTGCTCTTTCGCGTAATGTCGGTGCTTCCATTTCTAATTAAGGGGCGCTTGCCCTAAAATTTAACGAAGCCAATCGATAATAAAGTAGGCTAAAATTTATTTAGCTATCTCGTGCTAATACTAAGCCGCTATCAATTCAGCGTCCAACAGTTTGTGTAGTGATGTTTGCTTGATGCTTTGCTGACGAGTTTGATCTGTCGAGCCACTGGCAAGCACGACACCTATTAGACGCCCCTTGGCGCCAGCGCGGGTTTTTGCTAGCATACCGCCAAAAGGACTATAGCGTGTCCATCTTCAAGCAAGCGTTTGGAGTTGTTTTGGGTGCCATAATCTTGGTGCTCGTTATCCTATTATGGGGCATCGCCACTCGCGAAATGACACTCTACATCGAGCGCGCATGGTGTTGGACGACAGCAGGCAGATCAGAATGCGCAATTAGAGGCGCTTGGACGTTTTTGCTGTGGTGCGTGACCGGTGTAGCCAACATCCTAATCGTTGGATGGGCTCTCGATAGAATTGGTGCGCGATTCAATCATCAACTCTAGTAGGACCTAATTTAATGTCGCGGCAAGCGACATAGACCTTCTGTCTCTACGTAGTTCCTCGTTTACTAACTAGAATTTTCCAGTCGCGGGCCTCCACGACGCTTATCGTGATTATGGAGCAGGAGCATGCGCAGCAAATTAGCTCTAGTCGTTGCGCTTTATTTTATGTCTACCTTGGCCTTTTCTCAGTCTGCTCCTCAACAAGTCTCCGTCGGCGTCGTAGCCGCCGAGCGTAAGCCAATCGCCAAATCACTGGATTTCGTCGGACGTATCGAGGCAATCGACCGGGTTGAGATCAAGGCGCGTGTCACCGGTTACCTGGAAGCGGTCGAATTCAAGGAAGGGGATTTAGTCCAAGCCGGCGCTTCCCTCTACAAAATTGAGAAGGGCCTGTTTCAGGCCGCGGTTGGAGAGGCCGCAGGCGCGCTCGACCGGAGTAAGGCCGCCAAAGTATTGAGCGAAGTCCAGCTGCAACGTGCTGAAGAATTGTATGAGAGAAATGTTGGTTCGGCCGTTGCCCGAGACCAGGCACGCGCCGCCGATGAACAAGCCAAGGGCACAATTCTTATCGATCAGGCAAACCTCGACACGGCCAAGATCAACCTCAGCTACACTGATATTGTTGCTCCGGTGACCGGGAAAATTGGTCGAACGAACGTCACCAAGGGGAATGTCGTAAGCCCCGAAAGCGGGCCTTTGACGATCATCGTCAGTCAGGACCCCATGTACGTTACGTTCCCCGTCAGTCAACGCGAATTTCTGCGTTTGCAGCAAACGGGACAACAGCTCGACGTCACCCAGTTGAAAGCAAGTTTGCGGTTCGCCGACCTCAGCAAGTACGACCAGGAGGGTACAGTCAATTTTGTCGACGTTACGGTCAATCGGACGACCGATACCGTACTCGTTCGTGCCTCCTTTCCGAATCCGAAGGGCGCGCTCGTCGACGGGCAGCTCGTCCATGTATCGATTAAAGCCGGAAAGCCGGTGGAAAAAGTCGTCATCCCGCAGTCGGCGCTCATCGCGGATCAGCAAGGGACATACGTATTCGTCGTGGATGAAGGAAAAGCGGCTATCAGGAGGGTAAGGACCGGCGGCGAAAGCGGAGGCACCAATATTGTCATTGAGGAAGGCTTGAGCGGAGGAGAGCAGGTTATTGTCGACGGATTGCAGAGCGTGCGCCCCGGCACAGCTGTAATCGCGACGCCCACCCCTCAACTCCAAGATCGGAGTTGAAGGATGTTATCCTCTATCTTCGTTGATCGCCCGAGACTTGCCATTGTCATCGCGATCGTCACGACGATAGCCGGCATCCTAGCGCTCTACGCAATCCCGTTTGCTCAATACCCGGATATCGTTCCGCCGCAAGTGCAGGTGACGACGACGTATCCGGGAGCCAATTCATCCGTTGTCGACACTTCGATCGCGCAACCCATCGAAGCGCAGGTCGTCGGCGTCGACAAAATGATCTACATGAAGAGCGTCAGCGGAGACGACGGCAGCTATACGCTGATCTGCTCCTTCGAGCTTGGCACCAACCCAGATATCAATACCGTCAACGTCAACAATCGCGTGCAGGTTGCGCTGTCGAGCTTGCCGCCCGAGGTTCAGCGCCAGGGCGTGTCCGTCAAGAAGAAATCCTCAGCCTTGCTTGGGGTGGTAGCGCTTTACTCGCCCAAGCATAGCTACGATCCGCTTTTTCTATCCAACTACGTCACGATCAATCTGCTCGATCAAATCAAGAGCACTCCGGGCGTTGGTGACGCGGTGCTTTGGGGCCCGCAAGACTACGCGATGCGGGCCTGGGTCAAAACCGATAGACTGACCGGATTGGGACTGACAACGGGTGACATCATCAATGCGATCCAGGCTCAAAACGTCCAGGCCGCCGTCGGTCGTATCGGTGCACGGCCGATATCGAACGATCAACAGCTCCAACTCAACATCCAGACGAAAGGCCGCCTCAATAGCGTTGCCGATTTTGAGAAGATCGTGCTGCGGACAAACCCTGATGGCTCGGTGCTGCGGTTGGGCGACGTTGCCCGACTTGAGCTGGGAGCAGCAAATCTCGATCGCGATACTCTCTTCAATGGGGGGCCCGCCGCCGTTGTTGCGATCTACCAGTCGCCAGGGGCCAATGCGATCACCACCCTGAAAGCGGTGCGCACCAAGCTTGAAACGGCCGAGAAGCGGTTTCCGGACGACATGGCGTGGAAGGTTACCTATGACCCGACGCAGTTCGTGACGGACACCATCCATGAGGTGCGCAAAACGCTGATCGAGGCTTTCATTCTTGTGGTGCTCGTCGTCTACCTCTTTCTAGGAAGTGTCCGCGCTACGCTAATACCGACGCTGGCGGTTCCGGTCAGCTTGATCGGCACATTTATTGTCCTGCTGGCGATAGAATATTCCGCAAACACGGTCTCATTGCTGGCAATTGTGCTGGCGATTGGAATCGTGGTCGACGATGCAATCGTCGTTGTCGAAAACGTCGAGCGCGTAATGGAGGAACATCCGGAGCTGTCGCCGGCCGAGGCCACCAAAAAAGCCATGGCCGAAATCACGGCGCCGATCATCGCCATAACGTTGGTTCTGCTATCCGTCTTTGTGCCCGTCGCCTTTATTCCGGGTATCTCCGGAGAACTCTTTCGCCAGTTCGCGGTGACGATTGCCGTTTCGATGTTTCTCTCGGCGATCAATGCACTTACGCTCTCGCCAGCTTTATGCGGCATTCTCCTCAAGCCACATCATGGACCGAGACGAGGCCCGATCGGCGCGGTCATGCGGGCGATCGACTATGTGCGCGACGCCTATGGGGCGGCCGTTGCGCGCCTGTTGCGAATTTCTCTGATCGGTCTCGCGCTCGCGGGTATCTCATTGGCGGGCACCTATGGTTTGGCCAAGATGACCCCGACCGGTTTCCTCCCGGAAGACGACCAGGGTGCATTGTTTGTGCTCGCACAGCTTCCCGGCGGCGCATCGGTCGGTCGCACGATCGATGTCGTGCGAAAGGCTGAAGCCATCCTCAAGGGCGAAGAAGCCGTCCAGGACGTGACCTCAGTCATCGGACTGAATTTTATCGATAACTTTTCGCAGTCGAATGCTGCGTTCATGGTCGTGACGTTAAAGCCGTTCGAGGAACGCAAGGATCGCTCGCTGGGCGTGCGTTCGCTGATCGAACGTCTCGGTCCCAAATTCCGCGGGATTCCCGGAGGCACGGTCGTGCCCCTGGCCCCGCCTCCGATCATCGGCCTCGGTTCCGGCGGGGGCTTCGCGTATGTCCTACAGGATCTTCGCGGGGGAGACCCGAAAGCCTTGGCGCAGGTTTTGCGTGGTTTGCTTGTCGCCGCCAATCAGGATCTGAAACTCGACCGCGTGTTCAGCACTTTTTCGGCAACGAATCCCTCACTCTACCTCGATATCGACCGCAACAAGGCGCAGATCCTGGGCGTTAAGCTCAACGACGTGTTTCAAGCATTGCAGGCGTCGCTCGGCGGATATTTCGTCAACAACATGAACCTGTATGGCCGCACCTGGCAGGTCCAGGTTCAAGCGGATGCTGCAGATCGTTCAAGCATCGACGATCTCTACCGGATCAACGTACGCAACGGCAAAGGCCAGATGATCCCGATGCGCAGTCTTGTCGAGGTTCGAACCGTCGTCGGTCCGCCATCGATCATTCGCTATAACAACCTTCGCGCCGTGACGGTCCAGGGTTCGCCTGCAGCGGGAGTATCCTCAGGCCAAGCGCTGAATGCGATGGAGGCTGTCGCCGCACGCACGCTGCCGGATGGATATGCCGGGGAATGGACGGATACGGCATTCCAGGAGAAACGAGCCGAAGGAAAAACCGCACTCATACTCGGGTTTGCGTTACTTTTTGCTTACCTGTTCCTGGTGGCTCTCTATGAAAGTTGGACCATTCCGGTGCCGGTGCTTCTCTCCGTTAGCGTCGGCGTGTGCGGGGCTTTTGCAGCCATCGTGATCGGGGGATTGACACTCGATCTCTATGGACAGATCGGCATGGTCGTCCTTATCGGGCTCGCCGCCAAGAACGGCATATTGATTGTCGAGTTCGCAAAAGAACAACGCGAGCGAGGGGTCGCGCTCGATGAAGCCGCCACGGAGGGAAGTCGCCTGCGCTTCCGTCCGGTGATGATGACCTCCTTTGCCTTTATTCTGGGATTGCTTCCTCTTGTCGTCGCAGTCGGAGCATCCGAGCTCGCGCGCCGAAATGTCGGAACACCAGTCTTCGGCGGAATGATAGCTGCATCTTTCATCGGAATATTCGCGATTCCGTCTCTTTACGTCACCTTCCAAGCCATACGCGAGAAATTCAGACCTTCGACTCGTCCAGCGGCAAAGCCGAATATTAAACCGGTTGCGTAATACACGGCGCGATACCGGAATATCAACGATTAAGCGCAATATATGAAGTGATCTCGGCGCTTATATTCTAATTCCCATCGCGCAACATTTTCCACGCCGTGTAATAAGAGCAGGCATGCCGAGCGCTTTCCGTTATCTTGTGGCCGTTACAGGCAGTGCGCGTGAGCAACTACGCTGCTCGAAACAGAGCCAAGCACAAGCCGCGCTATGTTGCCTTTGCCGCCTGTTCCAACGCGGACGACCGTGGGCTTTGAGGATGGCCTGATACTGATGAGTAGGCTATCATTGCGCTTTAACCCGATGCTTAGTTGAAGTGATCCTAAGCCAAAGCATCGTTTCGACAAGCAAGCTGTCTAATTGCAGAATCGCCAATTGGAATTCGACCGATGCCCATCGAGAGTGATAGGCAGGAGGAACGAACAGCCTTACGTGCCGAGGGTGTTGATATTGCCATCCGTGTCGGCTTGCTTGGGTTGCTTGCTTATTGGTCTTTCGCAATCGTTGCCCCGTTCCTCACCATTTTGGTATGGAGCGCCATTTTGACTGTGGCTCTTTACCCTGTATTTCGCTGGCTCGAGCATTGGCTTGATAATGAGAAGCTCGCCGCAGCACTCGTGACGTTGCTTTGTATGTTTGTCATACTTGCGCCAGTGGTGTGGCTTGGCTTCGGTCTACTCAATGGAGTCGATTTCGTCGCCGAAAAATTCGAGAGCGGCTTATCGATCCCATTACCTCCGGAATCGGTCAAGCAATGGCCAATAGCCGGCAAACAAATCTATCAATTCTGGCTACGCTCCGTGACAGATATTGGCGCGCAGCTTGCCGCGTTAGCGCCAGTGTTGAAGCCCATGGTTGGTTGGCTACTCAAAGCGGCGTCGAACGTCTTAGTCGGATTGCTTGAATTCTTGCTCTCGATTGTTATTTCGGGCTTCCTCTTTTGCCCGGGCCCAAAGCTTGTCGATTTCATTGCTCAGATATTGGAACGCGTGCTGAAGCCACGTGGCACGGAGATGGTGCAGTTGGCTGGCGCAACGATCCGCAACGTGTCTCGCGGAATCATCGGCGTGGCTCTGCTGCAATCCTTTCTAGCGGGAATAGGTTTTCTCGTGGCAGGCGTGCCCGGTGCGGGCATTTTCGCTTTCGCGTCGCTTGTTCTCGGGATCATTCAGATCGG
Source organism: Hyphomicrobium denitrificans 1NES1 (assembly GCF_000230975.2). Taxonomy (NCBI): domain Bacteria; kingdom Pseudomonadati; phylum Pseudomonadota; class Alphaproteobacteria; order Hyphomicrobiales; family Hyphomicrobiaceae; genus Hyphomicrobium; species Hyphomicrobium denitrificans. Next base: position 3,315,007 of record NC_021172.1, on the reverse strand, counting down.
CCCGGCAGTTCTTTTTCTGCCCATTATTATCTGGAGTTGGCTGACCCAAGAAACAGCACATGCACTTCTCTTCACTATCTACATGGTTCCTGTCGGACTGATCGACAATTTTTTGAGGCCAATCGTTATGGCACGTGGTCTCTCCGCGCCGATGCTACTGATCATCATCGGTGCTATCGGCGGAATGATCGCCCATGGAGTTATTGGTCTCTTTGTCGGATCGATCATTCTTTCCGTGGCGTGGGAGCTTGGCTTAGCCTGGATGCACGGAGAAGGCTCCGCAGCTTAACTGCAATGCCGCAGGAAGCGGTGCGTCTTTGTAAAGCTGAGTTCGTCGAAGCGCGAAAACAGAAAGCTGAAGCAGAGCGCAAAGAACGCGAGCGTATTGCCGCTCTCGAAAGGCGCGCGTAGAACGGCTACTGGACGAGGCCCAAGCTCTGCAAAGAGCGCGCGACAAAGGCGTATGTCTCGGTGGAGCGATCTAACAATCTGAAATTGCGTAGTTAACGCGAACGAGCTTTTTTCATTGCTGCAGATTGTTTCAAGGGAATTCTTGCAAGCGATGGTGGCCCGCCGCATGACCACGTTGCGCAGGGGCCGGCTTCCCCGCGCGTGCCGCTGCGGCAATCAACGGAGCCGCAACCACCTTTCGGCATGGCTCAAACGCCAGGGATTTTTCCGCCTGTCGTGCGGCTGCGAATTCAACAACTCCGCAACGGGTCCGGTATCGGCCTGGATGGAGTAGGACGCGACCGCACGCAAATGCCTCTCCAACGCCGTGTGCCCTTCCAAAAATGATTCCACGACACCGACGATGCGCCAGTACTTTAAGCGGAGAAGTCCAACCAAACTGCTACAGCTCTGAACACCTTGCCTGCAAACTACAACATCGCCGAATATCACGTGGGGAACAGACAATGGTTGCGGGGTGGACCTACATGGGCACGACACCTCAATAGGAGTTGCCCCATGTCACAAAAATCTAGCATGCTTATTGCTTGCCTTGGCAGCTGGATGTACGCGGCCGTGTCGTGCGCGGCGTTGCCTTTCCTGCATGCCGTACCACAGCTGAAGAGCATTGGATCGATGACGCCGTTGATCGCGGCACTTGCCATTGGAGCTCTGGTTGGTGTTCCATTGAGCATCGTGGTGCGCCGCCTGTCCGATTTCAGCGCTCCCCAAAATAATGCGTGGGGAATGTTGACTACTCGCGAGGCGGTGTTTTTTGGTATCGTTTCCTGGGGCATGCCGCTGGGACTGATGTTCGTTGTCAACGACTTCCTCGAGTACTCGAGCCCGTTCGTGGTCGTGTCCGGAGCCATCGTGTGGCCAGTGAGCGGCGTTGCCTTTGGACTTTTGGCGCGCTGGCAGGCACAGCGGCGTAGTCACAGTGAGATGACCTAAAAGGCAGCGCGAATGAGTTGTAATGAGTTGTTAAGTGCGCAAATTTAGCGCTCGCCCCGCCATGCCGTCGACAACGGCGCGGCAAAGGACCCATCCGCATGCGCATTTATCGCTCAACTTTGTGATTGTCGAGTTCGAGACTCGATTGCGGCGAAATCTCGTCACGCTGGCGGAAGTGTTGCTCGGACGTCCGGCCGAACTCCCTCGAAAATCAGGGGCTGCGCGGGGGATTCGACTGGCGCCGGATGATGGGCATGCACAACTGCTCCCGGGGCAACCGTCGCCCGGACGTCAGGAGTGACCCTCGGCTCACAGCTGTTGCACTCAGCGGGCGGCCGAGGTGAAGCCAGTGATCGAAGTTCGGCAAATAGCTTTTCACCCCTTAGCGTCGCGGCGACGTCCGGCGCTTGATACGATTTGGCGTTAGCAGGTACTGAAAGGTCCGGCTTGAACGTGGGGACAGGAGACACTACACGCGGCGGCGCCGATGGGTCGCGCGTCTTCGAAACATTTGGCTCTCCGGCTATGGCGCGGTCAGGCAATGACTGTGCGGTGTCCTCACCTGCATTGCGAAGATTGGTCGAGAGACGGGTGGCTGAATCTTCCGAAAGCTGTGCCGGCTTTACTCCGCTGAGAGGAGCGGGCGGCGGATTGTTTTCCAACGCTCGCGGTGAAATTGTTGCAGCAGCGTCTGGCTTTGGGTACGCGGAAAGAGGCGCCGCCGGCGGCGGATCAGTTACAGATGTCGCAATTCGGATAGAGGCCGCAGTCGCTCCGGACGACGGCCATGCAACCAAGCTCTCTTGAAAGGCCGATGTTTCGTCAGGGTGAAAAATCGGATCCTGCTTGGGTTTCTTGTTGACGGCGGATCCCAGTTTGTACGCGAGCGCACAAACGACGATGAACAATATGGCCGAGATGAGGATTTCTAGCTTCAGAACACGCGCTCCCCAAGTTTTTCAGGCCATATAAACTTTTATGAATCATGGCTCCCGTCAACTGGACCAAGGCAGGAGTTCTGTGATCGACCGAAACCATCGCCAAAAAAGCGAACCCGCTAAACGAACTCCTTTTTCGATTGAGAGACGAGAACTTGCCTCGAAGTAGCGTGCCATTGGCACGTCAGCGAGTATGGGGGCCGGCCGAGATCGATCCCAAGCGGTGCATTTCGTCTTCGACTAAAGTTGGGTGAACGCGACGCTGCCAAGCGTATTAGCCATTCCGAGCGCGAAGTCGTCTCGATGCGCTGGAGTTTCCACCGCAAATGGGATCCACACCTAACGTGCGGACCCCTGCCCTGCCGTGCAGCGCGCCGTAAAGATGGGCGCTCCATCAGGACAGTGTGAAGTCAACATCAGTTTGCTCGAACACTACGCCTTAGATATCGGCTCAGTCACCGATTTCTTCACATTCTTCGAAAGTCATTTGGAATCCTCACGCCTTCAAGCATCGCGATGTCGGGCAGGCCAGCCATGCCCCGACGCGACTGACGACGCCACAAAGGTCTCTACCGATTCATCAGCTAGGTGCCCCGAAGTTTCATTGCGATCGCCATTCACTCGGTGATTTTCCGGAAAACTTCTTGAATGCCCGGCTGAATGCAGCCTCGGAGTCGTAGCCGACTTCTTGCGCCACGGCTGCAATCTTCGCGCCTCTTTCGTTCAGGCGCTTCGCCGCTAGCTGCATGCGCCATCGGGTAAGATACTGGATCGGCGGGTATCCCATCAGCTGCGTAAATCGGCTCGCGAGTGCAGAGCGGGAAGCTCCCGACTCCGCAGCAAGTTCATCAAGCGTCCAGGACCGCACCGGCTGGGCGTGCAACAACGCAATCGCGCGGCCCACCAAAGGATCACGCAACGCGGAGAGCCAACCAATATTCTCAGTGCGGAGCTCATCCATATGGCTTCGGATCGCCTCGATAAACAGGAGCTCAGACAGTTTGTTCAGAACGCTTTGAGCGCCCGCTCGCTTGTCGCGGATATCGGCTGAGGCCACCCGGATAAACTGTTCCAGCAGACCATCCGTCGCTGGTGACGCTCCACGGCCGATGCGCATGAAGCGCGGGAGCGCCTCGAGGAGTGGGTTGAATGGCCGGACATCACAGGCGAAAAAACCGCAGATCAGATGCGCATCGCTCGCTCGGTCGTTCCCGGTTTTGAGCTTGAACGGTAAGTCGCTATCGCCGTTCGAACGGCGGTGTAGATCCAAATTCGGCTCGGCACGCATTCCCGGCGCGCTCGACACCGCGTGCGGCTCTCCATGCGGGATGACGGCAATATCCCCTTCTCGCAATTGGACAGGCTCGAACGGTGCGCCGCCGACGAGGGAGATCCAGCACGATCCTTGGGTGACCACGTGATATTCGATCGCATGTTGGGCGCCCGGCATAACGGCATCGGCGATCTCCGCCGAAGGCGGCGCCTCTGCTACCCATGGCGCCGCCGCCGTAACGTCGAAAAACACTGAGCCCGTCAACCGGACGGCCGACAAGACTTCCGATAGCACGTCAGCGGTCATGCTCACAGAAGCCTCAAAAAAACTCATGAGGTTAGGGGGCGGCCGCTCGACGGTGGCGCTCCGCGATTGGACGATAGCGGATTTTTGGACGCGCGAGCAAGAATTGCGGCAGCCCAGTTATTCGCTCGAGCCCGCTTCATCGCTAGTGAATGATCACGCAAAGCCGAATGCGCCAGCGGACGGCAGCATGCGATCACTCACAAAGATTGGAGATAACATGACCACAATTATCGATTGCCGACCGCCTATTGGCACTCCAGACCTGAAGGCGATCAAAGCGAAACAGCAAGTGGCCTGGTCGTCGGGTGATTACGCAATCGTAGGCGTAACGATTCAAATCGTCGGTGAGCGACTGGCGGAGGCGATGGATTTGCGTTCGGGCCAGAAGGTACTCGATGTCGCCGCCGGTAATGGCAATTTCACGCTCGCCGCCGCCCGCCGCTGGTGTGACGTAACCTCTACGGACTACGTCGATAACCTCTTACAGCGCGGATGTCAGCGGGCCGAGGCCGAAGGCTTTCCGGTGACGTTTCAGAAGGCAGATGCCGAGGATCTTCCCTTTACGGATGCGTCCTTCGATGCGGTCGCATCGACCTTCGGCGGTATGTTCAGCCCCGATCAGGGCCGCACCGCGAGCGAAATGCTGCGGGTGTGCCGCTCCGGCGGTCGTATCGGCCTCGCCAACTGGACGCCCGACGGCTTCATCGGGCAGATGTTCAAGACCATCGGTAAGCATCTTCCGCCGCCGGCAGGCGTTAAATCGCCTGCGCTCTGGGGCACCTTGGAGTGGATCGAAAAGACCTTTCGCGCGGAGGCATCATCTCTGGTCGCCGAGCCCCGCTACTTCGTGTTCCGCTATCGTTCGGCGCAACACTTTGTGGATGTCTTCCGACAGTATTACGGTCCGATGCTGAAGGCCTTCGAGGCGCTCGACGCGACGGGCAGGGAGGTACTGACGCAGGATATTATCGAGCTGATCGGACGTTTGAATAGGTCCGGTGATGGAACGATGGTGGTTCCCAGCGAATATTTGGAAGTCGTCGTGACGCGACGCTGATCGCTGAACAAGGGCAGTGGACGGCCCGGCGTGTCCCTTCGAAAGCCCCGAAACCGTCTCCCCGCACCGCTGCCATCATCTAGGAGCGGCGAGGAAATATCGGCAATGACTTTGCCTCGTCCTCGGGGAGCGCTAAAAAGAATAACCTGTGAATCGATGAAAGACCCGACGACGGCGTTGCCTGAAGAGCAGCACAAAAACTGTTATCGACGCGCACGAGCGAAGGGCAGTGAACCTACATGCGGCAAGACCAGCAATCCGATATCAAGAGGCACAGCGGATTCGCAAACACGCCCGAGCCGCCGTACTAAGCGGTGATATTCATGTCGCAAAGAAGCGGTGACGATTGCGGCTACCAAAGCCATAGCGCCAGCCGCTGAAAGCGTCCGCGACAGCGGCTCGGAATTACAGTCGCCTACTTCGACGATGGAGTCGGCCATTCAATGCTCCAGTTGGCTCTCAAGCAGCCCGGCTGTCTGGGTACACGCGTGGGAGCACAATTTCGAGGCATCTCATGGCGCAGCGCCTCAGCAAAGAGGTAGCAAAAGTAGGGCGAGGTGACGCGACTAAAGTGATAGCCGAGATGGCCTACCAGCCGGAGCCGCGGTGGAAACTAGAACTCTTCGGAAACTGATCCGACAGCCGCACTCTGCGACTGGAAATGATGAGGATGTCGAGCATGCAAGAACGTGGCGACAACACGATTGCAATCTCTGGCGTTCTCTTAGATCTCGGGGGCGTCATTTACGTGGGGAGTACCGTCCTTGAAGGCGCTCTTCCAGCAGTCGAACGACTGCGCAATGTCGGGCTACCGCTACGCTTCATCACCAACACCACGCGCCGCTCGAAGCGTCAGGTGATCGCGGATCTGCGCACAATGGGCCTCCATGTCTCAAGCGACGAGTTGTTGACGCCAGCCCTGCTGGCGCGAGCCTATCTCGAAAAGCACATGCTATCGCCGTTTTTGGTCGTGCATCCCAACTTGGAAGAGGACTTCGCCGGCCTGCCGCGTGGCTGCGCAGAGGCTGTCGTTGTCGGAGACGCCGGAGAACACTTCACTTACGATCGCCTCAATCGCGCATATCGGAAGGTCATTGACGGTGCAGAATTGGTGGCGCTCGCGAAGAACCGGAACTTCAAGGACGCGGACGGAGAGTTGAGCCTAGATGCCGGACCCTTCGTCGCCGCCCTCGAATTTGCCGCGAATAGACAGGCCATGCTGTTCGGCAAGCCGTCGGCGGACTTCTTCCATACGGCAGTCGATGATCTTCATTGCCGTGCGAATGAGGTTGTTATGATTGGCGACGATGCGGAGGCCGACGTGGAGGGCGCAATCACCAGTGGCTTGAACGGAATTCTCGTTCGGACTGGCAAGTACCGTCCGGGAGACGATTCTAAATTGGGCCATTGGACGAGCTACGTTGCCGAGAATCTCGAGGAAGCCACGCTCTGGATATTGGCCCACCGTAAAAGGTAATTCGGAGAGTGAAGTTTACGGGCATTACGAACGATGTTCAGGGCGCCGTTCTGCTTGTCCCGCGTTTTGCCCGCCGACGAATTTATGTCGGGGGGACAAATGGATGCCTCCCCGCACGGGGACATCGATCGTGGCCAAAATCTTATTGTGCTCTTTGCTTGCTCTTGCTGTTGTCCCTCTCGCCCCTCTCGCCCCCAGCCGCAGCTGCCGACCTCCCAGCTCTCAATGGGGGTATCTATGATGATGTGGAGCTGCATCCAACACCGCACACGGCTGGATACGTGCGAGCTACGCCGGTGTTACGGATGCAGGTGCGACGGTGGATGCATGATCACTGAAAGGATCAATCAATTTCAACCAGCGGTGAATATGCTGCCTTTCGCGTTAACGTCGGGCTGCCGATGTCGTCCCGTCGAAATTTGGCCACGGCGGCAGAGGCGGCAAACCCAAGGCGACGCGTACCGGCGCGAAGGACCGGCGATGAACGGGCGATGCGCCGAGCTTATTGAGCGCCGCAAGATGCTCTTTCACCGGATAGCCTTTGTGCTTGGAAAAGCCGTAACCTGGATATTCTGCATCCAATTTTCGCATCAGCGCATCGCGCGCGGTCTTGGCGAGAATGGATGCCGCAGCGATGGTCAGGCTCTTGGCATCGCCCTTCACGATCGATTGCTGCGGAATTGCAAGATCCTTGATGCGACGGGCATCGATAAGAACATGCTCCGGCGGCAACGCAAGTCCCTCGATCGCGCGGCGCATCGCGAGCAGGCCCGCCCAGTAAATATTGATGCTGTCGATTTCCTCGACCTCGGCAAAGCCGACGGACCAGGCAATTGCCGTCTTCTTGATTTCTATAGTCAGCCGTTCGCGCGTCGCACCGTCGAGTTTCTTCGAGTCGTCGATATCTGAAATACGTGCGCCCGGGGCGAAGATGACAGCCGCGGCTGACACAGGTCCCGCGAGCGGACTCATCCCGGCTTCATCGACTCCGGCGACATACTGCACGCCGGTTCTCCAAAGCGAGGTTTCAAAGCGCAGCAACTTTCTAATTCGCTGGCCTTCGGACCTATGGTCGAAACGGCGTCGCGCGATAGTGTCCAGGATGGCTTTCGCACCGGGGCGCGGGTCGGCGGCGAGCGCGGCCTCCGTTGCAGAATCGAGCGGCCTAAGCTCAATCACGTAACGGCGCCGAATCTCGGAAAGGATAAGTTTAGTCACAAACCGCTACCTTCACCCTTCCGCACGCAACATTCGGTGAGGGTTGGATTTGCATAAACCTAGTTGCGTGCAGGCCGTCGCCGCTCGTGAAACCATGGCCGATACTCCGCCATCTTCTGCCGTTGCGCTCCCGACGCGCGTCGCTTGCACGTTGATGCTTCATCGCCTTTGTCCGGCGCGCCCCACCGAAGCTCGACGCAATCGTTGACATTATACGCCATCTCGAGCTCGGCGGTACGCTCGACCACGTCCTTGAGCGCCAGCGGCCATTGCGAGCCATCGCTGCGCAGATAGGCGAACTTACGCGTTGCAAGCTCCGAGGCAAGCGTGCGGTCGAGTTCCGCCTTTACATCGGCGACGCTCTTGCCTGCGGGCATCGCGTAGCGCTCCGGGCGCCGCGCCACGCGATCGGGGAATCCCCGAACCACGTCGATCGCGATCAGCAGACGAAGATCGCGTGACGGCGTCGAAAAATCTTCCCAAGCTCCGGTCGTCTCGAAAATCGATGCGCCGTTCGGGATGGCCACCTCGGCACCGCCGCCATTCTGATACTTCCGGCCGTTTTCAACCGACGTGACGCGCGCCTTCACCTGTTCTTCAAGCGCCGTGATGGCCTCCTGCATGGCGCGCAGCGGATCGAGTGGCGCCGGTGACATCACGTCGTCCATGCGATCGTAAAACGCTTCGACACTAAGCTTGGATTGTTCGAGAGAAAAGTCGCCGTAGTCGGCCTCGTTGGCAATCTCGGCATTGGCGAGACGTCGTAAGCCGCCGTTCTTGTCAGCTACAATCGGCCGGAAGCGTTTGAAACCAGGGCTGCCTAGCCCCGGGTCCTGTGCAAACAGGAAATTACCGCGCCAAAAGCGTTTGCGCGCGACCGTACCGTCGGGCTGCCCGTCGACGGCAAGAAACACACCCGCCGCGGCGCTCGTCTGCGCGATGCGCTTCACAAGCACCAGAACATGCCCGTATGGATCGGCATAGATCGTCCCAGGACGGAGCGTGTCCTCTTTCAGCGCCACCGGATAATAGTCGGTCTTATTGTCGTCCGCTGCCGTTCGCCCGGCACCCGAGTGGACTGCGTTTGCGACAGTCGTTCGCAAATAATAGCCGAAACCCGACACGAGCCCGGCTGGTCTTGATGGGCCACGGATAGTCGAGGGCTTCGCGGCAACATCTCCGAATATCCCGGAAATCAAACCCGGCTTCGCATCCGCAACTTTCTGCTCCTCGGCGCCGGGTTCCTCTTTCTGGATATTCCACCACTGCGGACATCTCGGCGGCTTGCCGCCTCCGCCGCGCGAGCATTTCGAATAGCCGAATGGCAATCCCATCTTGAAGGCGAAATACGCCCGCAGAAAATACGGAAGATCGGCGCAATCGGGGCGAATGATGAGGCCCTTCCTGTCTTCGCCGAGTCCGAGATGGTCAAACAGGAAATTTCGCGATTGATTGCGCAGCACCTCATGGAGCGCAGCCCACGACGGTGCTTCGTCAAGCGGCGCATCGAAAAGCTTTTCGATCCAGGCCGAATATAAATTCTCCGTCTTGCGATTCCAGGAGTCGCGTACGGGCCAGACACTTTTGTCTGAGCTTTGCGAAGCTGGCTTTGCAGTGCTGCCGACGACGATTTCGCGCGTAACTTTGCTGCATATCGCGGCTGCATCGTCGGAGATGAGTGTCGCCCGCCATGTTCCCGCGACGGGCTTCGCGATCTCCGCGAACCAGAAATAGGGCGGACCGCCGCGGCGTTCGCGCGACTTGAGTGCAACGCTGCCATCCGGTGCGATCAGCGAAAGCTCGCCTTGAAGCGGTTTTTCGACTGCGAAGACAACGCGCAGCGACGCGCCTTTCCAGGGTGATAGCGGCGAGACGAGGACGGCAAGCTTGGCCGACGCGTCACAGCTTTCGGATGTCTCCTTGGCCGATGCTTGGACAGCCGGAATGAGAAGGAAAAGCAGGCTTGCGGCCAATAGCAAACGCGTCGGCGCAGCGGCAAAATGGCGTCGATAAAACAAGCGCAGTCCCCCTCCCCGATGCCCCTCGCTACGGTCACGCTCGCGAAAGCCTTTGCCTCAACCATGGCAAAATTATCACGACGAGTAATACAATATTGCCGAGAGACAGTCGGCGAGGCGCATCGAAAGTGGCAGAACAGTATACGCTGTTAACAAACAAAGGCTTAGGCGACTACCGCACGGAGGATCGGAACCGCGATAACCAGCGGGCTCCTTACCTGCAGTCGAGCCTTTGGCGAAAGTTTCGACCTCAGCGCGTCTTCTTACGCACGAACTGCCGCGCAACTGCAAAGGCATCGTTGAAGTCGAGCATCAAAGATTGATCCGTGCGGATCATGCGACGCAGGAGCCCCGCCTGAGTCTTATATTTGATATCGCCGATCGCGAGGGGTCCAACAGACAGCAGCCCACGCTTTCCAATCGTGCGGCCGAAATCGAATAGCTCGACGCCTTCGATGCCGGCAGGCGGCACGGCGTTGACGTCGGCAACCACGATGGTCCGTTTCGATTTTTCGAAGTGCTTCGCCTTCAAGACCTGAATGCCGGCTGCAGCCGCACAAAGAACGACGTCGGCATTCGCAACGATCTTGCTCTTGTCCGCGTCGCGACCACCCAACACCGGCTTGAGGGTCACGCCGAAGCGCTCCTTGCCGGCGCGCACCAAGGGTTCAAGCGCTGCCAGGCCCATGTGAGAAACGATCTTGACGTCGGCGCCGTTGCGGGCGGCGATGACAGCCGATGCAAACCCGACTACGCCCGTGGCACCGAATACGGCGACGCTGGCGCCTTCGAGCGCTCGCGACGTCTTTTTGCGGTAGACGCTCTCGACGCAGGCAACCATGGCCGCGGCTGTGGTGAATGAGCCGCCGGGATCTGCCAGGACAGAGAGCTGAAAGGGTGGAACGAGCGACGTCTTGGCGACCGCCAGCATATCGAGCGCCAGAAGCGCGTCTTTGCCGCCGATGAACATCGCCGTCCTGCAGCCATAGTGCGGCGGCCGGGAGAAAATGGCGTCCTGGACGAGCGCGCGCGTGTCGTTCAGCCGCACTCCGGTGTGCGGGACGACGACCTTGTATCCCGCATCGACGGCCATGTTGACGTCGAAGGGACTAGCAAAGGATTGAGTCGAAAGGAAATGGAGAATGGGCGTGGCGGTAATCCGCTTTTTCTTTTTCGCCGATGCTTGGTTGCGGGATTTTTTAAGCGAAAGAATTTCGGTATTTACATCGAGATCGGCGATTCCTTCGTCGAACTGCGCGACGTCATCCATTGCCATTACGAGATACTCCGCTACCCTGACTCAATTTCGGCTGTCACGCCGCTTTCTGGATTTCTTTCGTCGCGCGCATTTGCTCGCCCGCAGGCAAGCAAATTCATCGCAATGGTGCTTAGGAAATGCCGCTCCGGAAGGCGGCCGAGCGAGGGAGGGCTTCATGCCGTCAGTGCTTCACGGCACCGCTTCGCTGAGAAATGTTCTTGCCGAATAAAGCGAAATAATGCGTTAAGTTGGGGCACGAAGAGTTGACGCAATCAAAAACATTAAAATATGCGGTACATGCGTATAATTGAGAAGATGAATGGGCGAAATCACCATTTATTTGCGGTACCAAAATTTATTCCCGAAGAAGTAATTAATGCCGGGACCGGAAAGTTACAAAATAGATGGCGCTATATAAACGAGCGCTGACATCCTCGATCCGTAGCCCAAAATGAGTAGTGGCGGCGATCGGACTGTCGCGGCTGGGGTGCTGTGACGTCTTACATGCCGCATTTCCGCTCTCGTTGGCGTAATAGGACCGGCGCCCAAGCCGATTCGGCAGGGCATCTCAGAGACAAAATAATGAACGCACTAGAGCGCGAGGATGACGTGCTTTCCTCAACCGGATCGCCACAAGCGCTGCACAATTTGTCGTTCGTCGAGTTCGTCGTGCTCACCGCGGCGATGATGGCGCTGACGGCGATCTCGATCGATATCATGCTGCCGGCGTTACCGCAGATTGGCGCGGCACTTGGCGTCACGAGCGCGAACGATCGGCAACTCGTCGTCATTCTCTACATGGCAGGCTTCGCGGCCGGACAGTTTTTCTTCGGTCCGCTTTCCGATCACGTCGGCCGTAAGCCGGCACTGATGGCGGGGCTTGCAATCTACATTGTCGGCACGGTAGCCGCCCTAATATCAAATGCGTTTCCAATGCTTCTTGCGGCGCGGCTCGTGCAAGGCATCGGCGCCGCCTCTCCCCGCGTGATTGCGATCGCGGTCGTACGCGACCTCTACGGCGGCCGGCAGATGGCGCGCGTCATGTCGTTTGCGATGATGGTATTCATCGTCATTCCGGTCCTGGCGCCGTCAATCGGCCAAGCCCTGATCCAACTCGGCGACTGGCATTGGGCATTCTACGCCCTGTTGGCGATGGCGATCCTGATCGCCATTTGGGCCGGTTTTCGCCTCCCGGAAACGGCCGCCCCGGCCTTGGGTCTCGAACATGCGATGAGTCTGCGCGACTCGCTTAAGACGGCAATTTTTGATTCCCAGACGATGGCCTACGGTGCTGCTGGCGGCTTCATGTTCGGTTGTCTCCTTGCCTATGTCGCAAGCGCCCAACAGGTTTTCGTCGAGGTGTTCGGCATGGGCGAAGCATTCCCGGTTGTCTTTGGAGCCATAGCCTCGGTGATGGCCGTCGCATCTTTCGTCAATGCACGGCTTGTCGGACGCTTGGGGATGCGAAGGCTGTCCCATGCTGCGCTTCTGGGGTTCGTCGCGGTGTCGCTTTGCCTCGCATTTGCAACGGCAGCCGGCAGCGCCGGCATTCTGGTCTATGCGCCGTTGGTTGCCAGTGCGTTCTTCCTGTTTGGGCTCATCGCGCCGAATTTCAACGCCATTGCGATGGAACCGCAGGGTCATAATGCAGGCATGGCCTCCTCGGTGACCGGCTCCCTTTCGACCGCGATCGGGGCTATGGCAGGTGGTCTAGTTGCGCACGCGTTCAACGGTACAGTATTTCCAATCGCCGCGGGCTTTGCCGCCTGCAGCCTGACGGCATGCCTCATCGTCTTTGCCGTCGAGGGAAAACATAGCTTTTTCGGCCGCAATCGGCGGGCATGAATGCCCAGATTATAAAGATAGCGCCTGTTCCATTGTGCGCGGTTCCGGAACTCGTCGTATACTGGGAGCGCAGGCGGATTCCACCGGCGCTCCGCCATCCCATGAGCCCACGCATCGGTGTACGAAAATGCGAATCTTGCTGCTTGAGGATGATGCCAATACGGCGGCCTACGTTTCGAAGGGCCTCGAGGAAGAAGGTCACACCGTCGATCACCTGGCCGACGGTCGCGACGCCGTCGCACAGGCCATAGGCGAAGATTACGACGTCATCATTCTCGATCGCATGCTGCCGGGTCTCGATGGCTTGGCGATCATCAAGACCATTCGCAGCGCCGGACGCCGGGTGCCGGTGCTGTTCCTGACGGCGCTTGGCGGTGTCGACGACCGTGTCGAGGGTCTCGATGCGGGCGGTGACGACTATCTCGTCAAACCTTTTGCTTTTTCGGAGCTGCTCGCGCGCGTCAATGCGCTCGCGCGTCGTCCGCATACCAAAGGCGAGGAGACGAGGCTCAAGGTCGGCGATCTGGAGATTGACCTCGTCAGCCGCAAGGTGACGCGCGGCGGCGATATGATCGATCTGCAGCCGCGCGAGTTCCGGTTGCTCGAAGTCCTCATGCGTAACCGCGGTCGTGTCGTGACGCGGACGATGCTGCTCGAGCGCGTGTGGAGTTTCCATTTCGATCCCAAGACAAGCGTCGTCGAAACGCACATCTCGCGTCTCCGTGCAAAGATCGATAAGCCCTATGGCAAGGAGCTCATTCATACGATCCGCGGCAGCGGCTACACCGTGAACGATGGTGCTTGACGTTGCGAGATCTTCTTAGGCGCACACCGTTTCGCTTGGCGGCCGCATTCTCCCTTTTCTTTATAACGACCGTGCTTGCGCTCTTCACCGTCATCTATCTGGTGGCGAGCGCGCGCCTCGTCAGCGACATTCGCGATCGCGTTCGCACGAATATCGACTCGCTGGCGGTCTTGGATGGAGACAGGACCTTTGACGACTTGGTGACGGTCGTCGCAGAGGAAAGCGAGTCCGTCCGCGATCCGGACTTCATCGTCGAGCTTGTCGATAAGAACGGAAAATTTCTTGCGGGTAATGTCCGTGGCGTTCCGAAGTCGACCCAATGGATGACGTTGAAGCGGTCGAATCTAAATTTCTCGATGGATCGCGGCGAGCCGAACGATGAATTCCTCGCGATCTGGAAGCCGCTCTCCAAAGGCAGTTTGCTGGTCGGCAGCGACAACAGCGAAGTCAAGCAAATGAAGTCGTTTTTGCTGAGGCTTCTGGCGTATGGTCTCCTGGCAACCTCGGTGGCGATCGCCTTGTGTGCGATCTATTTCGCGCGGCAGACGCAACACCGCATCGACGCCTTTGCAAATCCTCTCGCGCGCGTTTCGCAAGGCCACATTTCCGCCCGCGTACCGATCTCCGGCCTGCAGGATGACATCGATCAGGTCGCGTCCCAGGTTAATGGCATGCTCGGCAACCTGCAAAAGCTGATTGAAAACGTCAATCAATCGTCATCCGACATCGCGCACGATTTGAAGAAGCCCCTTGGCCGGCTGCGGCAACGTCTCGATGACGCGCGTCGCAAGGCAAAAAGTCCGGCGGAGTTTCAGTCCGCTGTCGATGCAGCATTGCTAGACATTGATTCCATAACGGAGACGTTCGACGCCCTGCTCCGCATCACGCAGATTGAAGCAGGTGCGCGCAAGGATAAGTTTGTAGACGTCGATTTGCGGGTGCTCTTGGCCGATGTCCATGACGTCTACGATATCGTTGCCGAGGACGCGGGTGACAGGCTGAGTTTTGCGAGCGAAGTCGCGCATCCGGCGATCGTACGCGGCGATCCTGAGCTTCTCGTCCAGCTTTTCGCGAATCTGGTCGAGAACGCCATTCGCCATTGTCCCTCGGGAACCGATATAGGATTGCGGCTTTGCGCATCTCCAGGACTCTATCGGGTGGAGGTGACGGATACCGGCCCGGGCATACCACCTCCCGAAAGGGAAAATGTTTTTCGCCGGCTTTACCGGTTGGAGCGCGCCCGCTCGACGGATGGAAGCGGTCTGGGATTGAGCCTCGTTGCAGCGATTGTCGACCTGCACGGCGCCAAGATCACGCTTGCCGATAACGCACCCGGACTTCGTGTCGAGGTGAGTTTTCCGGCAGCGTCGGTTTAGAGAAACAGAGAAACAGCGGGCCGGACGGCTGGGGTTTCATGCGGAGCCGGCCCGCTGTCGACGTGCATAGAGCGGCGAGACGGGATGTCATGAGCTCTAACACGTATCGTAAGACCGAGCATGATCTTCGCTCGGATTCATTCGGTAAACGGCGCCTGCAGACGCCGGCGCCATCAAGCTACTTGCTCAGAATAAGTTTCCCGGCCTCCGTGATGCGTAGACGATAATCCTGTCCGCGGTGCTCAAGAATGACTTCACGCTCGCCCCGCATCAGTTCGCTCACGAGATATCTCGTGAGCGAACTGCGCGCGGCAGCGCCTGCATCCCCCGTCGCAGCCGGCACTGGTGTTTCAGTCTTTTCTGGCACGTCCTTGTCCCATCGGCCAATCAGCCGGCGCCTCTCACGGCCCATGCGCTAATGCAGATAAAGCGCCTGCACGGTCTGACATTCGAATTCGGCTGTCTGATCCGCCCGTGGCTCGGTATGCTGCAATTGTGCATCCGCAAGGCAGCGCACAGCGAGCCGGGTCCATTCCGTTATCTGACCATTATTGAGCGCCAGCGCGATGCCGCTCTCGAACGCAAGGCGGTCGCCGGTTCGCGCCGACTTGAGCAGTCCCGTAATGGTCAGCTCGTCGGGGGAGACATGCCGGCAGCCGACGCTAAGGTAAGAAAATCCGGTGCCTCGTTCGTGGCGCAGGGCCCGCATCAGCGCGGTAACCCGAGCGACGAGTAACGGCCCGTCGACGGCGCCGAGCTGGTCTTCCGCGAACCTTACGGCGACTTCCAAGGGCTGCGCCGAGGCCGTGGCGTAGACGTCGCAAATACAGCGGAAGACATCGAGTGTGATGTTCTCGATCGAAGAGAATCCAAGCGCGCTTTGGAGTGGAAAGCCAAGCGCATGGCCGGCACATATAGGCTCGCCCTCTGTGATCGAGGATGATGCCGACTCGAGATTTCTAATCTTACGCATCCGTCCGACTCCCTGGGATCGAATGGAAAATGCGCGACGAAGCAGAAGCAACGGACGGCACGCGCCGTTGCGGCGCAGCGGCTTGCTCTGCGTTCTGCGCATTCGGGCCGTCGTCTGAAATATTGGAAAGCATGCGGTCGAATGCTGCAACGTGCCCTGTGGCAAGGTCCCAGATCATTCCGACGGATGCCGTAAGCATCGATGCAGTAAGGGCCGCGTTCGATACGTCATGCGCATCGAGGTGCTCACCTTCAACGTGTGGACGTTTCATCGTCAGTCCCCAATGTATCGGGGTTCAAGGCCCCGCAAATGGCAGATGATGCATTTAAGCTAATCTATACTTCTGGAGTCAAGTTTAAAATTGGCTCCCGCGTCGCGGCCGGACCGTTTTCGCAACTGCCGGCCGAAGCGCCCCCTTCGAACGTCTTGAAAAGGCCTAAGCTAATCCGCATTTGCCCCTTGCACCGAAGCTGAGGGATGGGCGACCGGCCATCATGTATTTTCGTGACACATCGCAAGGCTATGGGATTGTCTCACGGCTATTTCATTGGGTTATGGCCGTCGCGATTTTCGCCATGTTCGCACTCGGCGTATGGATGGTGAAGCTCGATTATTACAGTCCCTATTATAATGCCGCCCCCAATCTTCACCGAAGTGTCGGAATCCTTCTCCTGATCGCATTGCTTGTCCGATGGCTCTGGCGGATCACGAACATCAAACCCGATCCCGACGGTCTGTCGCCCCTCGAGCAGAAGGCGTCATATGCCGCGCACTGGGGATTTTATGTCCTCCTGCTCGGGTTGATGGTTAGCGGTTATCTGATCTCGACGCCGGATGGGCAGCCCATCGATGTCTTCGGTTGGTTCGACGTTCCGTCGGTCATTAAAATGCGTGGTCTCGAAAGTAGCGCGGGGTACGTCCATCGCGTGGTCGCTTATGTCGTGATCGCGCTCGCGGTTGTTCACACGCTTGCCGCGCTGAAGCACCACTTTGTCGATAAAAGCAAAATTTTGAGTCGTATGTGGTCGGGGCCGCCGCGCCCTGCCATCAATCCAGAAGAGGAAAATCACTGATGAAGATCGCAATGATCGCCTTTGCCGTTGCAGCATTCGCATCCGCGCTGACGACGGTGGCGACGGCTGCGGATTACGTTATCGACACCAAGAACGTGCATGCGTCGATCAACTTCCGGATCAAGCATCTAGGCTTCAGCTGGATTGCAGGCCGGTTCGATAAGTTCTCCGGCACATTTTCCTACGATGATAAGAATCCTGATGCGTCAAAAGTCAAAATCGAGATCGATACGACGAGCGTCGATACCAATCATGCCGAGCGCGACAAGCATCTGCGCGGCGCTGACCTGCTCGATACCGAAATGTTTCCGACCGCGACCTTCGAGAGCACAAGCGTGAAAGCCTCGGGCCCGGACAAGGCGATAATTGCCGGCAAACTCACGTTGCACGGCGTTACCAAGGATATTTCCATAGATGCGCAGCGTGTCGGCGGCGGCAAAGATCCCTGGGGCGGCTATCGCGATGGCTTCACCGGAACAACGACGCTGAAGCTCGCCGATTTCGGCATCATGCGCGATCTAGGACCATTTTCGAAAGAAGTTGAGCTGACGCTCGACGTCGAAGGCATCAAGCAATAATCACCACCTGAAGACGACGGCGCCGCCCGTTAATCCGGCGCCAGCCGCCGTCATCAGGATGATATCGCCTTGGCGGTAAACGTGCTCGTGCGCCGATATCGAAAGCGTCAATGGAATGGTCGCGGCTGAACTGTTTCCGAATTCCGCGACGGTCGTGCGGAGACTTTCGGGTTTAACGCCGATCTGAAGCGCAACTGTTCCCGTCATGCGCGCGTTAGCCTGATGCGGAATGAAGTGCGCAACATCGGCTGCGACGATCCCGGCCTTCCGAAGCGCGATTTCCGCCGCGCCCGTCATCATCGCCACCGCCTTTGCGTAGACGGCCTGACCGTCCGACATGATCATCAACGTTTCGCTGGCATCATCGACTTTTGAGAACGGCTTCCGACTGCCGCCAGCCGGAATCGTGATCAATCCGTAGTGCGCGCCTTGAGCCGTAAGGTGTGCTCCGCGAATGCCGCTATCCTCGCGTTCGCTTGGAGCAAGCAGTACAGCTCCGGCGGCATCTGCGAATAGCACGCTGCTGGCGCGCTCCACCGGATTGATCCGGCGCGAAAGAATATTAGCGGCGACGACGAGCACCGGCGCTCTGTGACTTCGCACGTAGCTGTCGGCCAGCGTCAGAGCATAGATAAAGCCTGCACAGGCGCCAGCCATGTCTATGCCCCCGGCATTTGCGAGCCCGAGACGATGCGCAACGAGCGGCGCGGTTGGCGGCAAAAGATGATCGGGGGTTGATGTTGCGAGCAACAACAGACCAATGTTGTCGCGTGATAGTCCGGCCTGCGCAATCGCCATATCGCCAGCGCGGACAGCGAGATCGGAAAGCGCCTGATCGTCCGCCGCGTACCGTCGCGCGTCGATGCCGGTGCGCCGCTTGATCCATCCGGCCTCGAGTCCGAAGCGTGCTTCGATCTCTGCGTTCGGGACGATACGCTCCGGCGCATAGTGGCCAAGCCCGATGATTTCGACGCCGCTCATGGCCGAACCTCATCTGCAGCTTCGGAGATCGCCGCATAGACGCCATTCAAATCATCGGCCGTCGCGCAATAAGGTGGCATGACGTAAATCGTTGCACCGAGAGGTCTGAGCAGGACATTGCGATCGAGAAGTTTCCGGCGCAGCGATAGCGCCACGTCGGCTAGGTATCCCGTCCCCGCACCACTGAATTCAAACGCCGTGATCGTCCCGATCTGGCGTGCGTTCTCAAATCGTGGATCTTTTGCGATTCCGCGAAGGCATGCCGCCTGCGTTTTCGCCAACGCACCGATACGGGCGACAACCGGCTCGCTCCGCCAGATTTCGAGATTCGCGGCGGCGGCCGCGCACGCGATCGGATTGGCCGTATAGGAACTCGAATGATAGAACGTGCGCGAGCGGTCCTTCGACAGATGCGCATCGAAAATGGCATCCGTGCAGAGCGTCGCCGCGAGCGGAATTGAGCCGCCCGTTATTCCCTTGGCGACACAGACGATATCGGGAGAAACATTCGCTTGCTCCGACGCGAAAAGCGTTCCCGTGCGCCCAAACCCCGTCATCACCTCGTCCGCGATAAAGAGAACATCGTAACGCGCACAGATGCGGTGCATTTCGGCGAGCGTTGCGGCGTCGTAAATCAGCATGCCGCCGGCGCCGAGGATCAGCGGTTCGCAAATGAAACCGGCGACGTCGCCGGCGCCGCATGCTTGTTCAAGAGCGTCAAATGTTTGTTGCTCGGCACTCTTCTCGGGAAATGGGATGCGCCCGACGTCGAACAGCAACGGCTCGTAAGCCGCATTGAATACGCCGCGCGCACCAGCCGACATCGTGCCGATCGTGTCGCCGTGATAAGCATGTTCGAGCGCGAGGATGCGCGTTCGCGCTTTGCCGGTATTCTTCCAATACCCGAGCGCCATTTTGAGCGCGACTTCAACCGAGGTCGAGCCGCTGTCGGAAAAGAAAACATGCGTGAGGCCGCTCGGGGCAATTTCGACCAATCCGCGCGCAACGGCTTCCGCAGGCTCATGCGTAAAGCCCGCGAAGATCAACTGATCGAGCTTGTCGGCTTGCTCTTGAATGGCGCGCACGATCTTCGGATGTCGGTGGCCGTGCGTGATGACCCACCATGAAGAAATGCCGTCCAAGATGCGGCGACCATCGATAGTTTCGAGCCAGGCACCTCCCGATCTCGCAATCGGAAGCATATCCGGCTCAAGACCGTGCTGGGTGAAGGGATGCCAGACAGGCGAACGGCTCATGGATCGGATGCTCCGACGGCGAGAAGATCCGGAATCGAGAAGTTCGCTGCAAAAGCCTGGCGCAACGTACTGCTAGTGAGTTCAGGAATGCGTGGCAGCCGACCAAGCCGCCGCACGCGCCCGAAGGAGGAAATCGTGCGCTCGCTGTCGGCGCTTTCTTCGCCGATGAAGGCGATGCCGAGAATTGGAATGGCGCGCCGCTTGAGAGCTTCGATCGACAACAGGGAATGGTTGATCGTGCCGAGCCGCGTCGAACTGCACAGGATAACCGGAAGTTTCCAGTCTGCGACTAAATCGATTTGCAACAGGCGTCGTGTCAGCGGCACGTCGAGCCCGCCCGCGAGTTCGATGACGAGCGGCGTCGGATGATCTTGCGGGCGCAGGCGTTCAGGATCGATTTCGACGCCGTCGCGCTCGGCTGCGAAATGCGGCGACGCAGGCGTATTGAGCCTGTAGGCTTCCGTCAGGATACGAGACGCCGGAAAACAGCTCAGTCGGCTGACGATCTCCGAGTCCGTTTCTCCCGCGAGCCCTGCTTGCACCGGCTTCCAATAATAGCCATCCAACGCCTGCGTTAGCCCCGCAGAAAAAACCGTCTTGCCGATATCGGTGTCGGTTCCGGCGACGACGATGCGTGTGCTCATGCCGCAATCTCCGCTTCGGCGGCAGCGAGATTCGTAACCAAGCGCGAAAGGACGGTTTCATCCGTATTGAGCGTGATGGTCAGGCGCAGCCGCGCAGTCCCCTCCGGCACGGTCGGAGGCCGGATCGCGCGAATATCGTAGCCGCGGGATTTCATCGCCGAAGCGAGCGCAACGGCGGAAGCGTCAGCACCGATGATGATCGGCTGAATTTGTGAACCCGACGGCGCGTACTGCGTCTTCGATTTCAATTCGCTTTCGGCGAAGGTAATGAGCCGATGCAACTTTTCGCGTCGCTCCGGCTCTTTTCGGCAAATCTCGAGCGCCGCGCGGACAGCCGCCGCGACGAGCGGTGACGGAGCCGTCGCGTAAATGAAGGCCCGTGCGCGATTGACCAGAAAATCGCGGATCGTCTTCGGAGCCAGCACCAGCGCGCCCATCACGCCAAGCGCCTTGCCGCAGGTATGCAGTGTAATGACGTTGGCGCTGCCTTCGAGATGCGCCGCAAGACCTCGGCCTTGAGGGCCGAAAACGCCCGTTGCGTGTGCCTCATCGACAATCAGCATCGCATCATGGCGACGCGCAAGCTGAGCGAGATCGTCGATCGGCGCACGGTCGCCGTCCATGCTGTAAAGGCTTTCGACGACGATCCACGGCTGCCCCACGCCACCCGATGCGCGCCACGCTTTGATGGCGTCTTCGATGCTTTGGGGATCGTTATGCTTGGCAGCCGCCGTCTCGGCTTTCGAAAGGCGCATGCCGTCGTGCACGCTGGCATGGATTAGCTCGTCGTAGACGATCAGGTCCCCACGCGACGGCAGGGTCGCCATCAGCGCCGTGTTCGCGATGAACCCGCCGCCGAAGAAAAGCGCTGTTTCCGCACCGAAGAAACGCGCTGCTTCTGCTTCAAGTGCCTTATGCTCCGGATGGTTGCCGCGAAGCAGACGCGATCCCCCGGCCCCGACCGGCACGCCGCGTTCGATCGCGGCAACAACGGCGTCGGCAAGCTCCTGCGATTGTGCAAGACCGAGATAGTCGTTCGACGTGAAATCGATCCCGGCTGGCGCGTCGAGCGACCTCAACCGGCCACGGCGCTGCAAAGCGTCGAGCGCACGCTCATGATTTGAGGGCATCCTGTCGACCCGCGCAAACCGCGGGCTCATGGTCTTGAGTTTGATCGGTGTCGAGTTCGAGCGGCGCGAGGCCGAGCTTGGCGAATAAGAGGCTGTCCTTGTCTTCGCCCGGATTGTCAGCGGTCAGCAACGTGTCGCCGACGAAGATCGAATTGGCGCCCGCGAAAAAGCATAAGGCCTGCATTTCATCGCTCATATCGGTACGCCCCGCGGAAAGACGCACGAACGACCTCGGCATCAGGATGCGGGCGACGGCAATGGTGCGGACGAAATCGATAGGGTCGATCCGCTCGGCATTTTCGAGCGGCGTGCCGGGAATCGCGATCAGCATGTTGATCGGCACGCTCTCCGGATGCTCTTCGAGATTGGCGAGCGTCACGAGCATGTCGACGCGGTCTTCGCGCTCTTCGCCCATGCCGATGATGCCGCCTGAGCAGACCTTCATGCCGGCGTCGCGCACCCGCGCCAGGGTATCGAGTCGGTCGGCATAAGTACGGGTCGTAATGACCTTGCTGTAGTAGGCTTCGGAGGTGTCGACGTTGTGATTGTAATAGTCGAGGCCCGCATCCCGCAGTCGCACGATGTCATCATCTGTGAGCATGCCGAGAGTCATGCACGTTTCCATGCCGAGTCCCTTGACGCCCTCGACCATGGCGACGACGGTGTCCATGTCGCGCGCCTTTGGACTGCGCCACGCGGCACCCATGCAATAGCGCGTCGCGCCTGCTGCCTTGGCTTTCTTGGCCTCGGCGATGACCCGCTCGACTTCCATCAGCTTCGAGGCCTTGAGACCTGTCTTATGGTGCGCCGATTGGCTGCAATAGCCGCAATCCTCCGCACAGCCGCCCGTCTTGATCGACAGGAGGCGGCTCATCTGGACCTTGTTCGGGTCAAATGCCGCGCGGTGCACCGTCTGCGCCCGGAACAACAGGTCCATGAACGGTAGCTCATAAAGCGCCAGGGCTTCGGCGCGTGTCCAATCATGACGGAGCGCGGATGCCGCACGGGGCGACGGGCGCGCGGAGGTATCAAGTCTGGTCACGCTTGACGGCATCTGCTGGGTGATCTCCGCGGGACCGACGTGTCCCGATTAATGATTGTTTCTAGCGTGTCACGCCCCGCCCGCAACCACCAAAATGCCTCTGCAGCCGGGCACGACAAGCTCTCGGGCATGCCTGCGGGGCGAACCGCGCCGCGTCTCCGGTCGGGCGATAGCGAGAGTTATAATCAACGTTGTTATCAATCGCGTAGGGTCAAAAACGATTAACTATTGAACGACGTTCTAAATCAAGGGCAGATGATCGCCGAGCGGAAGCCTTGCTCGTCACGCTCTGATCTAAGTGGCTCCCGCCGCGTTCATTGACCGGCGTTCTGTTGCAGGTCATCCGAATGATGAAAACAGCTCGATTGGGGCTTCTGGCAGAAGCTCTTCACGCCGAAGAAGGCTTTGTGCATCGCGGGTTCACAGCAGAGCAGTCTTTCGAAAGCCTACTGGTGGAGCGCGACGGCCACTTCCGCGGTATCTGGACGGCAGACAAGGGCCGGTACGTCTGGACGGCCGCCGGCTATAGCCAGCCGAGCTTCAGCACAGCCTCACTGCCCGACGCTTTGAAATACACCCTGACTGAAATTTCCAGGGGCTGAGGTTTGCCGCGATAAGGATCGGTCGCGTCAGTTAAGATCTTCAGGCAACGGCGGCAAAATGCCGAACGGAATGCCATCCTGGTGCAGGGCCTGCGCTTCTTCGACGGTCGTGCTCCCACGAATATTGCGCTCTTCCGCCTCGCCGAAGTGGATTTTCCGGGCTTCTTCCGCAAAGGCCGAGCCGACATCTTCGGAGTTTTCAATAACGACCTTCTTGAAAGCGCGAAGTGCACCGGTCATCGCAGCGCGTGTGTTCTGATCGGCAGGTGCCTGCGGCCGCGCTTGCAATCCTGCGTTGCTGCTGCTGCGCCCGGAGACGACCGCAGGCGCCATCGGCTGTTTTGTGATCTCGGTCGATCCGCACAGTGGACAGGCCACGGCACCCGAGCGCGATTGGGCGTCGTATTCGGCAATGGTGCGGAACCAGCTCTCGAACTCGTGGCCGTCGGTGCAGCTAAGACGGTACTTGATCATTTACTTTCTTATCGTTTCGAGCTGCGAAGACCGCTCCTCGACGAGGTCGAAAAGCCGGTCATGTGTCAGAGATGGGATTTTGCGCCGAACTTCGTCAATATGGTGTGTATCGATGTCGCCGATCACGACGCCGGGATCCGTACCACCTTCGCCCAGGACTTCGCCCCAGGGCGAAATGATGAGGCTATGTCCGAATGTCTCGCGGCCGTTTTCGTGACGCCCGCCCTGGGCGGCCGCTAAAATAAATGTCTCGGTTTCAATGGCGCGGGCTCTGAGGAGCGTATGCCAATGCGCCTCTCCGGTGATCCGCGTAAAAGCCGCAGGCCCGGCAATGAAGGATGCCCCGGCTTTGGCGAGCGCGCGGTGCAGCGCCGGGAAACGCAGGTCGTAGCAGATCGTCAGGCCAAGCCGTCCCCAGGGCAACTCGGAAACCACTGCGCTGGAACCCGCCTGATAGTTGACGCTTTCGCTATAGACCTCGCCTTTGCCGAGATCGACGTCGAACATGTGAATCTTGTCGTAACGCGCGCTGATTTCGCCATTGGGCGCAATCAAATATGAGCGGTTTGCGAGCCGCCGGTCTCCGACCTTCACTGCCATGGAGCCGATGTGCAGCCAGATTTTTTTATCCGCCGCCGCCGCCGAAAACGCAGCAAGGGCCTCGTTGCCCGTCTCCGGCTTGGTTTCGGCCATCAACCGCTCGGTATCGATCTCCATCAGCGTCGTGCATTCGGGAGTTTGCACGTAGTCGGCCTCTTGCGCGGCAGCTTCGCTGATGAGGGCCAAGGCGTCGGAGACGTTGCGGGCAACGTCGCGACCGGCACACATCTGAACCAGCGCCGCCCGGAACGACGTCTTGGACGGAGAAATCATTGTCAGGATGCCGATGTGGTTTGTGCGAGGAGGGCGTCGAGCTTACCCGAGCGTTCGAGATCGAAAAGGTCGTCGCAGCCGCCGACGTGGACGCTGCCGATCCAGATTTGCGGAACCGTATGACGGCCCCCTGCGCGCGCTCTCAAATCCGCACGCAAATCACTTCGGCCCGTTAAATCGATTTCCTCGAAGGCCGCACCTTTGCGTCTGAGCAGGTCTTTGGCCATGTGGCAGTAGCAGCAGTTGCCAGCCGTATAGACCGTCACCTTATGCATCACGTCGGCGCCTCTCCACCGGCCCTGAATTTCGCCCGAATCAAGCCTACGCCGTTCGCGAGGCCATGCAACCTTGATCGTTATATTTGCGCCCCTGTGCCGCGCCTTTGCCACGGTTTTTGGGGCTCAAGATGAACTGTTCGCAACGATCGCGAGCGCCAGCACATCGACGCGCCGCGCGCCCGCGCGCTTCAGCGCCAGAGCAGCGGCCGAGGCGGTTGCCCCCGTCGTGATCACATCGTCGATCAGAACTATGGCTTTTCCGGACACGGACGTGGTTTCATTCGCCGGAACACGAAAGACGCCCGCGACATTCCGCTGGCGCTGAGCACGCGTAAGGCCAACTTGATGTGGCGTCGAGCGCGGCCGGACGAGCGCAAACGGCCTGACGGGCTTCTTCGCAATGCGGCCCGTTTCTGCTGCAAGAATCTGAGCTTGGTTAAAACGCCGCGTCAGCAGCCGCCAGCGCGCCAGCGGCACGGGGATCAGAATGTCCGCATCGTCGAGCAATTCGCGGCCGGCTTCAGCCAGCCATCGTCCAAAAAGATGGCGGGCGTGATGCGTATCGTGGAACTTGAACGCGTGAATAAGCTCGCGCATCACGCCGTCGAAGCTCGCGACGGCGCGGGCTCGGTCGAAATCCGGCGGGTTAGCCACTGCAGCGGCCGAAACCATCAGGCCGCCGGTATCGTAGGGCATCGGCAGCCCCAGGCGATCGCAAAGCGGCGGCCGGACGAAATTGATCCGTCGCCAACATGCCGGGCAAAGCGCATCATGCGCCATAATGTGCGTCCGGCAGCCAAGGCACAGCGGCGGAAGCAAAATATCGAGTGCCGAGCGCCCGGCATGACTGAGGGCGCGAAAGAGTCGCGCGGCGCCGGTCTCGGTCGCCGTGCCATCTTCCCGCGCGAAATTTGGGTTTTCGGTCCTTGATCGTGCTGCCATTGCCGAAACCTAGCGCAACGACGTATCGGCAGCGAGAACTTCTTGGACACGAATGCGATGGCTGGTGCGCCGCAGATTTTCGATCAGGGCCTGATCAGGGCGCGGCGGAACCGCATCGCAGCGCAGGGCAGAACCACGGAATCCGATTTCCTTCTCTCCCGCGTTGCCGAGGACTTTGTCGAGCGACTTGGCATCGTGCACCGCGAATTCGCGCTCGCCGCCAGTATCGGCGCTTATCATGGCCTTCTGGCCGAGCGCCTTCGCGAGCTGCCGAACGTCGGCGACATCATCGACGTCGAGTCATCGGAGCGTTGCCTCAGTCTTTCGGTGGGGCGGAAGATAGCGGCGAAGGATGATGCCCTACCATTTGCAGCGCAAAGCCTCGATCTCGTGGTGTCCGGTCTCTCGCTGCATCTTATCAACGATCTCCCTGGCGTCCTCGTCCAGATCAACCGCGCACTGAAGCCGGACGGGCTGTTCCTCGCAGCTCTCCTCGGTGGCGAAACCCTGAAAGAATTGCGAGAAGCGTGGATTCTGGCCGAAGAGGAATTGTTCGGCGGAGCCTCCCCGCGCGTCGCGCCCTTCGCCGACGTGCGGGAATTGGGCAGCCTGCTGCAGCGCGCCGGTTTCGCGCTCCCCGTTGCCGACAGCGACGTTGTTCGCGTGACCTACGAATCGCCGCTGGCGCTGATGCGCGATCTGAAGGCCATGGCGGCAAGCAACATGCTGATCGAGCGCCGCCGCACGCCTGTCTCGCGCCGCTTGCTGCTTCGCGCGGCCGAAGTCTACCAGGAGCGCTTTGGCCTCCCCGATGGCCGCATCCCGGCGACCTTTGAGATCGTCACGCTGACAGGCTGGGTGCCGCACGAAAGTCAGCAGAAACCGCTGGCGCCCGGATCGGCCCATGTTCGTCTGTCCGACGTCCTGAAGCCTAGACCAAAAAATCCCTGAGCCAGGGAATGAGAGGCTCATCCGCGGGCGGCATCCGGTAGCGTGAGAGATGCAGAGCGCGGACCCATTCGACGGTCTGGCCTTCGCGTGGTGTAATCTCGCCATCCCAGGTCCGGCAGACGTAGAGCGGCATCAGCAAGTGAAAGTTCTCGTAATCATGGCTTGCGAAGTTGAACGGCGCGAGACACGTCCGGCATAGCTCGATCCCGAGTTCTTCCTTGATTTCCCGGCAGAGCGCATCCTCAGGTGTCTCCCCGGTTTCGATCTTGCCGCCCGGAAATTCCCAAAACCCCGCCATCGGTTTGTCGGCCGGGCGCTGGGCGATCAGGACGCGCTTGTCATCGTCGATCAATGCGACGGCGGCAACGAGAACGAGCGGCTTCGTCATCGCCGCCTCAGCAGGTACGCCGTTTCCTGCAGCCGGGTGACACCGCGCCGTCGAAGGTTGCCGCTGGCCTCAAGCCCATCGCGAGCTTCGAGCACTTGGATGTCGAACGTATCGCCGTAAAGACGCTCAACTTCACTGCGCGTAACCGAGAACGGCGGACCGGATATTTCGTTTTCCGGATAGTCGAGCGCGACGAGGAAGATGAGAGCTTTCTGCGGGATTATGTGCGTGAGCTTTTCAGCATAGCGGGCCCTTAATTGGGGAGGTAACGCAACCAAGGCCGCCCGGTCATAAACAGCGACGATATCTTTCAGAATCTCGGCCGGCGTTTCAAAAAAGTCGCCGCGGTAGAGATTGAACGGCCCGGCCGAAAAAACATCAAAAGGCCCTTCCGATCTGACCTCCGGTGTCTGTCCGCCGTCCTTGAAGAATTCCTGGACCGCAACTTCGGAAAGCTCGACCCCGATGACACGATGCCCTTGCGTCGCAAGCCAGATCATGTCGCAACTCTTGCCCGAAAGCGGTACGAAAACAGCGCTCGCGACGGGCAGACCGAGTGTTGGCCAGAACCGTTTCAGCTGCTCGTGAATGTGGGGCTGATGAAATCCAATCTCGCGCCGTTTCCAGCGCTCCGTCCAGAAAGCCTTATCCATCCGTCTATACGTTCAGCTCCGATAGTCCGCATTGATCGACACATAGTCGTGTGTCAGGTCACAAGTCCAGACCGTTGCCGAAGCCTTGCCGACGCCCACCGCGATGCGGATCACGATTTCGCGGTTCTTCATGTAGGCCGCCGCAGTGCTTTCGTCATAGTCCGGAGCGCGCTCGCCGTCGCGCGCAACGCAGTGCGGACCGAACCAGATGGTGAGCTTGTCGCGATCCGCAGCTTGCCCGGATTTTCCGACTGCCATGACGACTCGGCCCCAATTGGGATCTTCTCCCGCAATGGCCGTCTTGAGGATGGGCGAGTTGGCGCAGGCGAGTGCAATAGCCCGCGCTGCCTCCCAGGACTTGGCCCCTTCAACCTCGAAGGTCACGAATTTTGAAAGCCCTTCGCCGTCCTTGGCCACCTGGATGGCGAGATCACGCATCAGATCGTGAAGCGCGTCCGAGAACGGCTTAAGCTTTTTGGACTTGGCTTTCGTTACGGGTTTCTGGCCGCGCTCTGCGGCGCTTCCTGTCGCGAAAACGAGGCATGTGTCGCTTGTCGACGTGTCGCCGTCGACCGTCATGCAATTGAAGGTCGTCTTGACGTGTGCGCCGACGAGATCCTGCAAAACATCGGCCGGCACCGCCGCATCGGTGAAGATGAAGCACAGCATCGTCGCCATGTCGGGCGCGATCATGCCGGCGCCTTTGCAGAAGCCGTTGATCGTAACTTCCGTGCCGCCGATCACGGCCTTCCGCGTCGCGAGCTTCGGATACGTGTCGGTCGTCATGATTGCGCGCGCGGCCGCCTCGAACGCATCGGCCTCCACGCTTTCTGCGAGATCTGCGAGAAGGTGCGCAAATTTCGCCGCATCGAGCGGCTCGCCGATGACGCCGGTCGACGCAACGAAAACATCGTGCGGCTTGCAGCCGACGGCTTCGACCGCGTGCTCGACTGTAATATCGACGGCCTCACGCCCCCTTTTACCGGTAAAGGCATTGGCGTTGCCGGAATTGACGACGAGCGCCCGAGCCGAGCCCTTCTTGAGGTTCTTGCGGCAGAGAAGCACAGGTGCCGACGCCGTCTTCGACTGGGTCAAGACCCCGGCGACCGATGTGCCTTCATCCAGCACCGCGAGCAGAAGATCGGTGCGTTTCTTGTAACGAATGCCGGCCTCGGCCGTTGCGAATGCTACACCCTCGATTGGTGGGAGCTTCACAAGAACTGACGGCGCAAAGGGTGAAACGCCTGTGATTTTGCCCATGGGAACCTCCGCTCTGGCGCGAGGCTCCGTGAAACAGATCGGGCCGCCATAATCAAGCGGCCCGATACAGAAATCGAACGGTTCTGGGGTCGCCAGAGGACTTATGGTTTCGGTGTGTCCTTCGGCGCTTCGCCCGCCGGAGCTTCGGAAGTCGGTGCGGTTGAAGGAGCCGCACCTGGGGCCGATTGCTTGGAGATCATTGCATTCCTGTCGTCGACCGTCTTCTTGATGTCGGGATCGACCACATCGATCTTCGCCTTCGCGCGGAGTTCCACTGCCGTCTTCTGCGCCTTCTGCAGCAGCAACGACTGCACGATCCGGTCCTTCACGATTTCAAAGGCCGGTGGCTGTTTCGTCCGGCGATCTTCGAGTTTGACGAGGTGCCAGCCAAACTGGGTTTTGACCGGATCGGAAACCTCGCCTTTCTTCAACTTGAACACGATGTCTTCGAACTGAGGCACCATCTGTCCGTGGCCGAAGTAGCCAAGATTGCCGCCGTCGTCTTTCGAGCCCGGATCTTTCGAGTTTTCTTTGGCAAGCTGGGCAAAATCAGCACCCTTATCGAGCTTTGCCTTAAGCTCTTTGGCTTGCTCTTCGGTTTCCACTAGGATGTGGCGCGCCGAAACCTCTTCTTCAGGCTTTAAAAGCTTCACCTGGTCGTCATAAATTTTGCGCGCGTCTGCATCGGTGACGGACGCCTTGATGACCTTCTCGAAATAAAGTTCTCTCAATGCCCGGCGCTTCAAATAGTTGAGACGGGTTTCGAAGTCGGGACCCTCGGCGAGCTTTTGCTTTTCGGCTGCTTCTGCGAAAAGCTGATTGTCGATGAGGAATTCGAGCAGAGATGCGCGCTTCTGCGGGCCTGGCATAGTCCCCATATCGCTGCCGATCTCGCTCTCCGCGACGGCAAGATCGCCGTCCGTAATCGGCTTGCCGTCGATTGTGGCGACGACTTTATCCTCTGCGAAGGCTTGCATGACCGGTGCGCCCAGAAGCGTGATCGCAAATGCGACCGTAAAGGCGGTAGGGGCGATGCGCTTCATGGGTATAAGCTCCGAATTGGGGATGAGAATGTCCGCTGGACCGAAATTCGACCCATAGCGGTGTCCGTCCGCACATGCTGCAAGCAGACTGACCTCGATAGCGGCCTGGGGTGGGAAAACCAAGTTAATATTTGAACAGCGCGGTAAAACTTGAACGCTTGGAGACAGGGTTCTGAACATTGACAGTCGGGGGGGCGAGTTCTTATGTCTGCCCCAGATCGGCGCGGGTTTCGGCCCGTTCGGACCACGTGAAAGTGCCGAGGGAACGTGATGCAGGCGTGGCGGGGAGACCCTTGCCGCGCATTTTTTGCTGAACGGAAACCTCAATTGAATGCAACCCTCGCTCAGACGCTTCAAAACGTCCGGGCTGACGCTGACGTTTAGGACGGATTTCAAGATGCTCTCGTTCGGTGGCTTCGCTTCGAAAATCTTCGGTTCGTCGAATGAGCGGAAGGTCAAGAGTTACAGAGGCCGGGTTGCGGCCATCAATGCACTCGAAAACGAAGTCCAGGCTCTGACGGATGATGAACTGAGGGCTCGGACCGAGGCTTTCCGTAAAGAACTTGAGGAAGGCAAGACCCTGGACGATTTGCTCGTCCCGGCCTTCGCCACGGTCCGAGAGGCGGCCAAACGTACGCTGGGTCAGCGGCATTTCGACGTTCAGCTGATCGGCGGCATGGTTCTCCATCAGGGCGACATCGCCGAAATGCGAACCGGCGAAGGTAAGACGCTCGTCGCAACGCTTCCGGTCTATCTCAATGCCCTGGCGGGCAAAGGCGTGCATGTCGTGACCGTTAACGACTATCTCGCCAAACGCGACGCCGAATGGATGGGTCAGGTCTATCGTTTTCTCGGACTGACCGTGGGCTGCATCGTCCACGACATGACCGATGAGCAGCGCAAGATCGCTTACGCCTGCGACGTGACCTACGGCACGAACAACGAGCTCGGCTTCGATTATCTTCGCGACAACATGAAGATGAACCGGGAAGAGATGGTGCAGCGCCCGCACGTTTACGCGATCGTGGACGAGGTCGACTCGATCCTGATCGACGAAGCGCGCACACCGCTCATCATTTCTGGCCCGCTCGAAGATCGTGCCGAACTCTATCAAACGATCGACGAGTTGATGAAGATCGTCGAGCCCGCCGATTTCGAGCTGGACGAAAAGCAGCGTCAGGTATCTTTCACCGAAGCCGGCAACGAGAAAATGGAGAATGCCCTCGCCGAAGCCGGCATGCTGACGGGCACGTTGTACGACATCGATAATGTCACGATCGTCCACCATCTCAATCAGGCGCTGAAGGCGCATAAGCTGTTCCAGCGCGATAAGGATTACATCATCAAAGGCGGCGAGGTCGTCATCATCGACGAGTTCACCGGCCGCATGATGCCCGGCCGCCGCTATTCGGAAGGTCTGCATCAGGCTCTCGAAGCCAAAGAGCACGTCGAGATTCAGCCCGAGAACCAGACGCTCGCTTCGATCACTTTCCAGAATTACTTCCGTCTTTACAAAAAGCTTGGCGGCATGACCGGCACGGCGATGACGGAAGCCGATGAGTTCATGGACATCTATGGCCTCCAGGTCGTTGATATTCCGACGAACCTTCCGGTCCGGCGCATCGACGAAGACGACGAAATCTATCGCACGCAGAAGGAAAAACTGGCGGCGATCGTGCAGTCAATTGCAGAAGCAAAGCATCGCGGTCAGCCAATTCTCGTCGGCACCACGTCGATCGAGAAGTCCGAGCAACTCGCGGAGCTTCTGAACGATCACAAATATCTTCGCGATCTGGCTCGCTCGCTTGAGAAGCAGGCGGCGGAGCTGAGGCCCGGCAAGGACGAACACCTGCGCAAGCACTTCACCGATATGGCGGCGCTGTTGACGAAATTCGCCACGGAGTCGAAGGGCAAGAAACAAGCCATCGAACATAACGTCCTGAACGCGCGCTATCACGAGCAGGAAGCGAATATCGTTGCTCAGGCCGGCGTTCCTGGCGCCGTGACGATTGCGACGAACATGGCTGGCCGTGGTACCGACATTCAGCTCGGCGGCAACGCCGAGTTTCGGCTGCGCGACTGGATCGCAGAGGAAACCGCGAAAGGCTCAGCCCCCGATGAAGCGGCTATCGCGAAGAAGCGTACCGAACTCGTCGCCGATGTTGCCGAGAATAAGCAGAAAGCGCTCGAAGCCGGCGGTCTCTACGTGCTCGCCACGGAACGCCATGAAAGCCGGCGTATCGACAACCAGCTCCGCGGCCGTTCCGGCCGTCAGGGCGATCCCGGCCGCTCCAAATTCTATCTGGCGCTCGACGACGATCTCATGCGCATCTTCGGCTCGGAGCGCATGGACAAGGTGCTGCAGACCCTCGGTCTCAAGGAAGGCGAAGCGATCACGCATCCTTGGATGAACAAGTCGCTCGAAACCGCCCAGAAGAAGGTCGAGCAGCGCAACTTCGACATCCGCAAGCAGATCCTGAAGTACGACGACGTGATGAATGATCAACGCAAGGTCATTTTCGATCAGCGTCTCGAGATCATGGGTCAGGATGATGTCTCCGAAACCATCATAGAGCTTCGCAATGAGCTGATTGACCAGCTCGTGACGCGGTTCATTCCGCCAACGGCTTATGCAGAGCAGTGGGATACCGCAGGGCTGAGGGAGCAGGTCCAAGAGATCTTCGCCCTCGATCTGCCGATCGAGGCCTGGGCTGCCGAGGAAGGCATTGCGGACGAAGAAATAAAGGAACGCATTAGAGCTGCGGTCGACGCCAAGGTTGAGGCAAAGACGAACGAGCTCGGCCCCGAGCTTTATCGCCAGATCGAGAAGATGGTGCTGTTGCAGACGCTCGATCATCTGTGGCGCGAGCATTTGGTAACGCTCGAGCACTTGCGTCAGGTCATCGGCTTCCGTGCCTACGGCCAGAAGGACCCGCTGATCGAATATAAAGGTGAAGCATTCATCCTGTTCGAGAACATGCTCGGCCGCCTGCGCGAGAACGTGACGGGCCAGCTGATGCATGTCGAGCTTGCGCCGCCCGAGGATCAACCTGCTTTGCAACCCGTCGATCTGCCGCCGATGATGGCGCATCACGTGGATGCGACGACGGGATTCGATGAGTTCGAGCGAGACCCTGAGCTGGCAATGGCGGACGCCGCCATTGCGGGCGCCCGCGCCCGCCGCAACGCCCCGCCTGAGCCCGAAAAGCGCGCACCGATTCAAAGCCGCCGCAGTGAAGGTTCCGTTGACCCGAACGACCCTGCCACGTGGGGACGCGTGTCCCGCAACGCCCTTTGCCCATGCGGCTCGGGCAAAAAATACAAGCACTGCCACGGCAAGATGGATTAGTGGTGGCTGCGCGCGTTGGCCGCATAAGACGGGATGACGGAGCCGGCCGGATTCGGCTACGGAGTCACGGCCTTCAACGGTGCGCAATCGGCCAACGGCGAAGTAATTTTGAGATTGTCGCCTCGCATGAGGCGAGGCGCGGATATTCGTTCGTGTACCGTTGGGTGCGGTGTATCAGTCTCCGTTTCGTCAGACTGAGATGGGGCTCGGAAACCGAAGCAAATCTTGGATTAGATGTT
This sequence comes from Hyphomicrobium denitrificans 1NES1, assembly GCF_000230975.2. Classification (NCBI taxonomy): domain Bacteria; kingdom Pseudomonadati; phylum Pseudomonadota; class Alphaproteobacteria; order Hyphomicrobiales; family Hyphomicrobiaceae; genus Hyphomicrobium; species Hyphomicrobium denitrificans. The sequence continues at coordinate 3,281,303 of NC_021172.1, read as the reverse complement.
TGTTTCGCGAAAGATGCGCGGCTAAATTTGAAAATCCTGAAGGATAGCCTCTGGTCGAGGAAGAGAAGAAAAGCTTCTCGGAATTTCCAAGAGCAATGAGATCCACAATGGCGTCGATGGCATGGTTCTTGGGACCACCGAGATAATGAAGAGGTTTCCCTTGCGTGTCCGGTATTTCACTTGAATATAGAATTTCTAGTGAGCTGAAAAAGCTTCGAGCATACGCAATAACGGCAGCATCGTCACTGCAAACGAGCAATTTCTGAGTGTGTATTTCAGGTAAAATCCTGCTGAATAAGGCCTTATAGTCGGTTTTCAGGTCCGTATTTCGCACATGGACCGCGCAGTATTTGCCGTTGAGATGCCGAATACGATCGAGGACCAGCGGACGAATTTCGGACGATATATATAAGTTTTCCAGAATTTCGAAAGAATCGTGTCCTCCGCCACATTGTTCGTGAACAAGAAGAGCTTGTTCGTGATCTTTGGAAAAATCAAACGATAGACGTACGGAATGATCACTTCTTAGAACGTAATTGGACGGCGTATAAAGAGAGATATTTGGAAGGTGAAGCTTGCCGCGCAATTCGGCTGGAAAACAAGAGAGTTGATTTAGGAATTCGTAAATATCATCACTCGCGGTAAGCATTTTTGTTCGAATATTTTCTCTCGGTTCAAAAAATTTGGAGAAATCGCCGCGTAATCCGGAATCCGGAGTATCGACTATTAATATGCGTTCGAAGCTCGACGCATATTTCCAGCATTTCGATATTTGACACAAGGTATCGTTCATTCCACCACGCGGCCGGCAGAGGAGAAACCTTTGATTTTGCCATATTGCATTCATGATTTCGGTTCTGAATGGGGAAGAGATATATCCGTTCCCGATACCGACGAGATGTCTATATCCGCGTCGGATCAGGGGTTTGCAATATTTGACGGCTCCTGCTTCGAGGCGTCGCCCCCGTCGCTGTGTCCACCGCCCGCAATTCTATCCGAGAGTGCGAGAAGCACGCTCGAGACGACAAACACGAGATGGATGATGACCAGCCACATCAACTCCTTCTCGCGCTCGGGGGTAACGGTGCCGAGCGACATGAACTGGCGCAGGAGCTGTACGGCGGAAATCGCGACGATCGATGATAGCATCTTGAGCTTCAGCGCTGAGAAATCAATCGTGCCCATCCATTCCGGACGGTCGCCGTGGGTCGAATGATCCATTCGCGAAACGAAATTCTCGTAGCCCGAGAAGATGACGATGATCAGCAGCGATCCGGTCAGCGTAAGGTCGACGAGCGTCAGAAGACCCAGGATCACGTCCGATTCGGTGGAAACGAATGCCCCCTGCGCGAGGTGCAATAGCTCCATCAGAAACTTGATAAGCAGCACGAAGAGCGAGATCGCAAGCCCGAAGTAAAACGGCGCCAGCAGCCAACGTGAGCTGAACAGCAGGTTTTCGAGTAAAATTTCCACACGCTTGGCGATGGTCTTCTCTGCCATGTGTCCGCGATCCTTCGCTGTCTGCGATGAGCTCGCGCTTCTATCGCAAGTCAGACCGCGCGAGGCAAGTTGCGCAGTCGAAACGGCGCGTCAGCGAATGAGTGGCCAGGAAAACGTCGGCACCGCCGGCGCCTCGCTGTCGAGGCTCGACTGAAGCTGCGGAATCGGCCGGGTCGTTTCCGTCGATTGCGCTGCGAGCCTTGGTACCAAGGGCGTCGGATATGGGACGTCCTGCAGCCACTGATCCTGCTCGCGGATGGCGGTCAGAGTCGGTCCGCAAGCTTCGAGCGGCCCCGACGATTCCCTCGCCTGTGCCTCCCGGAAAATATAGCGCCCGCCGCATACGCTGATGATCGGCGGGCGCTTCGTCCGGTCGAAAAGATCGTATCCGTCCTTGAGATTGGTCCAGAACGCCTTCCACGGAGATGAAATCTGTGCCGACAGGTTTTTGTCGGTCATGCGAAACGGAAATACGTGCACCGGCACGATCTGTTCGCCGCCGTCCATCGCCGCGACCGTCAATTGATGAATTTCATCCGATACCGGATTGGTCATCGCGAAGCAGCCGATGGATGAGCAGCCGCCGTGAATCAGGATGCTTGAACCCGTCCGCGCCTGCGATTGATCCAGGAGGTTCGGAAAACCAAGGTCGAGCGACCTCGGCCAGCGCCCGACATGGCGCGTCTGCGAACGGGTCAGGGTGTAATAACCTTCAGGAGCCTGCCGGTCACCGTCGCGCATTTTCGGCCCGAGTGTCCCGGACCAGTGGCAGATTGGATACGTTGCAAAGAGGACGTAGGCGTCGCCTTTCTGCTTCCAGATTTCGAGCTCGGACTCGGCCTTGAAAATTCTGATGAGGATCGGATCGGCGAGTGTCACGCCCTTGTCCCGCAGCCGTTCCTGCAAGAAGGCGACATTCGGCGTTCCTGGAAGGGGCAGCGCCCCGGCCGCCGCCGCGCGCTGGCGCTCGACCCGGTCGGCCGCAACGTCCTTGAGTTCGATAGTCAGCGCGCGCGCAGTCTCGATCCCGGCAAAGGCAAAGGCCAGCGCCGCCAAGATCGTCACGCGAAGTAAGCCTTGAAATGACAATAACATGGATGGTTCGCGACCGAGTACCCGCCCTCACGCTCACGCGAGGCCGACATTATCGCGCACCGTTCGCAAATCGAAGTGTCTTTTTGCCAACACCCTCGCACGGAACCGCGGGACGCCGCCGCTCATATGCGCCGGCCCATCCAAATCACCCGCCGCTCACTGCAACGTCACCAACCGTAGTAGTACCGGCTGCGCCACGGCCGGACATAGTATCCGGCATAAGGATAATAGGCCGGGCCAGGCACATAGCGCGGTGCGGGAACGGCGTAATAGACGACGGGCGGCGGATAGTAGGCATAATCGTAGTCGTAGGGCGACGCGTAGTAATACCCTGAGTAATAGCGGGGGGCATAATAATAGCGACGCCAATGATTGATCTTCGTAATTCCGTCCGAGTGATGAGCCGCACCCGCGGTCGACGGGATGAGACCCGCGACGCCTGCCGAAGCCGAAGTTGATCCGGCCCACAGTGCGGCCAAACCAGCCGCCATCGCGGCCGATACAAGCCACGCCTTACGCATTACCGACCTCCATAATCACTCAACACAGCATTTGTAGCGCATTTCAATATTGGAGGCGATTCAATTGCGTGCTGGATAAAGTAAATATTGGGCTGAATTAACGAGATTCAGATTGGGAATGAATTGATTCAAGAACAGATAAAATTCCATTCCGAATTGGCGAGGCGTCATTTCAAAAAGGATTTGCGCTGCGTCTTGGTGATCATGCGTCAGTTATTGCTGCAACGCACGTCGACCGGATCGCTATCTCCGGTGCCGGTCGCTCCGGCTTCAAAGCGATAGCGTCCGTTGCAGACTGAAACTTTTGGCGGCACCGAGCTGCCTTCAAAGAGATCGTTGCCTGCCTTGAGTTTACGCCAGAACGCGGCATCGGGATCTTGCGCATGCTCAGCTATCTCCGCGTCCGACATCCGGAACGGATAAACTTGGACCTGGAAGCGCTTTTGCCCATTCTCGAGCGCTGCCGTAACGAGCTGCCAGATCTCCGCCATTTGCCGGTTCGTCATCGCGAAGCAACCGATCGAGCCGCAGCCGCCGTGTACCATGATCAGTGAACCGGTGCGCCCCTGCGAGCGGTCGAACGCGTTCGGATAGCCAAGGTTGAACGAACGAAACCAACGGCTATTCGGGTTCAGCGCCGAAGCGTCGACCGTATAGAACCCTTCGGGCGCTTGACGGTCGCCTTCGATGAGCTTCGGGCCAAGCCAGCCGGACCAGCGGCAGATCGGATACGTTGCGAAGCGATGGAACTTGCCGTCGCGCTGCATCCAAAGCTCTAGCTCGAAGTCTCTTTTGAATATGCGAACCAGGACGGGCGCACCCTGCTTCAGACCGCTGTCCGCAAGACGCTCGGAAAGGTGGGCGAGATCGGGTTGGCCTGGCATCGGCAGTCCGAAGTCCGCCCTCAATCTCCGTTGTATGCGTTCATAGCGGATCAGTCCGTCGTCGCCGAAGACGCGCGGCATCCAGACCTGGGACAGTTCGAATGCAGCCACGCCCGCGATACCGACGGCAATAAGAGTGAGAAAGAAGGCTCTGAGCCACCGTCTCCTGGGTCGTGATGGGGCTCGCTGGTTCTGGGTGCCGCTATGCATTGGAGCCTCGCCAGAAACCTAGTTGGCGTTGGCAACCGGCATGCTCGGAATGCTTTGGATCGCTTGCGCGTTTTGCCTTTGCTTCGCGGCATTGATGTCGGCGAGCGTCGGTTCGAGGTCGGGATTGGCAATGCCCTTGAGCTTGTTGCCCTTTGCGACATCCATCTCGGCGGGCTCGGGGAGCGGCGTGAACGCCGTCATGGTCGGCCGCGAGAAGGCAGGGCACGGGCCGTCGGCATCGGGGCGGCTTTGCGCCAGAACGCCAACCACGTACCGCCGTTCGCAAACGACCACGTTCGGCGGAACGCGGTACTTTTCGAAATAGTCGTAGCCCTGTTTCAGCGTTTTCCAGTAGCCATACCATTTGCTGTTCTTTTCGCGCGCAAGGCGTGCGTCCGTCATACGGAACGGGAGCGCCTGGACCTGGAAGCTCGGCTGACCGGCTTTCAGCGCCTCGCGCGTAAGCCCGTAGATTTCTTCCATCAGGGCGTCGGTCATGGCGTAACAACCGGCAGACCGGCAGTTTCCGTGCACCATGACCGAATCTCCCGTGCGGTTCCACACGCGGTCATAGGAATTCGGATAGCCGAGATTGAACGACAGATAATATTTCGAATTCGGATTCATCAGCGCCGGGGTGACCGAATAAAAGCCTTCCGGAGCTTGCCGGTCCCCGTAATTCTGCTTCGGCCCGATCTCGCCCGACCAATTGCAGATGGGGTACGTCTTGAAATGGTAGAAGCGCCCGTCGTCGCGCTGCTTCCAGATTTCGAGCTCGGACTCTTCCTTGAAGATGCGCACGAAGATCGGCGAGCCGGGCTGCATGCCCTTCTTGGCCAAGAGAGAGATGGTCTCCTTCGAGAGCGGAACTTCCGAAGGTGGCGGGATAGTGGGCGTGTTGGAACAGGCCGCCAGCATGACCACCACGGCTAACACGGCCGTTTGGACAGCAGCCTTCCACGCCAGCGAGACGCGCGTCAGCACCAATGCGCCTTTCCCCCGAACTGTTTCCCCGTGCCGCGGGTTGGCGGACTAATAATGCAACAGACTCAATGACTACTGAAATTAGGCGAAAGCCCTGTCAACTCAAGTATCGTGTCCGAATACGGCGCTGGATGGACCGGCCCTCCGGAATTCGGCCCAACCGCTTATCGTCCGATCGACAAAAAGCGTTCGTGCCGTTGCGCACGGATATCGTCGGGAGATTTCCCCTCGAACTCGGAAAGCATCCGCGCGATCGCGTTTCCGGTTGAGATAATCACCGATTCGCGGTCGCGATGCGCCCCGCCCGTCGGTTCTTTGACAATGGCGTCGATAACGCCGAGCTGATCCAGGTCCTGGGCCGTGATCTTCATATTGGTCGCGGCTTCTTCTTTTTTGTTGCTGTCGCGCCAGATGATCGACGCCGCGCCCTCGGGCGAAATCACCGAATAGATGGCGTGTTCGAGCATAAGGATACGGTTGGCAGTGGCGATGGCGATGGCGCCACCCGAGCCGCCCTCGCCGACGATGACCGCCACGATGGGTACGCCGAGCTTGAGGCAGCACTCGGTCGACCGCGCGATGGCCTCGGCTTGGCCGCGTTCTTCTGCACCGATGCCCGGATAGGCGCCCGGCGTATCGACGAACGTGATGATCGGCAGGCCGAAGCGGTCGGCAAGCTCCATCAGCCGCACGGCTTTGCGATAGCCTTCCGGCCGCGCCATGCCGAAATTGTGCTTGATCCGTTGTTCGGTATCAGACCCTTTTTCGTGCCCAAGAACGACGACCGACTTGTTCCGGAATTTTCCGATGCCGCCGACAATCGCCTCGTCCTCGGCGAAATAGCGATCGCCCGCAAGCGGCGTGAAATCTTCGATGAGACCGTTGACGAAGTCGAGCGCGTGCGGGCGCTCCGGATGCCGCGCGACGAGCGTTTTCTGCCAGGGCGTGAGGCGGGCATAGGTGTCGACCAGAGCGGCCTTGGCTTTCTGTTCGAGCTTCGCGATTTCGTCCGCAATCTGGGGCCCTTTGCCCTCAGTCTGCAGCGCCTTGAGCTCGGCAACCTTGCTCTCGAGCTCCAGGATCGGCTTTTCGAAATCGAGATAGGTGCGAAGAGCGGGCGAAGCGTTCACGGGGCTCAGGTCTCTCGAATTGTGCAACTGATGCGTGCGGTGGCGGGATCGCGCATCCGCCGCGCGACATTCACCTTGGCTCTCGGCACGTGTCAAGGCGAGGTGGGTAACTTGCGCTAACGCGTCGCCGCAAGAACCGGCTTTCGGGGTTAATTATCGCCTTCGGACAGCCGTTTTGCGACAGGGACGAGCGCAAACATAAGGGCTGCAGCTGCGGCCACAATCCCTGCCTGCGCCAAAAATGACAGAACGAGCGTGTCGGGATCGCTTGCCGTAAAGGCGCCGCCGATATCGCCCGCGAGCTTGTTGCCGAGCGCGGCCGCCAGGAACCAGAAGCCAAGCACGATGCCCGTCATCCTTTCGGGCGCGATGCGCGTCATCGTTGCCAGTCCGACCGGACTCAAGAGCAGTTCGCCGATCGTGAACAAAAAGTAGAGCCCGATGAGCCAGAACGGCGAGACGCGAGCTTCGGCGGCATAGCTGGCCGCAGGGATCATCAGCAGGAATCCAGCCGCGAGAAAGACGAGAGCCAACCCGAACTTTGCAGGCGCCGATGGTTGCTGCGCACCGAGCTTCAGCCAGAGCGCGGCGATCAGCGGAGTCAGCAGAATGACGAAGATCGGATTGGCCGACTGAAACCACGCGGAGGGAAATGCGAAGCCCGCGATGTCGTTGCGCGTCAGCTGATCGGCAAAAAGCGAGAGCGTCGTACCGGCCTGCTCGAAAATGGCCCAGAAGATCATCGCCGCAATGAAATAGATCCCGACGGCCGCAAGGCGCCGCGCATCCGGATTGGTCTGCGAAGCGCCGTACAAGACGCAGGCCAACGGCACGAGGATGAAAAGCCACCGCAACCATCTGAATCCCGAAACGTCCGAAAGAAGCGCAAGCACCAGAAGCCCGAGCGTTGCAAGCGCGATATAAAATCCTTCGCGCTTGAACGTCGGCTCCAACGACAGGGGCACCGGATCGGGATTGTTCAGTCCTCGCATGTTGCGCGCGAACAGCAGCATCGAAATCGTCATGCCGATGCCCGCAGCCGCAAAGCCCCAATGCCAGCTGAGCGCCGGGTCGAACCCCGCCGCCGCGAGCCAGCCCTTGAACATCGCACTCTGCGCCAGAAAGCCAGTCACGATCGGAGCGATGAACGCGCCGATGTTGATGCCCATGTAAAAAAGCGAAAAGCCGGAATCGCGCCTGAGATCATCGTGTGAATAAAGCGCGCCGACGAGTGCGGAGATATTCGGCTTGAAAAGGCCGGTCCCGAACGCAATGAGGATCAGGCCGAGATAAAACGTCGTCAGCGTCGGTATGGCCAAGGCATAGTGGCCCGCGGCGATGGCGAGCCCACCGAAGAGGACGCTGCGCTTAGCACCAAGCATACGGTCGGCAATGAACCCGCCCGGCACGGCCAGAAGATAAACGGCCATCGTGTAGGAGCCGTAGATACTCCCCGCGTTCGGCGTGTTGAAACCGAGTCCACCCGCTTCGACCGGCGCCACCATGAACAGGATCAGGAGGGCCCGCATTCCGTAATACGAGAACCGCTCCCACAACTCCGTGAAGTAGAGCGTCGTCAGCCCGGTGGGGTGCGCGGCAAACCCCAGGCCTCGGTATCGGGTCTCGGTAACGTCTGAGGTCATGGATCTAAGACACATGATGGCGGATTACGCGCAAGGCTTCATGCACCCTTGTCGCCCGTCATCACCTTGCCCATCCAGTCATCGATTGTCGTCGTGCCGAGATGCTCGACTTTTTCGCGCTCTTGCGGCCTCACCACGTCCTGCATTGCGTCAATGCGTTTCCACTCGCAAAATGGCGTTTCATCTTCGACGCCCGGCGCATAGCGTGAGGACTCGATTTTCTTGAAGCGGTGGACGTAGCGCGGGCAGTTCATCCAGACCTCATGAATCGCGACCTTCACCACCATCTCGGCTTCCTTGAACGCCTTGACGTCGTCTCCGCTGAGAATCAGTTCGGCGCGGCCCTGCGCCCGCAAACGGAACGGCCTTTCGAAATCGATGAACAGCATTCCGATTTCCGCGTTCCCGGAGATGTTGCCCATCGAGAGATACATGCCGTTGCCGTCGTAGCTCGGGAACATCAGCGTGTTCTGATCGACGACGCGAACGAAGCCCGGCACGCCGCCTTTATACGAAACAGTCGGCCGCCCCTTGTGATCGATCGTCGAGAGGAAAAACATGTCGCGGCTCTCGATGAAAGCCTTCGCGCTGTCGTCGATCTCGGGTTTCAAGGCGACCGCCTCGACGCGGTCGGCAAGCGCCCGCGTATCGAAGGCCATCTGAAGCGTGCGGTGAATATCCCCAAACAAGCGTGTCATATTAAAGTTCCTCCCTCGCGTTTTCCGCCTTACTTTTTTGTATGGGCAGCGCTGGGACGATCCAGGCCGTCTTATTTCGCTTTGGCCAGCGGATGATGCGTGTTGACGAGCGCCTTTAGACGCTCCTGCAGAACGTGCGTATAAATCTCCGTCGTTGAAATGTCAGCATGTCCGAGAAGTTGTTGCACCGCTCTAAGGTCCGCGCCCCGGTCGAGCAGGTGGCTCGCGAATGCGTGACGCAGGACATGCGGCGAGATCCGGTCGGCATTGATGCTGGCTTCGCTTGCGACCTCCTTCAGGTCTTGCGCAAACCCTTGCCGTGTCATGTGCCCGGATGCTGATTTCGAAGGAAAGAGCCATGCCGAATTATCGAACCGGCCTGAAACCGCAAGGAATCGGTCGAGTGCATCACGCGCTGCAGCATTGAGTGGGACGAGTCGTTCGCGACTGCCCTTGCCCTTTATCGAGAAGACGCGCTTGTCGCCACGTAGAACCGTTCTAGGCAAGCCGACGAGTTCTGAAACGCGCATACCCGTAGCATAAAGAATTTCGAGCAGGCAATGAAAGCGCAAAGCTCGGAACAGGGATCGTCCCTCGACACCGTCACACCGCTTGAGCGAGGTTTCCAGCAGCCGGTCGACCTCGGCGATGCTGAGGACTTTCGGTAGCGCGCGTCGCCGTTTAGGACCTTGCAGGCCCGCGGTCGGATCGGCGGCGATGACGCCTTCCGCGAAAAGAAACCGATAATATTGCTTGATCGCCGATAAGCGCCGCGACCGCGACGTCGTGGCCTGGCCGGCGTTCGCCATCGTGGCGATGTAGCCTTGGATATGCTGGTTAACCACCGCGAGCGGTGCCACGCCCGCCTCGGAAAGATACTGCAGAAAACCGTCGAGATCGCTGCCATACGCCTCGACCGTATTGAGTGCTGCGCCGCGCTCGGCGGCGAGCATGTCGAGAAATGCGATGAGGTGGCTGTCGCGCGTCGCCGTGGACACTATCTTCGCCTCAATTCGTCTCGAGACGCGGCCAGGAGGACAGCAGCGCCTCTAAGCCGAGCCTCCGCGCGTCAGGTTCAAGACCGGCACGCTTCAATGCGCGAATGCTGTCGCCAAGTGCGATGAGGTTCGCGTCCTCTGCTCCGTTTGGCCCAAGCGCTTTCATCACGAGCAGGACGGTATGGCCGAATTCTTGTTTTTTGGACGCATCCTGCAATTCGGTGAGAACACCGGTTTCCGGCAGGTATCCGGACGTCGGCTGAGGCGTCTTGTTGGCGGCTTCCCAGAGAGGCAGCGGAACGACATAGCCGAGCGCCTCGAGAACTGTCGTCAGCCGATAGAGGGCAGCCGACGGAAACCGTCCGTTCGCGACCAAATCTTCGAGTGCAGAGAAGCTCCTGCCGCGCTGAGGATCTTTCGGATCGGCGATGTCGAGCAGCGCCCGCCAATGCGCGAGATTGCCGGGGCTTCCCGGCTCGTCGCCAAGCCTGATCCAATCGCGCGCCATGTCATAGCGCCCGGACGCAAGCCCGATCTCGACGCCCGTTTCCGCGAACCAGCTGATTTCCGGCGCGGGCCGCAATTCCGCAGCCGCTGGAGCGATCATCTTGGTCGCGATCATCGCCATCCGCTGATGGTTCGCGTCATCGAGAAATGCGCGGATTAGCCGCGTCTTGCGCATCGGAGAATGCTCATCGACAGCAGCCTTGAACAGAGCCGCCCGCCGCGCGACTCCCTGGGGTCCGCGTCCGGCAAGAAGGTCATCCGGAGAAGCAGTCTCGGCATTGACGCGATAGATGCTCGCAAGGGCTTCGGGCGAGAGCGCGTTGAGACGGGCGGCCGCTTCGGTCGACGGAAGACCGAGATCGACGGGCGTTGACGGGTCCGTCGCGAGCGCGACGAGCAGCGCCGGCTCGCCTTTTTCCAGCACGTCCTTGTGCGACAGGCCGCCGACGTGCTCGGCGATGCGGTAATCGAGAAGCGAGATCTGTTTGACGGCCGTATACTTCGGCTTGGCCTTGATCGAGAGCGCATCGAGAGCCTCAAGTCCGAGCGAAGCCTGAACTCCTTCCTCGCGCGCCATGTCGGCGGCAAGGCCGGCGCCGGACCGGTCGTCCCGTATGGCCGAGCAGTAACCCGCCATCATGATGGCTTCGCCTTTGAGCCGCGCTGGGATGCTGCCCTTGGCGCGCGCCGAGCGGCCGACTAGCTCGCAGGCTTTATCGGAATGGCCCGAGGCAAGTTCGTTACGCGCTTCCAGTGTCAGCAAGAGCGGATTTTCGTCCGTGCTCTGTTTTGCGATCTCTTCGGCCGCATCGCGCGCAAGGCCCGAACGGTAAAGCGCTTCGAGCCGGAGGGCGGTGAAATCCGCATTGGAGGAATCACCAGATTGCGACGTGATCAGGCGTTTCCAAAGCTCGTGGAGAGCAGGCGACCGCGGTGGAATTTCAATTGTGCCGATGAGCTTCTCGATGCTCGCGACGTCGAGCCCTCGCCACAGTTCATACGGCAATCCCGAGCCATCCGACGACATGACCGGCGCGAGGTCGCCCTTTTCGACGGGCGTCGGGAGCGCCCCGCGCACCACTGCATTTTGTGGCATGGACCGGCCGCTGCCACCGCCACCGCCGTTGTAAGGTGTGTCGAAACCGCGATCCGGCGGCGACCAGGTATTGCCGCCACGATCACGGCCGCCGCTATCCGCAGGTGCCCCCATTTGTGGAAAGTACGTTTGCCTGTCCGGCGGCGGAGAGTACGCGTCGTTCCGGTCGGGGCGCTTCTCGGATGATGTGGCCGGCGGCGAGTAGGAATCATCCTGCGCCCGAACGTCCCCGCCCTGCAGAGGCATAATGAGCGCGGCGAGCAGCATAGCTTTCGCGACTATCGTTAATCGTCGCGCGGAGGAGTGATCGTGCCCCATGGCCGTTCAATGCCGGATTTTGACGCCCGAGACGGGCTTGCTGATCGTCTGCTGCTCAGGCTCGAAGCGGGTTGCCAGAATGTAAAGCCCGCCGAGAACGAGCCCGGTGAGCATGCAAAGTACGAACAATAGCCGGAAAAGGCTCGGCATTTTTGCGTCCCCATCTCCCTTGCTAGGTGGGCATCTTTATTGGCGCGATTATGACTCTCTCCGGTACATCGCCTTAAGAGTTGCGTCCTGCGCCTTGGCGGACGCGCGCCCCGGTGCTGCTTAAGGGTGCGTTTCCGATTTGCGGGCCATTTCGGTTCGTGGCATGACGGCGCGCAAATGATGCGCCCACCGCGGCACCTTGAGCCGAAATTAGCCGATTCGCTCGCTCGATCGGCCACCCGAGACCAAGATGACGGAAACTGAAGCCATAGACTGTGCCAAAAAGCGTCTTGGCAAGCGGTCGATCGTGCTCGTTGGCCTGATGGGCTGCGGCAAGTCTTCGATCGGCAAACGCCTGGCGGCTAGGCTCGGGCTGCCGTTCGTGGACGCGGATGAGGAAATCGAACGCGCTGCGGCCAAGACCATCAACGAAATTTTCACCGATCACGGCGAAGCGCACTTCCGCGACGGGGAACGCAAGGTCATCTCGCGGCTTCTGAACAACGGTCCGCAGGTGCTCGCGACTGGCGGCGGGGCTTATATGCATCCTGAAACGCGCCAGCGTATCCGCGAGAACGGCGTATCGATCTGGCTCCGGGCCGATCTGCCCGTGCTGATGCGCCGCGTGATGAAGCGCGATACTCGGCCGCTGTTGCGCGATGGCAATCCCGAAGCCACGATGCGCAAGCTGATTGAAGCGCGTTATCCAATCTATGCCGAGGCCGATATGACCGTTGAGAGCCGCGACGAGCCGCATGATCTGGCCGTCAACGAAATCGTGAGCCGTCTCGCGGCCGGTTCCGCGGCGCCGGCAGGTCCGCTGCAATCGCCCAGTCCATCGCGGAGCGTCCGCATCGAGCTTGGCGACCGCTCGTACGATGTTCTGATCGCGAGCGGGCTGCTCGCCGATACGGGCGCCCTCATCAAATCGCGCCTCGGCGCCGTCAAGTGCGGAATCGTGACGGACGAGAACGTCGCGAGGCACCATCTTTCGACGCTCGAAGACAGTCTCAAATCGGAAGGGCTGTTCGCGGGTTCGATCGTGATGACGCCGGGCGAAGCAACAAAGAGCTTCCGTGATCTGGCGACGCTTTCGGAACGCCTCCTGGAACTCGGTCTCGAACGCGGCGATCTCGTCGTGCCGCTCGGCGGCGGCGTCATCGGTGATCTCGCAGGCTTCGCGGCGGGAATCCTCCGTCGCGGCATTCGCTTCGTGCAGATCCCGACGTCGCTCCTGGCTCAGGTCGATAGCTCTGTCGGCGGCAAGACCGGCATCAATACGCCACAAGGAAAGAACCTCATCGGCGTCTTTCATCAACCGAGCCTCGTCATTGCCGACACGTCCGTCCTGACGACACTGCCGTCGCGCCAGATGCGGGCCGGCTATGCCGAGGTCGCAAAGTATGGACTGCTGGGCGATGCAAAATTCTTCGTCTGGCTCGAAAACAACTGGCAGGGTGTTTTCGGAAACAACGGCCCGGCGCTCACGAAGGCCATCGAGACGAGCGTCGCGGCCAAGGCAGCGATCGTCGCGCGCGATGAAACGGAGACGGGGGATCGCGCCCTGCTCAATCTCGGCCATACATTCGGCCATGCGTTCGAAGCCTGGACCGGATATTCCGACAAGTTGCTGCACGGCGAAGCCATCGCTGTCGGCATGTGCCTCGCGTTCCGGTTGTCGGAAGAACTTGGCATCTGCCCTCACGGTCATTCCGATCGCGTCGTTGCGCATTTTAAGGCTGTCGGGCTTCCGACGAAGATCGCCGACATTCCGCAGGCGGGCGCCGATGCGGGCGAGTTGTTGCGTCTGATGGGACAGGACAAGAAGGTCCGGGGCGGCAAGCTCGCGTTCATCCTGGTTCGCGGTATCGGCGACGCATTCGTCTCGCGCGACGTCCCGCCGGAGACCGTCAAGGGCTTTTTGAAGCGGGAAATTGCCCATTAAGAGGCCGATACACATTGATTGCGACGGGTGTGCTAGACTGATCGGCCATTGATTTCGGATAAACGACGCTGGCCCAATTCCATGTCCATAGCTCTCAGTCTCATCGCCATTTTCTTTCTGATCGTGCTCTCTGCCTTTTTCAACGGCAGCGAGACGGCGCTGACGGCCGCATCGCGCGCCCGGATGCACGCGCTGGAGGAAGACGGCAACGCCAGTGCCGCCCTCGTCAATCGCGTGCTGTCGCGACCGGAGAAAATGATCGGTACGGTGCTGCTCGGCAATACGCTCGTCGACGTTCTTGCCGCGGCCCTGGCCTCAAACGTCGCAGTGCATCTTTATGGCGAGGTCGGTGTCGCCTACGCGACGGCTCTGATCACGATCCTGATCGTTATTTTTGCGGCCGTTCTGCCCAAGACTTATGCCTTGGCCTATGCAGATCGCGTGGCGCTCTTCGTGGCGCCGCCGATGCGCGGCCTGATTTACATTCTGACGCCTTTCACAAAGGCGATCGAATATATCGTCCGCAATCTCTTGAAGCTGACGCCGGGCAAGGCCGACGACGAAGCCAACATCCTTGCCGCCCATGAAGAGATTCGCGGCACCATTGATCTGCAGGCGAGGGAAGGCACCGTCGCCAAGGGCGATGCGGAGATGCTTGGCGGTATACTCGATCTGGGGGATCTGCAAGTCGCCGACATCATGGTTCACCGCACGAAGATGGAAACGGTGAACGCCGACGATCCGCCTGCGAAGATTCTCGACCAGCTGATGAAGTCGCAATTCACCCGCGTTCCGATCTGGAAGGAGGAGCCCGAGAACATCGTCGGCGTGCTCCATACCAAGGATCTGCTGCTCGCCCTCTCGCGCACGGGCTGGAGCCCGGAAACGCTCGACGTCATGAAATCGGCGAGCGAGCCCTGGTTCGTACCCGATACGACCAGCGTCAAAGACCAGCTCAATCAGTTTTTGAAGAAAAAGACGCAGATGGCGCTGGTCGTCGATGAATACGGCGAGGTGCAGGGTCTTATCACGCTCGAGGATATCCTTGAGGAGATCGTCGGCCAGATCACGGACGAGCACGACAATCCCGACAGCCATATCCGGATGCAGTCGGACGGCACGGTCAATGTCGACGGAACCGTTGCAATACGCGACATCAATCGCCATCTGGATTGGGACCTGCCGGACGACGAAGCGACGACCATCGCGGGCCTCGTCATCCATGAGGCGCAAACGATCCCCGAGCCTGGACAGGTGTTCACCTTCCATGGCTACCGTTTCGAAATCTTGCGCAAGAGCCGCAATAAGATCACGGCGATCCGCATCAAGCCGCTGGCAGCGACGGCGGCAACCGGGATCGGCGCAACGCATTCGAAAACCGCGCGCGGATGATGCTATGGCGTCCCCGAGAAGCCGGGCGGGACAGGTTCGCCGGGTGCGAGTGTTGCGAGCGCCAGCGCGTGGACGTCGCCGCGGATCTCGTCCTTGAGAAGATCGTTGACGATGCGGTGGCGCTCGACACGCGATTTCCCGGCAAAGGCACCGGAGACGATGAGGATGCGGAAATGGCTTTCGCCCGTGCCGGGCGAGCTTTTATGTCCCGCGTGAAGCTCCGACTCATTAATGACGTCGAGCCGCGTCGGACGAAGCTCTACCATCAGTTTTTCGCGAAGGATTTGCGTAACGGACCGTCCCATGTTGCTCTCTTTGACCATCGACACCGTCAAACGGATATGAAGGGTTCACGAAACGACATGTTAAACGCTTGACTGCACACTTGGTGAAGAAATCAACCGGAATTCTTGACGCCTTGTTTCCAACGAAACGAACCACCATAATCGCCGGCCGATGAAACTCGACTCAAAATATTTCGACAGCATCCGCGTGTCGTCGCGGCGCTCTGAAGGCGCCAAGAAGGAGACGCGCGCGCCGCTCTGCCAGTGGAAAGGCTGCGATAAGCCCGGACCGCACAGGGCGCCGAAGGGGCGTGGCCGAGACGGTGAGTATTTCCACTTCTGCGTGGACCACGTGCGTCAGTACAATCAGGATTACAACTATTTCGAAGGCATGAGCGACGCGGAGGTCAACAGTTTCCGCAAGGATGCTCTGACGGGGCACCGGCCGACGTGGAAAACGGGCGCCAACGCCTGGGCCCACGGCACCCGTGACGGCGCTCGCACAGAAGAGGCTGCTGCCCGTGTGGCCGAAAGCACGGCGAGGATGACGCGGAAAGCCAGGTCTTCGCGCACGGCCCCGTCGACGTTCCGCCGCCAGTTGAAGCCGCTGGAGCGCAAATCGCTCAAGACTCTTGACCTCGGCGACGACGCCACGCGCGAAGACATCAAGACTCGGTTCAAGGAGCTGGTGAAGGTCCACCACCCCGACGCGAACGGTGGCGACAGCCGGTCCGAGGAAAAGTTGCGCGAAATCCTTCAAGCCTATAACTATCTGAAGCAGTCAGGCTTGGTCTAAGACCGGGCCGTCGAGCCGTGTGCGCTTTAAGCCCCCCAGATCGCACCCGGCCCCAAGCCCCTGAGGCTGTTGGGCGGCATTCATCGGGACACAAATTTTGATGCGCACGACGACGAGCGCCCCGGGCGCCCAACCTGCGAATCTGCCGGACATGAAGGTGTCCGTGCGTCAGGTCTTCGGCATAGATAGCGATCTCGAAGTCCCGGCCTACTCTAAGGCCGAGGACCATGTCCCCGATCTCGATCCGGATTATCTCTTCAATCGCGACGTGACGCTCGCGATCCTTGCGGGTTTCAAGCACAACCGCCGCGTAATGATCCAGGGCTATCACGGAACCGGCAAGTCGACGCACATCGAGCAGGTCGCGGCGCGCCTGAACTGGCCCTGCGTACGCGTCAACCTCGACAGCCACGTTTCGCGTATCGATCTCGTCGGCAAGGACGCGATCGTGCTGAAGGACGGCAAGCAGATTACGGAATTCAAGGAAGGCATTCTTCCTTGGGCGCTTCAGAGCAACACTGCTCTCGTGTTCGACGAATACGATGCCGGCCGTCCCGACGTGATGTTCGTCATTCAGCGCGTGCTCGAAGTCTCGGGCAAGCTGACGCTGCTCGATCAGTCGAAGGTGATCCGTCCGCATCCGGCATTCCGCCTGTTTGCGACGACGAACACGATCGGCCTCGGCGACACGTCCGGTCTCTATCACGGCACGCAGCAGATCAACCAAGGCCAGATGGACCGCTGGTCGATCGTCGCGACGCTGAACTATTTGCCCCATGATGATGAAGCGAAAATCGTGCTGTCGAAGGTCAAGGCCTTCGACAAGACGGAAGCCAAGCGCAAGCAGGTGTCGCATATGGTTCGCGTCGCCGATCTGACGCGTTCCGCCTTCATCAATGGCGATCTCTCGACCGTGATGAGCCCGAGAACCGTAATGACGTGGGCCGAGAACGCCGAGATCTTCGGCGACATCGGCTTTGCGTTCCGCGTGACGTTCCTGAACAAGTGCGACGATCTCGAAAAGCCGCTGGTCGCGGAGTTCTATCAGCGCTGCTTCGGAGAAGAGCTTTCGGAAAGCACGGCAAACGTCGCGCTGAGCTGATCGAGACCTTCTCTGCTGAGAGACCTGCATCGAAGCATGGGTCGAGCAATTCCCGATGAGTTCACCACCAACCAAACGCCGCGAAGCACCGTCCGAGCCGCTGAAGCGCGTGCTGGCGCCGGCTGTGCGCGCGATCGCCGGAGACGGTACGGTCGAGGTGGATTTCGGGCCGGGCAAAGGCGATGTCTCAGGCAAGTCCGTCTACATCCCTGAGCCGCCGCGAGCCCCGACAGCGAAGGACATTGCGCTGGCGCGCGGCTGGGCTGACAGCCTCGCCTTACAGATCGGTTGCCACGACGCGAAGATTCACCGCCGGATCGCCCCGCCGCCGGGACCGGCCCGTGCCGCCTTCGAAGCTGCCGAACGAGCCCGCGTCGAAGGGCTCGGAGCCAGGCGGATGCCCGGCATGGCAGCGAACCTGACGGCCCGCCTCGAAGACCAATACAGTCACGGGCGCTTCAGGTCGGTGGCCGATCGCTCGGAGGCGCCGCTCGAAGACGCGCTCGCGTTGCTGGTTCGCGAACGCCTGACCGGCCTTTCGCCTCCGCCATCGACCAAGGGTCTCGTCGACATCTGGCGGCCGACGATCGAAGCCCGCGGCAGCACGCTGCTCGACCGGCTCGAAAGCCTTTCGGAAAATCAGGAACAGTTCGGCCGCCAGATTCGGGACCTTCTCAAGATTCTCGAGTTGGTCGACCAGTCCGACGAGTCGCAGGCCGGCGATGAGGAAAACGAGGGCGAGGACGGCGCGAAAGAAGGCGCAACCGAAGAGTCGGAAGACGCAAACGACGAAGGCTCCGACGGCGAGGACAAGGAAAGCGAAGAGCCATCTTCCGAAGGCGATCTCTCTGAAACCGAAGAGATGGTCGATTCAGGCGATACCGAACAGCAGGAGATGGACGAAGAAAACGTCGACGACGATGAGGCGCCCGCGCCTTGGCGTCCGAACATGACTGTTCTCGATAACCCCGAAGCGTTCGGCTACAAGGTTTTTACGCGCGCCCACGATGAGGAAATCGGCGCGGCTGAGCTCTCGACGCCGGAAGAATTGGAACGCTTGCGGGCTTTCCTCGATAAGGAGCTGAAGACCCTCTCGGCGGCGGTCGCGAAACTCGCGAACAAACTGCAGCGCAAGCTTCTCGCGCAACAGAACCGCGGTTGGGATTTCGATCTCGAAGAAGGGATGCTCGACGCCGCGCGCCTGACTCGCGTCATCACCGATCCGGCCGGGGCGCTCTCCTATAAGCGCGAGCGCGATACCGAATTCCGCGATACCGTCGTGACGTTGCTCCTCGATAATTCGGGCTCGATGCGCGGCCGTCCGATCATGGTCGCGGCATGCTGCGCCGATATTCTTGCGCGCACGCTCGAACGCTGTGGCGTCAAAGTCGAAATACTTGGATTCACGACGAAGGCCTGGAAGGGCGGCCAGGCGCGAGAAGAGTGGCTCGCGGCTGGAAAGCCGCCGGCGCCGGGTCGGCTGAACGATCTGCGCCATATCATCTACAAGACGGCCGACGCGCCGTGGCGGCGATCGAAGAATTCGCTGGCGCTGATGATGCGCGAAGGTTTGCTGAAGGAAAACATCGACGGAGAAGCATTGGCGTGGGCGCACTCGCGTCTCGTCGGACGCCCCGAGCAGCGGCGCATTCTGATGATGATCTCGGACGGCGCGCCGGTCGACGACTCGACGCTGTCCGTCAACTCCGGAAGCTATCTCGAACAGCACCTGCGCCAGGTCATCAACGAAATCGAGACCCATTCGCCCGTCGAACTTATCGCGATCGGCATCGGCCATGATGTCACGAGATATTATCGTCGCGCCGTGACGATCACCGATGCGTCCGAGCTTGCGGGCGCCATGACCGAAAAACTCGTCGAGCTTTTTGAAGAAGATTCCAAACTGGAAAAAGTCTCCCAGCCCGTGCGGCGACGCGTGTTGATGCATTGAGGCACCGCGTGACGCTCGCAAACAGCACGCGCGCCGCCATTTTTGCCGTCGTCTTCGGCCTTTGGCCCCAAACCGTACTGGCGGATGCCAAGCCCGATATCGCAGGATTGAAGGCTGGTGCGATCACGGTCGATGCCGCCATCATCCGGAATTTTGCGCGCACGGAGGCGGCCGATCAGGCTCTCTCATCAAGCAAGCTCACGTTCCGCGGCGGACTAGTCCTGTCTTCGCCCTCTCCGAATTTCGGCGGCTGGTCCGGTCTTGTTGTCGGCGACAATGCGAAAACCTTGCTTGCGATTTCCGATTCCGGTGTCTGGCTGACGGGAAGGATTGTCTACGATGGCACGCATCCGACCGGCATTGCGGATGCGCGCCTCGGGCCGTTGCTCAATCGCGACGAAAAACCGATCGGCCGGAGCCGCGATTCGGAATCGATCGCGCTCGAAACGGGGACGCTCAAGCAGGGTTCGGTTCTCGTAGCCTTCGAGCGCCGGCATCGCATCGAGCGCTATGGATTGTCATCCGATGGGCTGTCTGCCGATCGAGGCACCGTGCCGCTCCCTGCTGCTGCGCGGCGTATGCCGCCGAACCAGGGCCTCGAAGGAATGACGGTGATGCGTGGCGGCCCGCATAAGGGTTCGCTGATTGCGTTTTCCGAACGGCTTTTGGATCACTCGCGCAACCACACAGGCTGGCTGTGGATGCGGACGGGCCCGGCGAAAATCCATCTGAGGAACAGCGGCGATTACGACATCACCGATCTGTCGAGTCTTGATGACGGATCGCTTTTTGTACTCGAGCGACGCTTTCGCTGGACCGAGGGCGTGAAGATGCGGCTAAGACGCATTGCGCCCGATGAGATCAAGCCGGGCCGCACCATGGAAGGCGAAACGCTGATCGAAGCCGACCTCACGGATCAGATCGATAACATGGAAGGTCTGTCGGTCACGCGGCTCGATACCGGCGAAGTTCTGATTACGATGATTTCCGACGACAATTTTAATCACATTCTGCAGCGAACGTTGTTGCTGCAGTTCACCGTCAACGACAGTGGGCAAGCAAAAGCCCGGCCGCAGGATTAAACCCGGACCGGGCGAAAATTCTCAAAGGTATAAGGTTCGGCTCTCAGGCCGCCTTTTCGGCCTGCGCCTTCTGAAGTTCGCGCTTCAGCTTCAGGCACGCCGCCGAAAGCTCGTCGTTGCCCGCCTTCAAAAGAAAAGCGTCGAGACCGCCACGGTGCTCGACCGACTTCAACGCCCGCGCCGAGATGCGCAGACGGACCTTGCGGCCAAGCGTGTCGCTCATCAGTGTGACGTTATGGAGATTGGGCCGGAACTTGCGCTTGGACTTGTTCTCGGCGTGGCTCCTGAGTTGGCCTGACAGCGGCAGGGTGCCGGTCAGCTCGCAGCGCCTGGTCATGATGGTCTCCTACGCCGCACCCCCCAAGTGGGAGCGGCCTTTCGTAAAGTCTGCTGTTGCAGCAAAAAACGCGCCCCGTAAGCAAGGCTCACGGGGTCTCCAGGGCGGTGTATAATTGAGGCATAGGATACCCGTCAAGCAGGCCCTCGGCGTTGGTATCGTCTTGCAAGCTTCCGCCGGACCGAATTCCGCACCCTCGGGATAGTTCGCCTGCGGCTGAAAGTCCAAGAATCGACGCAAAGTCGGCCTAACGCGGGGTTCGCATCCGGGGCGCAGGGAAGAACCCATGGACATGTCCAAAGCCGGCGCGCGTCGGCGCTTCGCGGGCTTCAGCATGCTCGCCGCAACAATCGCGACTCTCGCGGTCGGGCCGGTGGCAGCACGCGACATGGCTTGGCCCAACCAGGTCGATGCCCGCTACCGGCTGACCTTCAACGGCTTCGATGTCGGCGTCTACAACTTCACCTCGAAGTACACCGGCGAGACGTATTCGGCGACCGGCAAGACCGAAATCTCGGCCCTATTTGGTGCGTTCAAATGGACGGGTACGTTTACCGGAAGCGGTGCAGTCGACAAAAACGGCCCGCGTCCGGTTACGTATCAGATGAGCTACAAAACAAAGAAGAAGATCACATCCGTCACGCTCGGATTTGATCCTGCGGGCGTAAGGACTATCGCGCTTGTGCCCAACAAGCCGCCTAATCCGGATACGATCAAGGTGAGGCCGGACAACCTGAAGCACGTATTCGACCCGATTGCCGCAACGCTCGCAATTTCGAACGCAACCGGAGCCAATGCCTGCGATCGGACCATCCCGGTCTTCGACGGCAAGGCCCGGTTCGATCTCCGGCTGTCGCTCAAGGGCCGCGAGGCGATCAAGGAGGAACGTCCCAGCGGCCAGCCTCGGGAACTCCTCGTTTGCCGCGTCAAATATGTCCCCATTGCCGGCCATAAGCCGAAGGATTTCGTGAATCCCTGGATTGACTACGATCATATCGAGATCGCATTGCGCGCCATTCCGAGCGCCGGCATCTACGTGCCCTACCGCGTCTCCGTCCCCTCGACGGTCGGGCCCGCGGTCATGACGGCTGAGCAAATCAACATCACGGCGGCCGATAACGCTCGGATTGCGCTCAGGCAATGAACCCTGACAGAGCCGGACCGATTAACTGGAGAGGAAAATCGGTCTCCGGAAGGAGCAAATAATATCCCCTTGATCTCACGGCCCTGCTCTGTAATGCCAGGGTCTGATCCGGAGTCAGGCACGACATGATAAGTGATCTCGAAGCCCGCATTCGCAACGTCACCGCGGTGCTCGGACCGACAAATACCGGCAAGACGCATCTCGCCATAGAGCGTATGCTCGGCCACAACAGCGGCATGATCGGCTTGCCGCTGCGTCTTTTGGCGCGCGAGGTCTACGACAAGATCAAAACGCGCGCCGGCGTCGAGAACGTCGCCCTCATCACGGGCGAGGAAAAGATCAAGCCCGAACGCGCCCGCTATTGGGTGTCGACGGTCGAAGCGATGCCGCGGGACATCGACGTCGATTTTCTCGCGATCGATGAAATCCAGCTCTGCGGTGATCCGGAACGTGGCCACGTCTTCACGGACCGTCTGCTGCATGCGCGTGGCCGGTCGGAAACACTGCTGCTCGGCGCCCAGACGATGCGTGACGCAATTTCCGATCTGATCCCGGGTGCAAACTTCATTTCCCGTCCGCGATTGTCGAAACTGACGTACACCGGCGAGAAAAAAATCACGCGTTTGCCCGCTCGCTCGGCAATCATCGCGTTCTCGGCGCAGGACGTTTATGCCCTTGCCGAATTGATCCGCCGTCAGCGCGGCGGCGCCGCCGTCGTGCTTGGTGCACTGTCGCCGCGCACGCGCAATGCGCAGGTGGCGCTCTATCAATCCGGCGACGTCGAGTTCATCGTTGCAACCGATGCGATCGGCATGGGATTGAATCTCGACATCGACCACGTCGCATTTTCGGCATTGAGAAAATTCGATGGCCAGAACCATCGCAATCTGACGCCGGGAGAGATCGGGCAGATCGCAGGGCGCGCCGGACGTCACATGAACGACGGAACCTTCGGCGTGACAGGTGGTGCCGAGCCGCTCGATGCCGACACCGTCGAGCGCCTTGAAACACACAGTTTCGATAGCGTACGCACGTTACAATGGCGCAATCGTGATCTCGATTTTCGTTCGCTCGCAGCGCTACACGAATCGCTTCGCCAGTTGCCCCGCGAGCAGCGGCTGGCGCGCGCCCGCACTGCCGATGACGTCGCGGCACTTGAAGCGCTGAGCGCCGACCGTGAAATCTCCGGTATTGCCTCGACGTCGCAAAACGTCGCGCTTCTCTGGGATGTCTGTCAGGTTCCCGACTATCGCAAGATATCGAGCCAGAGCCATGCTGAGCTCATCTCCAATCTCTACCGGCATCTGACCGGCAGCACGCACCGCATCCCCGAAGATTGGTTTGCGAAGCAGGTTGCTTTGGCAGACCGCACCGACGGCGACATCGACACGCTCGCAACGCGCATCTCGCACATTCGCACGTGGACGTTCGTCGCCAACCGCCCGGACTGGCTGAACGACCCGGTTCACTGGCAGGAGCGGACGCGGGCCATAGAAGACAGCCTCTCCGACGCGCTCCACGAATGCTTGACGCAGCGTTTCGTTGACCGGCGGACCAGCGCATTGATGAAGGGCATGCGAGACAAGGATGAGTTGGCGGCGGATATCGCCGAGGACGGTTCGATCACGGTGGAAAGCCACTTCGTCGGCCGCTTGAAAGGGTTTTGCTTCACGCTCGATGCGGCGGGCGACGGCATCCACGAACGGGCGACCCGGCAGGCGGCGATGCAGGTCGTTACCCGCGAGCTTGGCATGCGCGCCCGCAGGGTGGCTGCCGGCCAAAACGATGCATTCAAGCTGACCCGCGCGGGCGCCATCGTCTGGCGCGACGATGAGATCGCAAAGCTTGAACGTTCGGAGGATCCGCTGCAGCCGGGCCTCTCTCTTCTCGCGGACGAAAGCATGAGCGAGGCTGACCGGGAAAAGGTTCAGGCGCGCCTTAAAACCTGGCTCGACGATATGATCGGCGAAAAGCTGAAGCCGCTCGTCGACATGTCCAAAGCCGGCGATCTGCAGGGCCTCGCGCGCGGCATTGCATTTCAGCTCAAGGAAAATCTTGGCGCATTGAAGCGTGAAACCGTCGCCGACGACGTCAACGCGCTCGATCAGGCGGCACGCGCAGAGCTGCGCAAATACGGACTCCGGTTTGGCGCCTTCAACATTTTCTTCCCCATCATGCTGAAGCCGGCCGCCGCCGACCTCGCGGCAACCCTTTGGCTTTTGAAAAACGGCTCGGCCGCGAACGGCATTCCGCAATTGCCGCGTCCGGGCCTGACCTCCGTCGCAACCGATCCGACTGTACCGGAAGCCCTTTATCGGGCGCACGGCTTTCACGTCTGCGGACCGCGCGCCGTGCGCCTCGACATCCTCGAGCGTCTCGCGGATCTGATCCGCCCGCTACTCGCCTGGCGTTCGTCTCCGGAGAGAGCCGACACGCCGCCAAAAGGCTCGACCGGTGACGGCGGCTTCAAGGCAACGGACGACATGATGTCGATCCTCGGCTGCTCGTCGGGAGAGCTTGGAGAAGTTCTGAAGTCTTTGGGCTTCCGCCTCGAACGCCGCCCCATCAGACCCGCACCGGCTGCGAATTCTGACGCTGAAGCGCAGCCCGCCGAAGAAGCCGGAACTGCGGTCGCCGCATCACCAGCATCCACCGAGACGCCTGCGTCCGAGCCGGAAACATCCGAAGCAGCGGCGAGCGGCGAAGCGTCCGCCGCACCGGAATCCGAGCCTGAGACGGAAAAGTTCGAAGAGATCTGGCGGCCGCGCCGGCATCATCGCCGCGAAGGTGCGCATCGCGATCATCGCGAAGCCCGGCACCGGCGCGGCAAACCGCGCCATGATCGTGGAATGCCGGCCAGCACGCCGGCAGCCGAGGCGAGCGTTCCGCCGGTTGCCGCCGAGGCCAACGATGCGAAGCCCGATCAACAGTCCGGCCGTCTGCGCAACGAGCGACATGATGGCGGGAAGCCCCGCCGCGACCACGAGAAGCGCCCGAACCGGCAGGGGGATCACCGCCATGGCGAAGGGCGTCGGCGTGATGAGCCTCGCCGGTCGCCACAAATCGTGACCGCGGCACCGCCGCAGTCGGGGTCTGCAGAATCGTCGTCTCCTTTCGCCGCCCTCGCTGCGCTCAAGGCGCAAATGGAAAAGCGCAGCGAAGGCTCCGGTTCGACCTGATGGGCGAGGGCGGCGTTGGCTCCAATCAGCGCGTCGATCAATGGCTTTGGTTTGCGCGCATCACCAAGTCGCGGACGCTTGCTCAGGATCTGATCGCCCGCGGCAAGGTGCGGGTGAACCGTATAAAGATCGACAAGCCGAGCATCCTCGTGAAGCCCGGCGACGTACTGACCCTGGTCGTCGGCCCGGCCGTGCGCAGCCTTGAGGTCCTGGCGATTGGCGCGCGTCGTGGACCGGCTGCTGAAGCACGGTTACTGTTTAACGATCTTACTTCAGCCGCGCCCCGGTCCGGAGCGGCCGCGATGTCCCCGGAACCAGCGAAATCCGCCGCCCGGCCGGATGGTGCGGGGCGGCCGACGAAGCGGGATCGCCGCCAGATCGACAAGCTCAAGGGCCGGTCGTAACTGTGACTCCGCTCCACCTAGGCAATCGAAACGCCTATGCTAAGAAGGCGCCGCCAATGTCCGCGCGAACCTTCCATTCGCAGACCGGCAACAATCGCGCAGACCAGGAATCCGCATGACCTACGTCGTCAACGATAAGTGCATTAAGTGCAAATACACCGATTGCGTCGAAGTCTGTCCGGTCGATTGTTTTTACGAAGGCGAGAATATGCTCGTCATTCACCCCGACGAGTGTATCGATTGCGGTGTCTGCGAACCCGAGTGCCCGGCGGACGCCATAAAGCCGGATACGGAACCGGGCATGGAGCGTTGGCTCGAACTAAACCGGCAGTACTCGGAGAGTTGGCCGAACATTACCTCCAAAAAGCCGGCTCTGCCCGGGGCAGACGATGTGAAGGACGAACCGGGTAAATTCGAAAAATATTTCTCGGCGAACTCAGGTTCTGGAGATTGACCCCAGGAAATTCCGGCAATATTGCAATCAAATTGGAATAAATTCTCGCGACCCCAAAGTGCTTCCGTGCCGTTTTGGCGCGTCCTTTAAGCTCGACCAGATTGTCTCAGGAGGTCGGCCTTCATTTGCAGGCAAGATTATGTTAGTGTCTATCTCGATGGCATTGAGTCTGCACAAATCCGAAACGGCTGCGAACAAAAGAAGGTCGTTCGACTCTGACGGTCGGCTTTCAACAAAATGTTATGGGGCGTCACAAGGCCAGCTCAGAGTCGGATGGAGTTTGCAAAGCTAGGCCACAAATAGCGCGCAGGGGACGGGCTTTCCTCACAGGGAAGGTTTGGCTCGATGCGCGCGTGCTGTCGGCGGTACGCCTGCAGCACAGATGCCCGCCATCAAAGGCGGCCCGACGAGCCGGTCCCCCGGCCATGCTCAGTACGCGAGAGTGAGAAAAAATATGGCGCAAAAGAAGAAAGCTCCGGTCAGCCCCAAGTCCGCAGCGAAATCGGCGGTTCGCAAGGCTGTCCCATTGAAAGTAGCCGTGAGCACGCAGAAGTCCGCGAAGCCCAGCAAGCCGAAAACTGAGGCCGCGAATAAGCCGTCACTCAGCAAGCATAAGAGCGCGCAACCTGTCGCATCTGCGAAGCCCGTTAAGAAACCGCAGTCTGCTGCAAAAACCGAAACGATTGTGGCGAGGAAGCCCGTTTCGCCAACGCAGTTCGCGGCAAAAGCCGCGGCTGCTGCACCGCAGCGTGCGATCACGGTCCCGGCCGGCGCGCACAAGTCGGCTGGCCAGAAACTCACGACGTCTGTCGCTCCCGCCGCTCAGCCGGCGACGCCCAAGGCGATCGCCGAGAAGACGGCTGCCGCGCGCCAGCTTCTCGCGGTCCAGAAGAAGCCGGTCAACCAGCGCCATGGCTTCAAGGCCAACGAGTTCATCGTTTACCCGGCTCATGGTGTCGGCCGCATTGTCGGCATCGAAGAGCAGGAAATCGCCGGCATGTCGCTTGAGCTCTTTGTCATCACCTTCGACAAGGAGAAGCTGACGCTGCGCGTCCCGACCGGCAAGCTCGCAAGTGTCGGCATGCGCAAGCTCGCCGACGAAGGCCTCGTCAAGAAAGCGATGGAGACGCTGAAGGGCCGGGCGCGCATCAAGCGCACGATGTGGAGCCGCAGGGCGCAGGAGTACGTCGCGAAGATCAACTCCGGTGACCTGATCTCGATCGCCGAAGTCGTCCGCGACCTCTATCGTTCAGAAGCCCAGCCGGAGCAGTCGTATTCCGAGCGCCAGCTTTACGAGGATGCCCTCGATCGCATGGCACGAGAGCTTGCGGCCGTCGAAAAGCTCGATGAGCGGGGCGCAGTCCAGCGCATTACGGACATTCTGTCGAAGAGCGCGAAGGGGCGCCGGATGGCCGACAACGAGTCAGTCGGCGAAGCCGCCTGACGTTCTCACCGGCAGAGCCAGCTACAAATTTACAGCGCCCGGTTCCGAACCTTCCGTCGGAATCGGGCGCAACTTTTTGGGCGGATTCGGATCGGCGGGAGTGCTCGCAGGCTGCGCGCTATCGGGCGGCGCAGCGGCGCTGACGCCAAGGCTCGCGGCGTTTCCCTTCCCGTCGAGAATCTCGATTTGCGAAAGATCTGCAACGTCGATCAATGGTCCATTGCGCCGCTCGATCCAACCGCGGACGATCACGGTCTTTGATTGGAGCGCGTCGAGCGCTTGCGCGAACTCCGGATTTGCGGCGAGCACGTTCTTTCCGATCCGCGCGGTGAAATCGGAGCGCCAGTCCGTTCCAAAATTGAGATAAGTGGCGCTCTTCGTTCGCCCGACCGACGCGACACTGCCGATCACACGCTCATATTTTCCACGCAGCTTCAGCAGTACGCCGGGCTGCTCCGCAGGCATCGGCCGGTAGACGCCATTGCTCCAAAGGCCGAGCCGCTTGCGACGTGCCTCGGCCTCGTGCGCAAGAAGCTCGCTGGCGCAAGCAAAACTCTCAGGCAGACCGTAGGCCCGCGCCTGTCCGATGGCGAGCATCGTGCCTTGCACCCATTCTTCCCGCCCACCCGCTTCGAGAAACACCTGCGCAAGAAATCGTCCGTACCGGTCCTTTTGGCGGCCCCCGAAAGCAAGCTTTACTTTTTTGCCGAGCACCAAACTCGAAAGCGTTTTGATGGATTGGGTTTCGGGCGGCCACGCCCCCATTTCGGCGCCGGCATCGCGCGCTCGAGGTGCGAGCGCGCCGATCAAACGCACTGCGCTGCCGTCGTCCAGGATGAGCGTTTCACCGTCGAGCACACGCGCCACGGTGCGGACTGGACCAGGTTCGGGCGTGCAAGGTGTTGGAAGAGTATCATCCGCGATTGCTGGCAGCACCGCAGACACCACAGCACCAAGGCCAACGAGCCTCGCAACGATACGCAATCTCGAACCTCGCCCCATGGCGCGAAAGAAATCATAGACGCCGACGCGCGCCAAGCATCTCGCAACGCGAATGAAAGGTGCGATGCAACGCAAGGCACACTTTTTCATTCGGTGAAGAGCCCACGACAAATCGGAAAGGAGGGTCTGATAGGAAGGGCGACCGCGAGCGGCCCTCGCGGGGCCCCGCTGAGCTTCTCAGCCTCCCGCGCACTCGCGGCCACGCATCAGCATAAGACACATGAATGACATATTCAATCATAAGTAGAAATAGATCGTACGATCAAGCGCTCGTAGCCTTACTCCACGACTTCGATGGAACGCGCTCTGGCAATCCCTTGACCCGTCGCAACGCTCAAAGCATAGCTTTGCGAGCGCGCGGATAGGGCGGCTTAAACTACCGCCGACGTCTGAGTTGGCCCCGTAGCTCAGTTGGATAGAGCAACGGTTTCCTAAACCGTAGGTCGCAGGTTCAAATCCTGCCGGGGTCGCCAGTTTTTTTGCGGAACCCGCATCAACCGCACATCACTGCGGCCGCGCATCGCGCGCCGCTTGAGCGACCTTGTTCTGCTTGAGAACGCTGCCAACCTTTCCGCGCGACAGAACGCGGCGACGCCGTACACTCTCTTGCGGCTGCATACCCGCTCCCGATGTGCGACTTGCTGGGATAGCCGGTATGAAGTTCGAGGCACGACGTTGCGCAAGTGCTTTATGCGCTGCATCGACGTGATGCATCCTGGCTTCGAGCTTATTCAGTCGATTGAGCTCTTTCTTCACACGCTTTAATGCGGCCGCGAAAAGTTGTTTGCGTCGTTGCGGCTGCTCAACGCCACCGGGAAAACTTTTGCCGCGCGGCGCGGACTTGCCGCGGGCTTCACGCTGTTTCTGGTGGGCCAGAGTCCGCGCCTTATCGCGCATGTTCCGTAAGCGCGTTTGCAGATCCGACAATTCCTTCCGGTCGAGATCATAAATGTCCGGGTGATGCGTTGAGCGAAGCACCGCAATCTCATCGGAATTCAGGAGGGCACGCTCACGTTTTGCCGACATCGACATGATGAACTCTCCTCACGCAGCTTTACGCAACGGCGTTGTCGCCAGCCTACGCTTTCCGGCTGCGGAGAGAGACGTCTCTCACCGAATTGTGAGACGCGGGTAAAGAATTTCGTCGCCCTTTAATTCGTCGCCCTTTAAGAAGATCGGCGCATCACAACCTCTGATTGCAGAACGAGATCGGGATCCGAGAATTGCGCGCGTCGATCACCGACCTTGCATTTGCTGGAAAACAACCGTTATCTATTTTAATCGAATGGCATCGCACCCCGCCCTAAAGATTTAACCTACTGAAATATAAGCTGGATTCAAAAGCTGGATAGGAGCACCAGAGTTTTAAGCTCGTCAACGAGAGTTGCCGGTTCCGATGAATTCGGAGACGCATGCGGCATGAACCAAAGTGGGGCCGTTACTCGAGGGGCTCGACGCTGATGGCCGGCAAGATAGAGGTCATGATTGCGGATCAGAATCCGGTCGTCAGGTCGGGACTGGAAGCGCTGGTGCAACGCGACGGACGTTTCAGCGTTTGCGGCATCCATGCCTCGGGGGAATCCCTGATCGAAGCCCTGAAGGTCAAACCCGTTGAAATTGCCATCGTCGGCTGGACGCTGCCGGACATGACGGGCGGCGCCGTGCTTACGCGTTTGAAGCAGGAGAAGTGGCGGACGCGCGTCGTCATCTACACGGGTGAGCGCAGCGGGGATGTCCTGAGACAGGCGATCAAGGGCGGAGCATGGGGCTTCGTATCGAAAACCGAAGAGCCGCAAGTGCTGCTTGAAGCCGTCGTATCTGTAGCGCGCGGCCGCTTGTCGCTACCCTACGTCGATATCGATTTGCTCAACCACGATCCACTGGAAGGACTGACGGCGCGCGAGCGCGAGTTGCTCGCTGCGCTCGCCAACGGTTGGACGAACCTGCAGATCGCAGCCCGCACCGGAATTTCCCGCAACACCGTGAAATATCATCTGAAAAATTTATACGACAAGCTCGGCGTGTCGAATCGTGCGATGGCTGTTGCACTGCACGTTTCGGTTAACCGTAGCGATCACCACTAGCCGGTGTGTCCTCACCCCACACCCGTGGCTGCCGTGATGTGCGCACAAAGCCGCTGCGGTGGGTAGCCCGACCTGCCCAACAGGGTGTTGTTAGTTTTTTGTTCGCACCCTCACTGTCCCCCTGCTAGTTAGGACTAACGCCCGGATCTGCGATCGGGCGGAAGGATCAGCAAAAGCACGCCGGATCTCGCATCCCTGCAACCGTTCGGGGAGCGTCCGGCTTGGCTCAACGCAGCGCGGAGAAACGCTCATGACGACCGTCACGCCTCACCTTTTTATTCCCGGCCCGACCAACGTTCCTGATGCCGTGCGGATAGCAATGAATCTTCCGATGGAGGATATGCGTTCGCCGGAATTTCCGAAGCTCACGCTGCCGATTTTCGAAGACCTCAAGAAGGTTTTCAAAATGAAGGACGGCCGCGTTTTCCTGTTTCCGTCGTCGGGCACGGGCGCGTGGGAATCGGCAATTCAGAATACGCTCGCTGTCGGCGACAAGGTATTGATGAGCCGCTTCGGCCAGTTCTCGCTGCTCTGGGTCGACATGGCTGAGCGTCTTGGTCTGAAACCTGAAGTTTGCGACGAAGAATGGGGCACGGGCGTTCCGGTTGAGAAGTACGCTGAGATTCTCGCGAAGGATAAGAATCACGAAATCAAGGCCGTGTTCGTCACGCAGAACGAAACGGCG
The DNA here is from genome assembly GCF_000230975.2 of Hyphomicrobium denitrificans 1NES1. NCBI lineage: Bacteria > Pseudomonadati > Pseudomonadota > Alphaproteobacteria > Hyphomicrobiales > Hyphomicrobiaceae > Hyphomicrobium > Hyphomicrobium denitrificans. The sequence continues at coordinate 3,250,284 of NC_021172.1, read as the reverse complement.
ACCGGCGTCGCAAGTGACGTTGCAGGCGTCCGCAAGGCACTCGATGCCGCAAAGCATCCGGCACTGTTGATGGTCGACGGCGTTTCGTCGGTCGGCTCGCTCGACATGCGCATGGGCGAGTGGGGCGTCGACTGCTGCGTCTCGGGCTCGCAGAAGGGCTTCATGCTGCCGACGGGTCTCGGCATCCTGGCCGTCAGCCAGAAGGCGCTTGACGTCAACAAGAGCAAAAACGGCCGTATGAACCGCTGCTTCTTCTCGTTCGAAGACATGATCAAGACGAACGATCAGGGCTTCTTCCCGTACACGCCCGCTACGACGCTGATCCGCGGCCTGCGCACCTCGATCGATCTTCTGCTTGGCGAAGGCATCGACAATGTCGTTGCCCGTCACCATCGTCTTGCCTCAGGCGTTCGCGCCGGCGTCCACGCTTGGGGTCTCAAGCTCTGCGCGAAGGAGCCGAAGTGGCATTCCGACACCGTTTCGGCGGTTCTTGTTCCGGAAGGCTTCGACAGCAACGTCGTCACGAAGACCGCCTACTATCGCTACAACACCTCGCTCGGCCTCGGCCTGAACAAGGTTGCAGGCAAGGTGTTCCGCATCGGTCACCTCGGTTCGCTCGATGAATTCATGGTCGGCGGTGTCCTGTTTGCCGTGGAGATGGCGCTCAAGGATTGCGGCATCCCGGTCAAGCTTGGCTCGGGCACCGGTGCGGCTGCCGAGTATTTCACAAACAACCCGGTCAAGTCGGCAACCAGCGCCGAGCCGATCAAGGCGAAAGCTGCCTAAGACTTCGAGTGCCCGGTTACTCAAGCGGCCGGGCACTTTCATCGCGTGGCGATGCAGACGTTCTTTGCTTGAACGACGTGCTGGCATCCCTGATTATTTTGCAATGACAACAGCGAGTGTTTTCACTCGCCAGGAAGGCGACAACCAAATGAGCTATACCCTCTACCCGAACCGCAAGCAGCGTCTGCAGCGCTCCTACCTCGCCGTGCCGGGCTCAAATCCGAGCATGATCGATCGCGCCATCAAGAGCGCGGCGGACTATGTCTTCCTCGATTGCGAAGATGCTGTCGCGCCGCCGGAGAAAGAGCAGGCCCGCAAGAACATCATCCAGGCGCTGAACGATCTTGACTGGAAGGGCGCAGGCAAAAGCGTCTCGGTTCGCATCAACGGCCTCGATACCCACTACATGTATCGCGACGTCGTCGACATCGTCGAACAGGCAGGCGCGAAGCTCGACACGATCCTCATTCCAAAGGTCGGCGTTCCGGCCGACATCTACACGGTTGAGTGCATCGTCAGCCAGATCGAAGTCGCCAAAGGCCTTCCGCACCAGATCGGCACCGAAGCCCTGATTGAAACGCCGCTTGGCATGGCCAACGTGGAAGCCATCGCATCGGCCAACAGCCGTCTGGAATCGATGCACTTCGGCGTCGCCGACTATTCCGCCTTCAACAAGGCCCGCACCGTCGTTATCGGCGGTCTGAATCCCGATTATCCGGGCGATCAGTGGCACTTCCCGCTGTCGCGCATGACCGTTGCCTGCCGTGCTTTCGGCCTTCGTCCGATCGACGGGCCGTTCGGCGGCATCGACGATCCGGAAGGCTACAAGGCCGCCGCGCGCCGTGGCGCTGCTCTTGGCATGGAAGGCAAGTGGGCCATCCACCCGTCGCAGATCGACCTCGCCAACGAGATCTTCTCTCCGACGGCTAAGGAAATCGAACGCGCAGAGCGCATTCTTGTCGCTCTCAAGGAAGCTGAAGCGCAGGGCAAGGGCGCGGCATCGCTCGATGGCAAGATGATCGACGCTGCATCTGAGAAGATGGCCAAGAACCTTCTGGTCACTGCGGCCGCCATCAAGGCTGGCGAAGCAGCCCGCGCGGCGAGCAAATAAATAAGCAGGAACCGATAAGCCCAATCCCGGAGGAGTCCAAAGACATGGACATTCATGAATATCAGGCCAAGGAGCTTCTTGCGAAGTTCGGCGTGCCGATCGCCCGCGGCGGACTTGCTTACAGCCCTGAGCAGGCCACGTATCGCGCCAGCGAGCTTGGCGGCACCGTCGTCGTCAAGGCACAGATCCACTCTGGCGCCCGCGGCAAAGCCGGCGGCGTCAAGGTCTGCAAGACGGAAAAGGAAATCGAGGATGCCGCCGAGTTCATGCTCGGCCGCAAGCTCGTTACGCATCAGACGGGATCGGCCGGCAAGTTGGTCTCCCGCCTCTACATCGAGGAGGCGACGAACATCGATCGCGAAATCTATCTCGGTTTCGTGATGGACCGCGCCTCCGAGCGCATTGTCGTTGTCGCGTCCGCAGCGGGCGGCATGGACATCGAGGAAATCTCGGCGTCCCAGCCGGACACGATCATTCGCGTCGCCGTCGACCCTGCGGTCGGCATGCAGCAGTTCCAGGCGCGCGAGCTGGCTTTCGGTCTCGGAGTCGATCCCGAGATCGTCAACAAGCTCGTACCCGCGATCATGGGTTGCTATCGCGCCTTCCGCGATCTCGATGCGATGATGGTCGAAATCAATCCGCTCGTCATCACCAAGGAAAAGCAGGTCCTGGCGCTCGACGCCAAGATGTCGTTCGACGACAACGCGCTTTTCCGCCGCCCGCACATCGCCGAGCTTCGCGACAAGAGCCAGGAAGATCCGCGCGAAACCTATGCTTCGGACCGCGGCCTTTCCTACGTTGGTCTCGACGGCGACATCGGCTGCATCGTCAACGGTGCCGGCCTCGCGATGGCGACGCTCGACATGATCAAGCTTGCCGGTGGCGAGCCCGCAAACTTCCTCGATATCGGCGGCGGCGCTTCTCCCGAGCGCGTCACGAAATCGTTCAAGGCAGTTCTGCGCGACAAGAACGTCAAAGCCATCCTGGTCAACGTCTTCGCCGGTATCAACCGTTGCGACTGGGTTGCCAAGGGTGTCGTCGATGCCGTGAAGGAACTCGACATCAAGATGCCGATCGTCGTCCGCCTTGCAGGCACCAACGTCGAGGAAGGCCGCAAGATCATCGACAACAGCGGCCTGACTGTCATCAGCGCGGATACCCTCGCCGATGCAGCGAAGCAGGCGGTCGAAGCGGCTAAAAAGGCCTAAGTCCGGAGAAACGTACCAATGGCAATCTTTATCAATGAAAAGACGCCGATCCTGATCCAGGGTTTCACCGGTCGCATCGGCACCTTCCACGCCCAGGAAATGATCGACTACGGCTCGAACGTCGTCGGTGGTGTGACGCCCGGCAAAGGCGGTACATCGCATCTCGGCCGTCCGGTCTTTAACACGGTCAAGGGCGCTGTCGACGAGACGGGCGCGGAAGCTTCGATCGTCTTTGTCCCGCCGCCATTCGCGGCTGACGCGATCATGGAAGCCGCCGACGCCGGTATCAAATACTGCGTCTGCATCACGGACGGCATTCCTGCCCAGGATATGATCCGCGTGAAGCGCTACATGCGCCGCTACAAGAAAGAGGCGCGCATGATCCTGACCGGCCCGAACTGCGCCGGCACGATCTCTCCGGGCAAGGCGATGCTCGGCATCATGCCGGGACACATCTACCTTCCGGGCCGCGTCGGCATCGTCGGCCGTTCGGGTACTCTCGGCTATGAAGCGGCCGCGCAGCTCAAAGCGCTGGGTATCGGCGTCTCGACGTCGGTCGGCATCGGCGGCGACCCGATCAACGGCTCGTCTCACCGCGACGTTCTCGAGCACTTCGAGAACGATCCCGAGACGGATGCCGTGCTGATGATCGGCGAAATCGGCGGTCCCCAGGAAGCCGAAGCTGGACTCTTCGCCAAAGAGCACATGAAGAAGCCGGTTATCGCCTACATCGCCGGTCTTTCGGCGCCGAAGGGCCGCCGCATGGGCCACGCTGGTGCTATCGTTTCGGCGTTCGGAGAATCGGCTGCGGAAAAGGTCGAGATCCTTAAGGGTTGTGGCGTCACGATTGCGCCTACGCCGTCGGAAATGGGATCGACCGTCGCCCAGGTTCTCGGACGCCAGAAAAAAGTCGCCTGAACTTCGCAAAGACCGGAGCGGCACTACGCTCCGGTCTTTGCACTCTGAGCCTATTGATCTTACCCTCGAAACGCGGTCCCGAACCGGGAACGCGGAGGCTTGTGGAATGCAGGATACGACGCGCGTGAAGAATTCCGCCGAACTCAGCGAGCTCGAGTTGATCGAAGAGTTGAAGCGTCTGAGGACGCAGATTCCGGACAATCCTTCGCTCAATCCCATTCTCAACGTCGCATTCGATCTTTCACGGCGTCTTGAGTCGCAGGCGGTGTCCTTCGACTCCGTCAAAAACCTCGCAGGCCGGTTGATGGATCGAGCCTGCGTTCGCCGTGCCCGGCGGTTGCGCGAAAAGGTCGGTTATGTCGACCAAGCGACGACGCTGAGGGATTTCACGTCGTACGTCGAAAAGACGGCGAACGAAGCTGCGGGCTCAATCGAAGCCTTCGCGCAGCGCTGGTCGCGCGCGCGTACCGGCATCGTCTTGACGGCGCACCCGACGTTCGGCTTGTCCGACGCGCTCTACCGCCGGATGGTGGAAATTGCGGTCGCCGATCCGTCCACCAAAGAGGTGACGATCGGCGTTCCGCATCGCCCTGAGGAAACGCTGACGCTGCATCACGAGCACAAGTGCGTGCAGGATGCGATCCGCAATCTACGCAACGCCTATGAAGAGTTGCTGCATGCGTTCTTCAGTGTCGCGTCGCAGAAGTTCGGCGAGGCAGCATTCAAGCTCCGCCCAAAATTGGCGACGATTGCTTCGTGGGTCGGATATGATCTCGACGGCCGCAACGACATTTCGTGGACGTTTTCTTTTCATGTACGCCTGAAAGAGAAAAGAGCGGCCTTGGCCGACATTCGCGAGCGCTTCGTCGTCCTGAAGCACAAGCTCGACGATGCCGACGGTCCGCAGCGCATCGCGCGCCAGATTGTCGGCAAGCTCGACCTCGGCATCGCCGCCGTCGATGAGCAGATCAAGGCGCTCGAAGGCTTTGAGCACGATCCCAATTATCTCGCCAAAGCGGCGAACGTCATCACCAAGACCGACGGTTATAATCTTCTGACGGTCGAGCCCCTCCTGACGCTCTTTGAGCATCTCATCGACTCGGTCGAAGCTCCGCAGGTCAAACGCGCTATTGCAGCTCTTGCCGGCCTCGTCTCGGCAACGGGGCTTGGCACGTCGCACATTCATCTGCGCATCAATGCACTGCAGTTGAACAACGCCTTCCGCGCCTACGTCCACGAACCATGGACGCGCGATTTGACGGAGCGCCAATCGCTGGCGCGCATCGTCGACATGATCAAGAATTGCCCGCATGAAACGGTCAATTTCTCGACTCTTGATCTTGAGACGGCGACGGCCATCCGTCAGTTTGCGTTGACCGCGCAAATTCAGAAGCATGTCGACAAGGAAACGCCGATTCGCTTCCTGATCGCGGAGGCCGAGTCGCCCGCAACGATCCTGATCGCGGTCTTCTTCGCCAAGCTCTTCGGCGTCGATCACATCACCGACATCTCGCCGCTGTTCGAAACGCCGTCGGGCCTCGAAAACGGCGCGCGCATCATGGAGCGTCTCGTCGAAGAGGATACCTATCGCGATTACGTCCAGGGCCGAAAGCGCCTGAGCATCCAGACCGGCTTTTCGGACGCCGGACGTTTCATCGGGCAGATTCCGGCGACACTGGCAATCGAGCGTTACTACGATAGCCTGTCGGCGCTGGTCGCAAAGGCCAAGCTTCAAGGCGTGGAGACACTGATTTTCTCGACGCACGGCGAATCGATGGGTCGCGGCGCCCATCCCGGCGACCTTCATCAGCGTCTTCATTACCTGATGACGGACGAGTCGCGGCGCCGCTTTGCCGACGCCAGAATCCCCGTGAAGCACGAGACGAGCTTCCAGGGCGGCGACGGCTACATGGTCTTCGGCAATCGCGCCTTGACAACCCGCGCCTTGGCCACCGTCGTTATAGACGGCGAGATACCCGATGCCACGGTCGATCCGTTCTACACCGAGCAAAATTTCAACCTCGACTTTTTCCTCCGTCTGCGGGCTTTCCAGCAGAAGCTTTTCGCGCACGAAGGCTATCGCGCCGTGCTCGGCGCGTTCGGTGCGAACTTGCTGTTCAAGACCGGATCACGCCCCGTGAAGCGACAGGGCGAGCACACGTCCGATCGCGGCAACCCGGCGCGTATGCGCGCCATTCCGAACAACGCCATCCTGCAGCAGTTCGGTTACCTCGCGAACGTCGTGGCCGGCCTGGGCATTGCCGTCGGCAGCGAGGTCGATCACTTCAACAGGCTTGCCCGGTCATCGAAGCGCTTGCAGTCGATGCTGGCGATGGTTGCGCACGCCAAGACGATTTCAAGCCTCAACGCCATGGGTGCCAACGCCAAAATCTTCGACGCGGGATTCTGGGCGGCGCGCGCCGCTTGGGGCCGCGAACAGGCGTTGAATGCAGCGTTCCGAACGCTCGCGACGCATTTATTGCCCGATGATCGCGAGAGCGACATTGCCGAGCTTGTTCACCTCCTGCGTCTCGACGCGATTGATCTTCACGCCATCCTGACCGACCTCAACATCGAGGACGGTATGACGCCGGACGAGAACCGTCTTGAACTCGATCTCCTGCAGGCGATCCGTCTCGCGGTTATGATGCGTATCTTCATCCTCGCTGCGCAACTCCCGCGATTTACGCCGCAGGATGGCCTTTCGCATGCGCAGGTTCTGGAAATGGCGCTCGGCCTCGATATCCCTGAGGTTCTGACCATTTTGCGCAAGGCATTCCCGCACTCCAACAAAGAGATCGGCGAAAAGGACGAGTTCGACGAGCAAGCCAGCTACCGTCCGCGCGGCATCAACGACTATGGCCGTCTCGAAACGGAAATTCTGACGCCTATGGAAAACTCTTACGAGTTCGTACGCGAGATCGGCACCGGCATCTCGCATCACTTCGGGGCATTCGGCTGAGCTTTCAGTCGAAGCTCTGTTCTAGCGATGCTTCCGGGCGCGGCGGTGGTTCCCGCCGCGCTTCTGCTTGAAATCGGCCGCGGTCAACGCAAAGACTTCGCCCTCGCTCGTCTCCGTATCGAGCCAGAGAAACGGCAGGTCCGGGCGCGCTGCTTCGAGTGCCTCCTGCCCTGTGCCAATTTCGACAATCAGATTTCCCTCGGGCGTGAGCCTTTCGCCGACGCCCTCCAGAATGCGCTTGACAAGGTCGAGCCCGTCAGCCCCTCCGAGATGAGCGATTTGCGGCTCGGCTTGATACTCCGGCGCAAAGGCTTCGACCTCGGCGGCTGCAACGTACGGAGGGTTCGATATGATGAGGTCATATGAACCCGCGGGAATCCCATCGAACAGATCCGCCTTGAACGTCCGCACGCGCTTTTCTAGGCCGTAGTCGCGAATGTTGTGCTCGGCAACCGCGAGAGCGTCTGCTGAAATATCGCTCGCGTGGATCTCAGCGTCGGGAAACGCTTCCGCTGCGAGGATCGCGAGGCAGCCCGAGCCGGTGCAAAGGTCGAGCACGCGGCCAACTTCCGAGCCATCCGCGACGATGGGCGCGAGACGATCACTTGCAATCAGTTCTGCAATGAACGAGCGAGGCACGATGACACGCTCGTCGACGTAGAACTTGCGGCCCTGAATATAGGCCGTGTTTGTCAGGTAGGCGGCCGGTTTGCGTGTCTCGATCCGCCGCGCGACGAGGGCGCGGACGGCTTCGCGCTCCGTGCGTGTCAACCGGCAATCGAGCCAGGGATTGATGTCGTGGATCGGCAGCGCAAGTGTCGAAAGAATGAGGAACGCAGCTTCATCGACGGCCGTCTCCGTCCCATGTCCGAACACGAGGCCGGCGCGCGTCATGGCCGTGACGGCATGCCTTAGCCAATCCCGGATCGTAACGAGTTCGTCGATGAGCTGTAGGGCGCTGTCTGTCATGAAACGCGCCGCACCGTTACTGCGTTGCGGGCAGCTCATCGAAGCGGATCAGCCGCCGCTTGGTTTCGTCCCAGAGCTTTAACTGCGCACACTTGATGCTGTCGCGTAAGGTCAGTCTGTTGATCGCCTGCAGCTCGGGACTGGCGTCGAGGCAGGCCATCAGCCGGTAGTTTGGAATCATGCTGTTCAAATGATGAACGTGGTGCAGGCCGATGTTGCCGGTAAACCAGTTCAGCACACGCGGCAGCTTGTAATACGAGGACCCGAGCAGCGCCGCGACTTGGAAGTCCCAACCTTCGGCTCTGTCCCAGGTCGTCTCTTCGAACTGATGCTGGATGAAGAAAAGCCAACCGCCCGCAGCCGACGCGATATGAAGGACCGGCAGCCCGACCCAAAGCACATTACTCCATCCAAGGAAGTAGAAGAGCGGCAGGTAAAATGCGATCAACCCGATATTGAGCCCGACCACGCTGCGCCATGTCTCGCGCGCCGGCAGCGCATGCACCCAAGGCAACCGCTGCAGAATAACGAAATAAGCTGGCACTCCGATGCCGAAAAGAAAAAGCGGATGACGATAGAGGCGATAGCGCAACTTCTGCAGCGGCGAGAGCTGCAGATACTCGCTGACCGTGAACGTATCGATGTCGCCGGCACCGCGCCGGTCGAGGTTGCCCGAGGTCGCGTGATGCTGGGCATGTTCGCGTCGCCAAAGTCCATATGGCGCAAACGTCAGCACGCTCATGCACCGTCCGACGAAATCGTTGAGAAGGCGCGAAGAGAAAAAGGAACCGTGCCCGCAATCGTGTTGAATGATGAAGGCGCGGACCAACAGTCCGGCAGCAGGGATCGCGAGAAGAAGCGTCATCCAATAGGCATGTTCAACTGTCGCGAACATCGCCGCGACGATGAGGGCGAGCGGCACCAACGTTGTGATGAGTTGCTGGATTGCGTGTCGGGGCACCGAACCACGATACTTTTGACAATGTGCCGCCAGCCGGCGCACACGCTGCTTCTGGCTTTCCGGCATTACGCCCGGCATACCGGCGGCCACGCGCGCTCCGCGTTGATCGAGTTCAGCACGGCTCTCCGCACGCAGCGGCTGCTTGAGGCTCAGGTTCAAGACGTTGGTCCCCCCTGAGTGGAACGGAAAGTCGTCCACTCGTAGGTTTCGGGTAGCATATTCATCCAATCTCGCAAAACAGCGTTGACGGTGCGATCAGAAAAATTGCGTGCGTTACCGCGTTGGGTCCTGAAACTGCGGCCGCAGAAGCACCGAGCTGCTGCCCACCATCAAAAAAGGGAGCCGATAACCACCGGCTCCCTCAATCGCGATTTTATGTCTTTTACATGGATGAGCCTAGTGCTGGCCCCAAATTTCGACGATCGCCGATCCCTTGCCCTTGGCGGAGGAGTCGAAAAATCGCGACCGGTATTTGGCTTCGATGTGGTCGATCGGTTGACGGCGCTGACCACTGAGGTCGATCGGTCCATAGGTTCCGCCCGCGTCGACGCGCGTCCGAACCGGCACCGTTTCATCGGAGCCGTCCGTGTAGACGACTTTGAGTTCATTCAGAGTAATGGCACGGTCGCGCACGGTCACGCGAAGCCGTCGGAAGCCCCCTTCGTTGCTGGCGATGGGAATGACATCCTTGTCGAAACCGACGAAGCCGGCCGTCTGGGCACCGAGCAACAGCCAGCCTTGGTTATACTTGCGCCCTTCCCCGTTCGGGCCAAGCCAGCCCGGAGCGTAGCGTCCGAATACTTCGATACGCGCCCGTCCGTTGAAATTCGGACGTGAACGATAGACGAGCTGGATCTCCTTGATGAAGCGATCGCCTCGAAGGTCGATCCAGTTCGTGCGCGAATTCTTCGGAATGTCTGCGTTGACCGCCAACGTATCGCTTTCGCCGTTGTTGTAGACGACCTTCATTTCGTTGATGTGGATATCGTTATCGAGCACGCGCAGGCGAATTTTCGCGAACTTGCCGATCTCGTTGCCGACCCGGATGACGTCGCGGTCGGTCAGGAACCCGACGTATTGGGCACCGAACAGCACGTCGCCGCCCGGCGTCGCTTGTCCCGGCGTGGTCGGCGTCGCAATCGGAACCGTCGGCTTGACCGGGATAGCCTCTGGACGGTCGCGTCCACCCGAGATCAGATGTTCCGAACGGTCTCGATTATCCGAATATTGGTTCCCGCCGCCACGCTCCATGCGTCGGCCTTCCCGATCCTGAATGCCGATGATCTGCAGCCGCCCACGACCGTAGCCGGGCTCCTGCGTGATCTTAATCTGATCGATGAAACGGCTCTCGTAGGTCGGATTGATCGGTCGGCTGCGCTCGCCCCAATACATGTCGATTTGACGATCTTCGCTCCAGACCGAGCCGTCGCTGTAGACGATCTCAACGCGCCGGATATCGAAGAGCTTGCCCATCGAATTTTTGATGCGAATGCCTTTGTAGGCGCCCTTCGCTTGGCGCACGTCGATCGTGTAGCGGTCGAGCGAAAGATCGACGTCCGATTCGGCAATGACGATGAGTTGATCGTAATGATGGTGGTGATAGCGATGCCACCGTCTTGCTTCGGCGCTCGACAGCGTCCCCATCGCCAGGACTGCGAATAGCCCCAGTATCAGTCTACGAAACATAACTTGGACCCCTCTGGTTCCTAAACGCCCGTGCCCCGATCGCCCTCGGCACTCTAGCGGCGGAGAGTCGAAAAGGGCAGCGGCAGACGGCATTTCCCTGTTGTCGCCAAGCGTTCCGACTGCTTCATGGTGTGAATCTGCAACACAAACTTTACACCATGACAGCAGGGCTTAGGGCGTACCCTTCATTTGCCTCGACAGCACGTGTGGAATTTATCCGCATGCCTCTCGTTTCGGTCGGCTGGATCCCCAGGAGGGGGCAATATTCAATTGCAGGCGAGCTTGCCGGCGGCTTCATAAAGCGTTGAGGCGTATAGGCGAGATTGCTTCTTGTTTAAGGCCGTTCACGCGAGAGTGTTGCAGTTTTGCCAGCCATCTCAGCTAAACGGACACATCTTGACATAAAAATACGAATCAGTTCGCGCGAGAACTTGAATCTGCCGCAACAGCAGGATGTATTATTGGAGATAGAGCTTTCGCGCCGTCCCATTCCCCCATTGGCGCCGGTTCTATCTTTCGCCCACGGTCTCCCCCGGCCGTGGGTTCTTTGTTTTTAGCGGAAACCCCGAACGGGCTATGAGCGGCTGGAAGGCATAAACCCGGCGGCCTTTGCTTCGTCCTCGCTACAGAACCAGCGCTCGCCCTTGTCTGGGCGGACCTTCGCACGGTCGTAGTCTGCTGACCACGGCAGCGCATAGAATTTGGATGATGCGTGGATGAACCCCTTGATCGGACAACCGCCGGGGGCATCGCGTTTCGCGTCCTGCCACTGCTGATCCCGCCATTCCTGCGGACGCTGGATTTCGCCCTGCCAGATGCCTTTCTTCGCGTTTCGCGCCGCATCCTCCTCGCTGCCGAGCGAGCTGAAGTAGGAGCTGACGGCGAAGACGTAGCCGTTGCGGACGAGTTCTGTCGCCAGGTCGGCCCCTCCGACGCTGCATTGCGCAACCACATATCCGCCGTTGTCCTGTCCAGACGGCGTGCAGGTGACACGGCGCCCGCGGACAACGCGCGCCAAGCCTGACTTCGCCGCCGATGCGCAGTTCCAGCGGCGGCCGTTCGCGCGATAGCACGGTTGACGTGATTCAGGCGCCTCGACATTGCCGATGCGCACCAGCGCGCCGTCGACGCGCATGAGGTCTCCGGTGATGGCGATTGCGCGGCCGGATAATTCGGTGCTGATCGAAACATGCACCGGTGCATCCTGAGAATGCTCCGCGACGGCGATGCCGTCGGCGCTTCTGAGCATTGGGCCGCCGATATAGATCAATCCGAGTGCCGCCAGCGCGCCGACGATATGCCGAGGCTTGATCGGCGACCTTCGCGCGACGTCCGGCAGAAGCTTCGCTTTCGCGCGCACCGCATCGGCCGGGCCCCGGAAGGCGTTGCCGAGTGCGATGCCAAAGTGCGCCGCGAGGCCGCGAAACGCATCGGCGACGACGGCAAATAGAAATTTCGACCAGCGCGCCGCGAGATGAAACGCAGCCGCCGCAAGATCGAGGAGCGCTTCGACGATGATCGAAAGAAGCTTTGAAAACTGCGAGCCCATGAACGAAGCGCTGGCGCGGCCGGCCTCGGCACCCGCATCGGCGGCCTGCTTGACCTTTTCGACGGCAGCAACCCGCACATCCTCGATCCGCCGCTGGCGATCGGCGCGCCGCACCAGGATCGTGGTGCGCACGTATTCCCGCCATTCAAAGCCCTCGCTGCGCCTGCGCCAGCCGAACATTCCGGCACCCTCCAGCACGATTCGCGTGCGAATATTTGGAACGAAGTATGGCGGCCCTTTGTCGAGAACGTGTGTTCCCACACCTCGCGACGGAATTGCGGACCTTCTGTGCTGGGTTAATGGTACCCTTCGCCGGCCCGCACTTTACCGCGGAACGTCCAGTACACGAAAACCGTATAGCCGAGAATGATCGGCAACATGAAGAGCGTCCCGACGAGCATGAACAGTTGCGAACTCGGCGCCGCGGCCGCTTCCCAAACCGTCAACGCACCTGGGACCAGGTACGGCACGTTCGAAATCAAAAGGCCGACAAATCCCAGCAGGAACAGCGCGACAGCCGCTACAAAAGGCTCGGCGTCCTTGCCGATATTTTCGATCCCGTGCCAGCAGCGCCATGCAGCGTAAAGCGACAGCAGAGGGACGGGAGCAAAAATCAGAAAATTCGGCCAGGCGAACCAGCGTTCGGCGATGCGTGGAACCGAGTACGGCGTCCAGAGGCTGACGATGGCCATCGCGGCAAGCATCGCCAGCAGCGCGATCTTGGCGGCATCGCGCGCCCAGTCCTGCAAATCGCCGTCGGTTTTGTAGATGAGCCACGTCGTGCCGAGCAGCGCGTAGCCCGCAATGAGGCTCAGGCCGCAAAAGAGCGAGAAGGGCGTCAGCCAGTCGAACGTGCCACCTGCGAAACGCCCGTCTTGGGTTGAGAGCCCTTGCAGCAATCCGCCGAGCACGACGCCCTGCGAGAACGTGGCGACGAGCGCACCCCAGGAGAATGCGAGGTCCCAGAACTCCTGGCGCGGCTTGGCGACCCACCGGAATTCGAAGGCGACGCCGCGAAAGACGAGCGCCAGCAGCATCACGATGATCGGAATGTAGAGCCCCGACATCACCAGGCCATAAGCTTTCGGGAATGCCGCGAGCAAGCCGCCGCCACCGAGGACGAGCCACGTCTGATTGCCGTCCCAGAACGGTGCGATGGTGTTCATAATGATGTCGCGCTGATCTTCGCGGCGCTCGAAATGAAAGAGAATCCCAAGACCAAGCCCGAAGCCGTCGAGGATCACGTAAAGCGTCACGCCGGCTGCGAGGATCGCCGCCCAGATGAGTGGCAGCACGTAAGCGAGCGTATCCATGATGCTACTCCTTCCCGCCGAGGGCGCTACGGGTTGCACTTTGGACGGCGACCAGCGGATGCGCGCCTGCAGACGGGTCCGGATCGCCTTCGGGTGAAATGGCTTTGCCTTGCGGACCTTTCTCGATCAGCCTGTTGATGTAGAGAATGCCCATCGAGAACACGCTCGTATAGATGAGCACGAACAGGATCAGTGACGTCAGGACCGCGCCGAACGAGACTGGTGATGCGGCGTCGATCGTTTTGAGAATTCCGTTGACGAGATAGGGCTGGCGCCCCGTCTCGGTCACCCACCACCCCGATGCGATGGCGATGAAACCGAGCGGCCAGGCATAGGTCAGCGGCTGCAGATACCATGTCGTCTCGAACAGCTTGCGGCGCCACCAGAGAAACGCGCCGACAAATCCGATCGCGATCAGCAGCAGCCCGATACCGACCATCGCGCGGAACGCAAAAAAGACCGGCAGCAATGGCGGCCGCTCTTCCGCTTTGAAGTCCTTCAGACCCTTGAACAGCCCATCGTAGCGGTGCGTGATGATGAGGCTGGCGAGATGCGGAATGCCGATCTCGAAATGGTTCGTCTCGGCTTGCGCGTCAGGCCAGGCGAAAAGCAGAAGCTCACCCGGCTTGTTGCCGTCCCAATGCGCTTCCATCGCCGCGACCTTCACCGGTTGATGTTCCGCGGTATTGAGGCCATGCGCATCGCCGATCAGCAATTGCAGCGGTGCCAGAATGGCGACCATTCCGAGACCCATGCGGATCATCGTCTTTGCTTCTTCGAGGAAACGGCCCTGGACGAGATAGCGGGCGCCGACCGACAGCACGACCACCGACGTCGTCAGATAGGCGGCGGTAAACATGTGTGCGAAGCGATAGGGAAAGCTTGGATTGAAAATGATTTCGAGCCAGCTGACGGGATACGCCACGCCGTCTTTCATTTCGAAGCCCGTCGGCGTCTGCATCCAGCTATTCGCGGAGAGAATCCAGAACGCAGAAAATGACGTGCCGGCGGCGACCAGAATGGCCGACAGCACGTGAAGGTTTGGCGACACGCGCTGCCATCCGAACAGCATGATTCCGAGAAACGTCGCTTCGAGGAAGAACGCCGTCAGCACCTCATAGCCGAGCAGCGGCCCGACGATATTTCCGGCGACCTCCGAGAACTTCGCCCAGTTGGTCCCGAACTGGTAGGAAAGAACGATGCCGGAGACGACGCCCATCGCGAACGAAACGGCAAAAATCTTGGTCCAGAAGCGTGCCAGCCGGTGAAAGTGGTCTTCGCCCGTTATCCGCCACCGCACCAGCAGCGTCGCGATGAATGCCGCAAGACCGATCGAGAAGCTCGGAAATATGATGTGGAACGTGACCGTAAAGGCGAACTGGATACGTGCCAGCATAATAGCATCGACGTCCATGAGCGTGGCTCCTCCGGCGACTCGATTGCGGCGGCATCATGCCGCTATACGTTCACGCCGTCGAGGCTCCAGATCGATGGTTTGGTTTACGTTTCAGTTGCCCTGGGCAATTTGGGAATCGGGAAGCGACCACAGCCGGACGACGCCATCCTGACCGCCCGTCAACAGAGTCCGGCCATCGTTCGTAAACGCGACGGACTGCGCGCCGGACCCGATGCCGGGCAGCGCCAAGTATTGGCGCGATCGTTTCAGGCTTCTGACGCGTACGATGCCGTCCTCAGAGGCCGAAGCCAGGAGATCGTCGACGTTCGATATGGCGAGCGATGTGATCCGCTTGTTGTGGCCGCCAAACGTGCGCTGAATTCGGTACGAATTGAGCGACAGCACTTTGATCGTACCGTCTAGACTGCCGGTCGCGAGAGTCGTTCCATCGGGCGAGAACGCGAGGCTTGAAATGAAATCGGAATTGTTGCGGTAGGTGCGCCGCGAGTCTCGGGCCTCGACATTCCAGATCTTGACGCTGCGGTCGGCTCCGCCCGACGCGAGCCATTGGCCCGAAGGGTCGGCCGCGACGGCTTGCACCGCATTCTCGTGACCTTCGAGAATTGCGGCGGGTGCGCTTTCCGACGCCGTTTCCCAGATCGCGAGCGTCCAGTCATGGCTCGCGGCCGCCACGCGATCTTCGGAGCCGACGAACGTCACCGACCATATCCGCGCGTCGTTGCGTTTGAAGCGATAGAGGCGGCGCTGCGTATCGAGATCATAGATGGCGACAGCGCCGTTGGCATGCCCGGTGACGACGCGGTTGTTGCGCACCGCAAGTGACGTCGCCGGTCCGTCTTCGAGCGCGACCACGCCTTTCGGCTGACGGGAATCGAACGACCAGATTTTGAGCTCCGGCTGATGCGAGGCCGTGACGATCAAACGGCCGTCGCCGCTGAGCGCCAGCTCTTCGATCGCCGTGCCGTGCGCCTTGATCTCCGCGACCTGCTTGAGGGCTGGTTCGTTGGCTGCTGACGTCCCGATGGCGCCGGTGGTGATTGTCGGTTCATGCACACGCAAAAGCTGCGGGATGCGGTCGTGGAATGCAAAGCCGATGCCTGCGAGCGCCGCCGCAACAATCACTTTCGATTTGAGGCCGCGCGTTAGCGGACGTCGCCCGACGTCCGGCTTCGGACGCAGCTTTGGCTTCGATCGCAATTTTTCCGCGACAGGGCGCGGCGGCGGCGGAAGCGCGGGAGTCTTTTTGTCCTGCGCCTTCTTTTTTTCAGGCTTCGGCTTGTCCGCTTTCGGCTTCTCGGCCGCGGCGGGTTTCTTGGCGGCCGCAGGCTTAGCCACGGAAGGCGCAGCAGGCGCTTTTGCCTCCGTCGGTTGCTTCAGTGCGTCGAAGAAATCGAGAAGCCCTCCTTTTGGACCCGGGGCGTCGGGCGGCGGCGGAACGACCGTGTTCACGACCGCCTCGGCAGCCTGTTTCTCCTCGTCCTTCCGGCGATGAACTTCCGTCTTCTCCTTGAAGCGCTGGAAGAGGCTGGGCTTCGGCGGCTCCGGTGCGAGCAGCGCTCCACGCCAGGCTGCGATGGATTGCGGGCGGCCGTCGACGGAAAGCGCCAAGCCTTGCTGGATGGCATTGAGAAATGTGCTGCGATACCCGCCGAGCGCAGCGTCGCGAACCGGTACCATCTCGTCTTTCAGCATACGCGATGGAGAATCGGGCGGACGCTTACCGGTCACCGCATGATAGAGCGTCGCCGCGAATGCGTAGATGTCGGTCCAAGGCCCCTGCTGGCGGCTCGTCTCGGCGTATTGCTCGTAAGGGCTGTAACCGGGCTTGACGAGCGCCGACACCGTCTTTGTCTTCGAATGCGCGGCGATATCGCTGCGCGCCGCGCCGAAATCGATCAGCACCGGATCGCCGGTCGTCCGAATGATGACGTTGTCGGGTGCAATGTCCCGGTGCAGGAAATCGGCATTGTGAATGATCTCGAGCGCATCGAGCAGCGGCCCGACGATGGCATCGAGTTCCTTCTGCCGCGGCGCCCGGCCGAGATCCTTGAGCCAGGTCTTGAGATTTTTTCCTTCCTCAAAATGCAACACCATGTAGGCGGTGTTGTTCGCGCGGAAGACGCGATGCACCTTGACGATATTGCTGTGATTGAACTTGGCGAGCGTCTGCGCCTCGTCGACGAAGCGATCGAGACCCCAATTGTAGTCGCTCGTAGAGCCTGCCGAGCGCGGTGCCGCTTCCAGGTTTTCCGTCCGGCTCGCGAAATCGCTCGGAAAATATTCTTTGATGCTGACGTGCCGCGAGAGGTTCGGTTCTTCGGCAAGATAGGTGACGCCGAACCCGCCCGCCCCGAGAACGCGCACGATTTTGTAATCGCCCGCAAGCTCCGTCCCGTCCGGTAAAGCGACAAGTTGCGTCATGATCCCCATGCGCGTGATCGCGCTTGTGGTTGTTCGGTCCTCTTGCTGGCGCCGTCGAGTTCAAGAGGCCAGCTCGAATACCCCTTGTCTCTGCTTCGCTCCCATGGCGCAAGAATATGGCGTCTCGACGGGCGATGAACGTGGAATGAATAATTCCCGATGGTGTCGCTTTCCGGCCATGTTGCCGCCGCCATCGTTGCGCCAGATTCTCTATTGAGTGCGACTTGGGCGTAAATCATGAGAACGGCGCGTTCGCGATCGGGCTTATGGGCGATTGGAGCCGGATCGGCTCTCGTCCTTTTCATCCTGTCGGCCCCGCAGGTCCGCGGGTTTGGCCCTGGGTATGTGTTCGATGCGACCCTGCAACTGCTCCGCGCAACGAAAGCCGCGATTTCTGAAGGCTATCGCGTCGCTCCGGCCCTGATGCTGGGCCTCGGTCTTGCGATTGGCTTGCCGCTCCTTACCGTTGCTTCCCGCATCGTCCACAGAGCCGGGACGTCGCCCGACGTGACCCGCCTCTATCGGCCGGGCAGCGACGATGATCGTGTCGAGGCGGAACTGGCGGACGATGCTGTGCCACACACTCAGCAGCCGTTCGTGGAGATCGAAGCCGGCGGCAAAGGCATGCGCTGCGCCATTCCGCGCGACATGCTGAGGATCGGGCGTGAGGACGACAACGATATTCGCATCCCCAGTGGTGCGGTTCACCGTTATCACGCCGCAATTTATCGCGAAGACTACGACGACTGGCACATCGCCGATTTGTCCGGCGTCGAAGGCAATGGTCTGATCGTCAACGGCCGGCGCTGCTGTGAAGCACGCTTGAACGACGGCGATCTTATACAACTGGGATCCGGCAAATTGCGTTTCCGCGCCGGTTCCGTTTGAGCGGTGGTTTCGGAACCTTCCTAAGTTTTCAGTTCATGCGTTGATCCACGAATTTAGCGGCACGGACGTTGCCGTGCTTGGCAAACCATGAGGAGATTGAAGCATGACGATAGAGGGCGAAACGACAGCCGGCCACGAAGCGAAAGCTGCGAAAGCACACAAATTCTTAGGCTCCCTGCGTGATGCTTTGATGGCCGCCGGCCGCGACGATGCCCCGATCGACATGACGCCGCCTCCGAAGCCCGCGTCTGCCGCGAAACCCGGAGCGGACGAGAAGGCTCCTCCGCCGTTGCCGCCGAAGCCGCAGAGCTTGAGCGCGGAAGAAGCAGCACGGTTGGCGCGCACGGCGCCTGAGCTGAAACCGTTAGTGCCGGAAGCCATAGCCGCCGCGAAAGACGCCGACGTTCCACCGACGACGCGCGTCGTCCGCGCCGAAAGCCGGGTAAAAAAGATCGAGTTGGAACCCGAGGAGGCTCCCGCACGCACGGTGCTCGTTCGCGGCCGCCAGCAGATCGAGCGGGGCGTTTTCGAGCGCGATCCGGTCGTTGGCTTCCTGATCGTCGTCGGCGGCCCCGGCCTCGGCTCCTATCGGCCAATCTTCGAGGGCAACAACACGGTCGGGCGCTCGAAGGAAAACCGCATCCCCTTGGATTTCGGCGACGACGCCATTTCCAACGAGGCGCAGGCCTATTTGCGCTACGATTCGAGCGATCGGTCTTTCCTCTTTGTTCCAAACCTTGCTAAGACCAATGTCGTGTCCGTGAACGACAAGCGACCGGCCGGCCCCGTGCCATTGCAGCCAATGGACGTCATCACCTTCGGGCGCACGCAGGTCGCATTCCTGCCGTTCTGCGGAAGTGAATTCGACTGGTCCGAGATTTCCGAAGCTTAAGGATCGAATGCCGCCGTTCGAGCATGCTGTCGCCGCGACGCGCGGAGCCCGCGATTATCAGGAAGACTCCGCTGCCTTCCGCCCCGAGGGCGGCGAACCCGTTTCGTTGTCGAGCGACGGTCCCATGTACGACGCCGCGGGATTTGCGGTCCTCGCCGACGGCATGGGCGGCCACACGGGAGGTGCCCTCGCGAGCCGGACCGTATGCGAGGAATTTCTGGCAGCGGTCGGCGATCATACGGGGTCTCCCGTCGATCGCCTGATTGCGGCGCTGAAGGCAGCCAACGGCGCGCTCGCCGCCAAGATTTCCGCGAACCCGCTGCTCGCAGGCATGGGCTCGACGCTTGTCGGCACCGCATTCGGACCAAACGGCATCGAATGGGTCAGCGTCGGCGACAGCCCGTTGTTCCTTTTCCGGCGCGGAGAAATCGCCCTCCTGAATGAAGATCACTCTCTGGCGCCTGAACTCGACCGCATGGTCGCCGAAGGCAAGCTGACGGAACTCGAAGCGCGCCGTGACCCGCGCCGGCACATGCTGCGCTCGGCCGTGACAGGAGAAGATATCGACTTGCTCGATGTCTCGCAGCGGCCGCTGGAGCTAGAAGCGGGCGACTACGTCGTGCTTGCGAGCGACGGCATTGCGACGCTCGATCAGAATGAGATTGCGCGTGTCATTCGAGGATATGCCGGTGACGGAGCCGCGGCAGTCGCAAAGGCTCTCATCCGCGCCGTGGAGTCCATGCGTGAGCCCTACCAGGATAACGCGACAGTGCTCGTCGTTCGCGTCGTCGGCTGACAATTGCTTCCAAATGATAAAGTGAAAAAAAGCAGCACTTTGAGCGCTGCCTTCGATTTCGCCCGCTTCGCAGGATTACTTCCACCAGCAGTGGCGATTGCAATCGTTGCGGGATCGTCCTCGGCTCTGCGCCGAAGATTTAGCTGCGCCATGAGTATATTTCCCTGTCGTCCTTCCGCACCCGCCCTGAGAAAGGCAACCAGTCTCCGCGATCTCAGTCAAGAGAGGTTGGCTGACACGGCCATGACGTCTTCCGCCCGCCGAACAATTTTTCAACCGCGTGTCGGAAATCCGCTTCGTCGCGCGTTTTGGATAGAGAGCGGATGTTTGCGCGCTCTCGATAGCGCTGACGCCGTAGGCAGGAGAGCCTGAATCATGACCAATTCGAACGTCAAACCGATACCGGAAGGCATGAGCACGGTAACGCCGCATCTCATCTGCGCGGGCGCGGCAGAAGCTATCGAATTTTATAAGAATGCGTTCGGCGCAACGGAATTGATCCGCCTTCCCGCCCCCGATGGAACGATCATGCACGCATGTCTGCAGATAGGGAATTCGCGCATCATGCTCGCCGAAGAATCCCCGCAATGGCGTTCGTTCGGCCCGAAGTCTCTGAATGGAACGCCGGTTACGTTGCATCTCTACGTGGAAGATGCCGACAGCTTTGTGCAGCACGCCGTCGAGGTGGGCGCCAAGCTGGTGATGCCGGTTTCGGATGCGTTTTGGGGCGATCGCTATGGCCAGGTGGAAGACCCATTCGGCCATCGCTGGTCGATCGCGACGCACGTAAGAGATATGACTGCCGACGAGATCAAGAACGCCATTCCCGCAAACATGGAGTGCGGATCGTCCTCATAAGGTGAGAATAATCCGGATGCTAAAGTCGCGCTGGGTTCTCCCAGCCCGCAGCTTAGCATGTTGCTTTAAGACTCATTCGGCGTACGGCGCCGCCTCTGCTGTACGTCTTTGTGCTGGCGACGCGAGCACGTCGTTGCCGATGCCGTCATCTAATAGCCAATGAGCTACATCGGATTTTTGGACGCAGGTGCTTGGCGCGATGCACGCCAGAGTCCAATATCCGCCGCCCGCAAATCAACCTCGGGCTAGTGAACATTAGTTCCACGAAATATTAGTTCCTTGGAGGAAGTGCCTGTGTCCGTCAAGACCGACATTGAAATTGCGCGCGAAGCCAAAACAAGGCCGATTGTTGATATTGCAGCCAAAATCGGCATACCGACGAACGCGCTTATCCCGTACGGCTGGACAAAGGCCAAAGTCTCCTTCGATTACATCGATCAAATTCAGGCCAATAAGAACGGCAATCTGATCCTGGTGACGGCGATCAGCCCGACGCCTGCGGGTGAGGGCAAGACGACGACGACGGTCGGTCTCGGCGACGGCCTCAATCGCATCGGCAAGAAGGCGATCATGGCGCTGCGCGAACCCTCGCTCGGGCCGTGCTTCGGCATGAAGGGCGGCGCCGCCGGCGGCGGTTACGCCCAGGTCGTGCCGATGGAAGACATCAACCTGCATTTCACCGGCGACTTCCACGCCATCACCGCCGCCAACAATCTGCTCGCCGCGATGATCGACAACCACATCTACTGGGGCAACGCCCTTGGCATCGACCAACGCCGCGTCGCCTGGAAGCGCGTCCTCGACGTCAACGACCGCGCGCTGCGCCAGATCGTCAATTCGCTCGGCGGCGTCGCCAACGGCTACCCGCGCGAGAGCGGCTTCGACATCACCGTCGCCTCCGAGGTGATGGCCGTCTTCTGCCTCGCCAAGAACCTGAAGGACCTCGAAGAGCGTCTCGGCAACATCATCGTCGCCTACACGCGCGACAAGAAGCCGATCCGCGCCCGCGACCTCAAGGCCGACGGCGCCATGACGGTGCTCCTGAAGGACGCGCTGCAGCCGAACCTCGTGCAGACGCTCGAAAACAACCCTGTCTTCATTCACGGCGGTCCGTTCGCCAACATCGCGCACGGCTGCAACTCGGTGCTGGCCACGACGACGGCCCTGAAGCTCGCCGATTACGTGGTGACCGAAGCCGGATTCGGCGCCGACCTCGGCGCCGAGAAGTTCTTCGACATCAAGTGCCGCAAGGCCGGCATCGCCCCGTCGGTCGTCGTCATCGTCGCGACCGTCCGCGCGCTCAAGATGCACGGCGGCGTCGCCAAGGACAACCTGAAGGCCGAGAACGTCGAAGCCGTCATCAAGGGCTGCGAGAACCTCAAGCGCCACATCGAGAACGTCAACAAGTTCGGCGTCCCGGCGGTCGTCGCGGTGAACAAGTTCATCGCCGACACCGATGCCGAAATCGCCGAGGTTCAGAAGGCGGCGGAAAGCATGGGCACGCGGGCGTTCTCGTGCACGCACTGGTCCGACGGCGGCAAGGGCACGGAAGCCCTCGCCCACCACGTCGTCAAGGTCATCGACGAGGGCAAGGCGAGCTTCAAGCCGCTCTACCCGGTCGAGATGAAGCTGCGCGACAAGGTGAAAACCATCGCCCAGGAAATCTATCGCGCCGCCGACATCGCCTGCGACGCCAGCGTCGAGACGCAGTTCAAGGACTTCGAAGCCGGCGGCTTCGGCCATTTCCCGGTGTGCATGGCCAAGACCCAGTACTCGTTCTCGACCGACCCGGGGAAGCGCGGCGCGCCGACCGGCCACGTCGTGCCGATCCGCGAATTACGCCTCTCGGCCGGCGCCGAGTTCATCGTCGTCGTGACCGGCGAGATCATGACCATGCCGGGCTTGCCAAGCGTTCCGGCCGCGAACTCGATCCGCCTTGACGACAAAGGTCAGATCCAGGGTCTGTTCTAGGTTTTGCGTCGGCGGCAACGCCGCCGGTGAAGTAAGAACACGGCATTTTGCGCATAGCACTCTGGTGCCGCGAAGACTGTATTCACGCAGTTTTCGCGGCATTTTTCAAATTGGCCCGTCCTTTGCGAGACGCACGAAGAAGCTCTCGGGAGGAGGTCGGCGGCCCTCGCGGCATTCGACGAAATGGACGGCTTTGGCTGCGCAATCATCAGATGGCTCGGCGTCCAATGCGACCTCAATTCGGGGCATGCGTCACGGAATCGCCGACGAAACGCTTGACGTGGTCGTCGAAGTTCAGCAGCAGATCAGCAGTAGCTGCCGAACGGAGACGATGAATGACGTATGCCGTAGCGCTCCGTCTTGAGCGGGGCTTGGTGCTTGCCGCCGATACGCGCACGAATGCCGGTCTCGATAACATTGCTCAATATCGCAAGTTGCAGATATGGCGGAAACCCGGCAACCGTGTCTTCGTTTTGATGAGTGCGGGCAATCTCGCGGTGACTCAAACCGTCGTCAGCCTGCTGAACGAAAGATTGGGCGACGATGAAGTGGACACGCCGAATCTCTACAACGCGGCAAATATGTATCGTGCGGCTCGCGTCGTCGGCGATGCGATACGCGAAGCCCGCCGCATCGACGGTGCCGCGCTCGAGGCGGCGCGGGTAGGCTTCAACACGCATTTCATATTCGGCGGCCAGATCGGAGCCGAGAAACCACGCCTTTTTCAGGTCTATCCGGAAGGAAACTTCATTGAGGCCGCCGACGACACGCCTTTCTTTCAGATCGGCGAGCACAAGTACGGCAAGCCGATCCTCGACCGCGTCGCGCGCGCCGATATGCGCCTCGGAGAAGCCGCGAAGCTGGTTTTGCTCTCGTTTGACTCGACGCTCCGCTCCAATCTTTCCGTCGGCATGCCGATCGATCTCGTCGTCTACGAGCGCGACGCGCTCGATATAACGCGTGAGATCCGTATCGGCCCGGATGATGCGTATTTCCGCAAGCTTTCGAGCGCCTGGTCGGAAGCGCTGAGACAGGCGGTTACGACGATCGACGAGTTTAAGGTTTAGCAGCCGCTCCGTCCCAGGGTCGTTCTAGCGTCGCGGGACTCAAACGATTAACTAACGTTTACAACGGCATCAACCGCCGCGGTTGATACGGCGTCACGCGGTCAATTCGCCCCCTATATTGCAGCCCAGCAAAAATCTAAACGCACTTGTCTATGCACGCCGAATGCGAGCCTCATCCCTCGCTTCTCCGATCCAAGTAGGATTAGATAGACAGGGCGCTG
The DNA here is from genome assembly GCF_000230975.2 of Hyphomicrobium denitrificans 1NES1. Lineage (NCBI taxonomy): Bacteria > Pseudomonadati > Pseudomonadota > Alphaproteobacteria > Hyphomicrobiales > Hyphomicrobiaceae > Hyphomicrobium > Hyphomicrobium denitrificans. Next base: position 3,226,290 of record NC_021172.1, on the reverse strand, counting down.
CGGTCGATGGTGCGTACTGGATGGAGTGCGATGGGTTTCGCGACACTTAAGGAATACCTGTCGGATTGGACGCTGGAGGGCCGCACGCGCGGGCACGTAGCGGACACTCTGCTTGCCTTGGCCGAGACAAGCATTCGGATTTCTGAACTCGTCGGACGTGGCGAGCTTGGTGGCAAGTTCGGAAAGATCGTGTCGCGGCCCGGTGAGTTTGATGAGCAGAAGGAAATCGATCTTCTCACCAACGGCATGATTGTCGAGGCGCTGAAGTCGGCGCCCGTCGCTGCATTGGCCTCGGAAGAATCGCAGCAGCCGATTGCTTTGAAGCCAGACGCTTCGCTTTTGGTTGCAACCGACCCGCTCGACGGGTCGTCGAACGTCGATGCCAACGTCTCGTTCGGAACGATATTTTCGATCCTCCCGCGTCATCCCACGTCGGGTGGGGAAGCCGCATTCTTGCGGCCGGGCTCGCATCAGCTCGCCGCGGGCTTCGTCGTCTATGGACCGCATACGGCTCTTGTGCTCACGGTCGGTCTCGGCACGCAGATCTTCACGCTCGACCGCGAGGCGAACACTTTCCGCATGACATCGCGTAACGTTTCGATGCCGCCTGAAACGACAGAGTACGCCATCAATTCCTCGAACGCGCGCCACTGGGACGATCCGATCCGGATTTATATCCACGATTGCGAGAATGGCGCGAACGGCCCGCGCGGACACGATTTCAATATGCGCTGGACGGGCTCTCCCGTCGCTGACGTCTTCCGGATCCTGTCGCGCGGCGGTATCTATCTTTATCCCGGCGATCGCCGCAAAGGCTTCCATCAAGGCCGCATTCGATTGATCTACGAAGCCAACCCCTTTAGCTGGTTGATCGAGCAGGCAGGCGGCAGAGCAACGACGGGTCGCGAGCGTGTGCTCGACGTTGTGCCGACCTCGCTGCATCAAAAAACGCCGCTGATTTGCGGCTCACGCTATGAGGTCGATCGGGTGATGCGCATCTACAGTGGCCAGGAATTTAAGGTCGACCGTTCGCCCCTTTTCGGCCGCCGCGGCCTGTTCCGGGCGCTGCCATGACCGCCACGATCCATTTGCGTGCAATGACGGTTTGAGCCCCATCGATGTCCATCAAGCATCCCATTATCTCGGTCACCGGATCGTCCGGCGCTGGTACCTCGTCGGTGCGCCAGACATTCGAGCAGATCTTCCGCCGCGAACAGGTCAGGGCCGCGTTCGTTCAAGGCGATGCATTCCACCGCTACGATCGCTGCGACATGGAAAAGGCCATGAGAGCCGCAGCCAAGCGCGGTAACCACAACTTCAGCCACTTCGGCGCCGAAGCCAATCTTCTGGAGGAACTCGAGCAGCTTTTCTACACGTATGGTGAGACTGGCAAGGGCAGGACACGCCTTTACATTCACGATATCGATGAGCAGCGCGCGACAGGCGCTCCCATCGGGACGTTCACGCCGTGGACCGATATCGAGTCCGATACGGATCTCCTGCTCTACGAAGGCCTGCACGGTGCGATCAAAACGGAAACCGTTGACGTCGCGAGGCACGCGGACCTCAGGATCGGCGTCGTGCCGGTCATCAATCTCGAATGGATTCAGAAGATCCAGCGCGATCGTGCGGAACGCGGCTATACGACCGAGGAAGTGACACAGGCGATCCTGCGCCGCATGCCCGATTATGTGCAGTACATCTGCCCGCAGTTCACGCAGACGGACATCAACTTCCAGCGTATCCCGACGGTCGATACGTCAAACCCGTTCATCGCCCGCTGGATTCCGACGCCCGATGAGTCGATGGTCATCATTCGTTTCAAGGATCCGCGCGGAATTGATTTCGCCTATCTCTTGTCGATGCTGCACGACAGCTTTATGTCGCGTGCCAACTCGATCGTCATTCCGGGCAGCAAGCTCGATCTGGCGATGCAGCTCATTCTGACGCCACTTATCTTGCAGCTCGTCGAGCGCCGCCGCCGCGTCCTCTGACGCGACCCGAACGAAGATTGGAAGGTTACCCGTGACGCGCCCCGTTTTGATCGCACCATCCATTCTGTCAGCCGATTTCGGCAAGCTCGCAGACGAGATCCGCGCGATCGATGCCGCCGGCGCCGACTGGATCCATTGCGACGTGATGGATGGTCACTTCGTTCCGAACATCACGTTCGGCGCGCCCGTCATCAGGGCCGTGCGTGGCGCCTCGAAGAAAATCTTCGACGCGCACCTGATGATCGCGCCGGCCGATCCCTATCTTGCGGATTTCGCAGCAGCCGGTGCAGACATTATCACCGTTCATGCGGAAGCGGGGCCGCACCTCGATCGGTCGCTGCAGGCGATCCGCGCGCTCGGAAAAAAAGCCGGCGTGTCGCTCAATCCTTCGACCTCCGAAAGCGTTCTCGAATACTGCTTGGACCGGATCGATCTCATTTTGCTGATGTCGGTCAATCCCGGTTTCGGGGGGCAGTCGTTCATTCCGTCTGCGATCGAAAAAATCCGGCGCGTGAAAGCGCTTGTCGGTTCCCGCCCGATCGACATAGAGGTCGACGGTGGCGTAACGCCGGAAACCGCGCCTGAGGTGGTCATGGCCGGCGCCAACGTGCTCGTTGCAGGCTCGGCCGTGTTCAAAGGCGGATCAGAGCAAAGCTACGCGGCCAACATCGCGGCAATCCGTAACGCGGCGAAGTCCGTTTAATTCTCTTTCCCGTCATGGCCGGTCTTACATTCTCCGCGCCGCTGCCGATCGATGCCGTTCTTGGCGACGTGCAAAATGCACTGCGCTCGCACGGAACTGCCGTGCTGGTCGCGGCGCCGGGCGCCGGCAAGACGACCCGCATGCCGCTCGCATTGCTCGACGAGCCGTGGCGCGAGGGGCGAAAGATCGTCGTTCTCGAACCGCGCCGGATTGCGGCGCGCGCCGCGGCCGAGCGCTTGGCGAGTACGCTGGGCAGCCGCCTCGGAGACGACGTCGGCCTCAAAACCCGTCTTTCATCGAAGACCAGCGCGCATGTCGCTATCGAGGTGGTGACGGAAGGCGTCTTCACCCGCATGATTCTCGATGATCCCGAGCTTTCAGGCGTCGCCTCGGTTCTGTTCGACGAATTCCACGAACGATCGCTCGACGCTGATCTCGGCTTGGCATTGGCGCTCGACGCGCGGACCGCTCTGCGTTCGGATCTCAAAATACTTGTGATGTCGGCAACGCTCGAAGCATCGCGCGTTGCGAAGCTTCTGGGCGATGCCCCGGTGATCGCGAGCGAAGGCCGCACGTTTCCGATTGAGACGCGCTATCTCGGGCGGCGCGCGCAACGCATCGACGATGACGTCGTCGACGCGGTTCGACGCGCCATCGAGCGCGACTCGGGCTCGATCCTGGTATTCTTGCCGGGCCAGGGCGAGATCGTGCGCGTTGCGGAACGGCTGGGCGCGCTCAATCTGCCGAACACGATCGATATAGCTCCGCTCTACGGCGCCCTCGATCCTGCGACCCAGGATCGCGCCATATCGCCTGCGAAAGCCGGGCGCTGCAAGATCGTCCTCGCGACGTCGATCGCCGAGACGTCGATTACGATCGAAGGCGTGCGCGTCGTCATCGACAGTGGCTTGGCGCGTGTCCCGCGCTTCGAGCCCGACGTCGGCGTGGCGCGGCTTGAAACGGTGCGCGTCTCGCGAGCATCCGCAGACCAGCGGCGTGGGCGTGCAGGTCGAACCGAACCCGGAATTTGCTATCGCCTCTGGGACGAGCCGGAGACGCAAGGTCTTGTACCGTTTGCCGATCCGGAAATCCGCGTCGCCGATCTTTCGAGTCTGCTTCTTGATTGCGCGGAATGGGGTACGAACGATCCAGGGTCTCTTTGCTGGCTCGATCCGCCGAGCGAGGGCGCGCTCGCGGCCGCCCGATCCGGGCTGCAGGCCATCGGCGGCCTCGATGCCGAAGGGCACATTACCTCGGAAGGGCGCCGGCTTCGGTCGCTGCCGCTGCCGCCCCGGTTGGCACGGATGCTCCTGAGAGCTGGAGAGCGGGGAGCGGCGCGAGATGCAGCCGAACTCGCCGCTGTTCTGGTCGAGCGTGGCATCGGCGGCAACGACCTCGACATCAGTACGCGTCTCGAAAATTTTCGTCGCGATCGATCCCGACGCGTCGAAGATATGCGGGCGCTGTCACGCCAATGGGCGCGTGCCGCCACAACGAACACGAAAGATGGATCGCTTCCGCCTGCCGAATTGCTGGCACTCGCCTACCCGGAGCGGATCGCAAAGAACAGAGGCAAGCGCGGCAGCTTCCTGCTGGCTAACGGCCGCGCTGGACTGATTGATACGGCGCATCCGCTTGCCGCCGCGCCGTATCTCATCGTCGCGGAATTGCAGGGACGCGCGGCCGCAACGCGGATTATGCTCGCAGCGGCGACCGACGAAGCGGAAGTCTCTGCCTTCGCCGCGGATCGCATCGAGAGCAAAGCCGATCTGACATTCGATCGGGATTCGCGCTCGGTCAAAGCGCGTAACGTTCGCCGCCTCGGCGCTGTCGAACTCAGAAGCGAGTCTCGGCCTGTTCGTCCGGACGAAGACGCGTCGCCCGTTCTCGCCAAGGGCATTGCGGACATCGGCGTAGGAAATCTACCGTGGTCGAAAGCGCAACTCCAGCTCAGAAGCCGAGTCGGATTTCTGCGCGCCAACGACGACGCGTGGCCGGATTTATCGGATGCTGCGCTTTCAGAATGCGTCGAGCGGTGGCTGCTTCCCTATCTGTCTGGCAAGACGCGTGTTTCGGAAATCGACGGGTCGACGCTTGAACAAGCTCTGTCCTCTCTTCTGCCATGGCCGATGCGGCAACGGCTCGACGCTGAAGCGCCGACGCACTTCGAGGCTCCGACCGGCAACAGCCATGCGCTTGACTATGAAGGCGCGGGCGCGCCGGCACTGCATATTCGCGTGCAGGAACTGTTCGGGTTGAAAGAGCATCCGGCGATTGCGCGCGGCCGCTTGCCGTTGACGCTCTATCTCCTGTCGCCTGCGCATCGGCCGATCCAGATTACGCGTGATCTGCCGGGCTTCTGGGCCGGTTCGTGGGCCGCCGTCAAAGCCGATATGCGCGGCCAATATCCAAAGCACGTTTGGCCTGACGATCCGGCGAACGCGGCGCCGACGACGCGCGCCAAGCCGCGTGGCAAATAAAATCGTCGCTTGATTCAACCGTAATACGACCGGTACCACGCAACGAAGCGCGAAATACCTTCGCTGAGAGGCGTCGCCGGTTTGAAACCGACGTCACGCACGAGGTCGTCGACATCGGCGAACGTCTTCGGTACGTCGCCGGGCTGCATGGGAAGGAATATCTTTTTGGCTTCGCGGCCGATGGCGCGCTCGATGGCCGCGATGAAGTCCATCAGCTCGACGGGGCTGTTGTTGCCGATGTTGTAAAGCCGGTACGGCGCCATCGATGTCGCGGGATCGGGTTTCTCACCGGTCCAATCCGGATTTGGTTCGGCAACTTTGTCTGCCGTGCGCAACACGCCCTCGACCACATCGTCGATATAGGTGAAGTCACGCGCATGATGTCCGTTGTTGAAGACTTCGATCGGTTCGTCCGCAAGGATCTGGCGCGTAAACTTGAAGAGCGCCATGTCGGGACGTCCCCACGGCCCGTAGACCGTGAAGAAGCGCAACGCCGTCACCGGAATCTGATAGAGGTAAGCATATGTGTGCGCGGCCAGCTCGTTCGCCTTCTTTGTCGCCGCATAGAGGCTCAACGGATGGTCGACGTTATCGTGCACGCTAAACGGCATCGCCGTATTCGCGCCGTAAACGGAACTCGATGACGCAAGCACCAGATGTTTCACGCCGTTGTGCCGGCAGCCTTCGAGAATGCTCTGCGTGCCGACGATATTCGATTCGATATAGGCGTTCGGATTCTCCTGGCCGTAACGCACGCCCGCCTGCGCCGCGAGGTGAATGACTTTATCGGGTCGCTCGGATCGAAACAGCGCCGCCATCGCCTCGGAGTCGGCAATGTTCAGCCGATGAAATGAGAAGCCGTTGCGTCCTTCGAGCTTTGCGAGACGCGCTTCTTTCAGTTTCGGATCGTAGTAGCTGTTGACGTTATCGACGCCGATGACGACGTCGCCACGTTCAAGCAAACGCATCGCTGTATGAAAGCCGATGAAGCCTGCGGCTCCGGTCACCAGAAATTTCATGCGTTCGATCCTCCCGCCTGCAGCGGTTTAGGTCTTCACGGGCTGCGGTGCAATCGCGCATGCCTCCGCCGTCTCAAACTGCGGAAGCCGCCTCCCGAAAAAAGTTATCCCCGCCTTCCCGGACGGCCGTATCTTGATGCGCGAGGAGAGTTATTTGGATTTGTGCTGCTTATGAACGATACGCCGAACCTTGCCCTGCCCTATATTCTGGCGGCTCAAGCCCAGAAGCACGTAACGCACAACGAGGCCATTCGCGCTCTCGACTGCCTCGTGCAGCTCTCTGTCGCGAGCCGGACGCTGACCGAGCCGCCGGCATCGCCCGACAACGGCAGCCGTTACATCGTGGCGTCAGGCGCCGGCGGCGCCTGGGCGGACCAGGATGGCAAGGTCGCGGCATACCAGGACGGCGCCTGGGCATTTTACGCTCCGAGAACGGGCTGGTGCGCGTGGGCCGTGAGCGAAAGCGCGCTCCTCGTCTACGAAGCGGGAGCATGGTCGGCGCTTCCCAGCGACGGCGGTGAGGGCGGCTCCGCCGATTTGCCGACCGCATTCGACGGCCTCGCACATGTCGGCATCAACGCGACCGGCGACACGACGAACCGTCTCTCGTTAAAGTCTCCCGCAAGCCTGTTCGACAACGAAGGCGCGGGCCATCAGCAGAAAATCAACAAAAAGACGAGCGGCGATACGGCGTCTGTGCTCTACCAGACGAACTACTCCGGCCGTGCCGAGATGGGGCTCGCGGGAGACGATGATTTCCATTTCAAGGTGAGCCCCGACGGTTCGACGTGGTACGAGGCGATCAAGATCGATCGGAGCAGCGGCCGCGTCTCATTTCCCAATTTGGCGCTGAAGCAGTTTTCAATACTTGACCACAGAGCCTTGGGGTGGAGCCTTACAGGCACCACATCCGAGACGGCGTTAGTGAGCGTCCTACTTCCGGGAGGTATCCTCGGCCCCAATGGGGCGGTGCGCGTTACGACTCTATGGACCGGAACATCCAACGCCAACAGCAAGTCAATGAAAGTGAAGCACGCTGCTACTTCTGGCATAGCTGGGAACAATTATACGTCGGCCTCCAGCACCACGACGCCCACTAGCAAAATTCAGACAGAGTTTCACAACCGAAATTCCGTGTCGTCTCAGGTTGGCGGGCTGTCCGCAGGTACAGGCGGGTGGGGCGCGACAAGCCTTGGCCTGACAATGGGTACCGTCGATACGTCGGCCGATAGCTACATCAACATATCGGGGATTCTCGCCAATGCGGCGGACACGCTGACGCTTGAAGCCTATACGATCGAAGTACTTTGTCAGCCATAGCTCCGCACTCAAGCTTATGCTGACGAGTATGAATAGCTTCCATCGACTGATGTTGATGCAATGTGCGTTTTCTTATGGTGTGGAGGAAGTTTGTTATACGATCCGCTAGTCCTGCGAAATTTCATCACCTCAACCATGTCCGATGGAGCAATATCGGCCTATCTCTGTCCATGGTCGAATGAGCGTATAAGGATTGATGTAGGTCCGGTAGCCGATACGATTTCGCCACCATGAAATAATTCGCATTTGTCCGGATGAACGTGGTCTTCCAACTATGTATTGGATGGCAAATATCGCGGGCGTGGCGCCAAGAAGGACACTGGCCGCCGAGCTTTTCGATGGAGGCTGTGTCCACGACCAGTAGGCCAAGTGAAAACACGCAACAATCCATGCCGCAAAGATGCGGACGATATCGGCGCAAACGTAATGCCGTCTGAAATCCAACGTGCCCCTCGCAACGAGGATAAAACGCTAGCGGTTCACAATTTGGCTATCAACGTACCGCCTGGAGACAGAGCGACGCTGTTTCCGGCACAGGGCCATGCTATGGGGCCTCCCGGCAAGATGCTCCCACGATCGATCTAGCGATCTGCCATGCACTGAAAATCGCTTCGGATGGCTGGGCGCCAAGCGTGATTCGGGCGCCCGCGGCGCGCCCCCGGTAAATTTAATTCACAGTCTCAAAATCTTTTGCGTGTGCCCAATTCCTGCTGCATAAGAGCAAGTCGATTTAGAACCAAAGTCGAATTTGGGGGACTTGCCACACGAGGCATGAGTACCCTCGAATAAATAGCCGCGTTCGCGGCTGGCGTGACGCTCAGCGATCCATAAGTTCACGCGCTGCCGCCAGGAGGTGAAATTTGGCCGTACCGGCACGTATCTTGATTGTTGACGATCACCCGCTCTTTGTCGAGGCCCTGCAACGAGCCATCGTGAGTGCGTTTCCCGGCACTGAAACGCGCGAGGCGGTTTCGATCGAGGCGGCGAAGAAAGTTCTCGACAGCAAGATGCCGTTCGACGTCGTCTTACTTGATCTCGCGCTGCCGGGAACGCGCGGTTTCGAAGGCTTGCTCGAACTGAGAAAGCTGCACCCGAGTTTGCCCATCGTGGTCGTCTCGGCCCTCGAAGATCCCCGCATCGTTCAGGATGTCATGCGCTACGGCGCAGCCGGATTTATCTCGAAGTCGGCAGACCGATCTGAGATTGCATCTGCTCTGAAAGATGTTATGGACGGCTCGCTGACGCTGCCGAAAGGCTACAAGCCTCCGGAGGCTCCGACCGACTCCGAGGCGCGCGGCGATCTCGTGCATCGCCTCAAGATGCTGACGCCGAAGCAGTTGAGCGTGCTCCGCATGTTGCGCCAAGGATTGCTGAACAAGCAGATCGCGCATGAGCTTCAGATCGAGGAAACGACGGTCAAGGCCCACGTCTCCGAGATCTTGCGCAAGCTCAACGTATCGTCGCGGACGCAGGCCGTCATCGAGGCGCAGAAGATCGATTTCGAGTCCGTCCTCGGCGAGACGGACGACAAAGCCTGACGTTCACGCCAGAAGATGCTGCATAAGGGCACGTAGCTCGGCCGGTCGCACCGGCTTATGCAACAGCGCGCAATCGAATTGCTGTGCGGCCTCGGCGGTCGCCGGATTGCGGTCAGCAGTGATCAGGATCGCTGGCACCTTGCTTCCGGAACATTGACGGATGCGCGCAACCGCCTCAATGCCGAGCACGCTGCCGTCGAGATGGTAATCCGCAAGAATAATGGCGGGCGAAAACGCCGAATCGGAAAGGATTTCGTTCACGTCGTCGAGGTCGCGCGCCAGCCGAACATCGGCGCCCCATCGCGACAACAACGTCTGCATGGCGCCAAGTACGCTGAGATCGTTATCGATGACGATCAGCGGTCGTGCGACGAGATAGCTGTTATTTGCGGGCAGGGCGTCGGCTTTCGGCTCTGCTTTTGACAGCGGCGCGGCGTAGGGCGCCGTAATCGAGAAGCGCGAGCCGACGCCGACGCGCGATTGGAGCTTCAGATCATGTCCGAGCGACTCCGACATGCGCCGTACGATCGCAAGTCCGAGGCCGAAACCGGCGCCGCCCGACCGTTCCGAAGCCTCTCCGCGATGGAACTCCTCGAAGATACGCTCACGCTCCTGCGGCGCGACCCCTGGGCCGGTGTCCCAGACTTCGATCGCGACCAGTGGTCCGCGCCGCCGCGCCGCCAGCAGCACGCCGCCGGCTTCCGTATAATGAGCGGCGTTGGCAAGCAGGTTCTGCACGATGCGACGCAGCATCAAGGGGTCGGAGCGAACGCCGAGATTAGTCGGCCGCCAACGAAAATCGAGCCGCTTGCGCCGCGTCACGGGCTCGATATTGCACGCGAGCTGCTCGAAAATGGCGCCGAGCGCGACGGTCTGGATGTTCGGCACGAAAACGCCCGCCTCGAGCTTCGAAATGTCGAGGATGCTTGTCAGCAGCTCCTCGATCGTCACGAGCGCGCTTGAAATATTATATGTGAGCTGCTTGTGGTCGGGTTCCGTCTGCGCATCCATCAGCTCGGAAAGCGTCAGGCGCGCGGCATGCAAAGGCTGCAGAAGATCATGGCCGACGGCGGTGAAAAAGCGCGTCTTGAATACGTTGGAGCGCTCCGCGGCATCACGCGCTTCGCTGAGTTCTACGTTGGCTTGCGCGAGCTTCGTCAGAGCATTGTTCAGCTCTTCTGTTCTGATCCGGATCTGCGTTTCCTGATTGATCGCAGTCTGGAAGAGCGAAAATGCATTCGCCTGCTGGTCCATCGACCGCTCGACGCGCTTCATCAGGGCTTCGTTGATTTTGCGCAGCTTGTCGACAGCCCGGCCGAACTCCAAAGGGCTTTGCGGCGAGCGATCAGTCGGTGGGCCGTCCGTCATGGTTCCCGCGGCTTGTCGATCGACGTGGCGAATGCAATTCCGGTGAGTGTTTGATTGAGATGCATGGCGTTGAATTGCTCACCGTAAGTATGGAATCCGGCCACACCGAAACGCTGGTATATTTCCTCAACTTTGTGACGCACTTGCCGACTTTCCGCATCGAGGCGGCGCAAAATGCAATCGAAGCCCAGCACAAAATCGGTGCCACCGAGCGCGGCATCGACATCTTCAAGCGTTTCTAACGTCGTGCGCAGCATATCACGGGGGCGTGCGACCGTGAAAACCAGACCTTCGTCGATGGCACAAAAGAACGACAGAGACCCATCCGGATTCACCGTACGGATACAGCGGCAGTAGTAGTTGCCACCGATCTTCACGACCAGCGGATAAGACGCAAAGCTGTAGGGCCCGAGCTCTTCGAGGCTCAAACCGATCGCCGCCGCATATTCGGCCGCAGCCGGTTCTGCATTGAGCTCGTAGACGATCCGGTTAGCCGTGTCGGCCGCCGTGACGACGAGCTTGACGGGTGTCGGTTCAAAATTTTGCGTTTTAAAGATGCGGATCGGCAGCTCCGTCTCGATGACGAAAAGAATAGCTCCGCGGCGGACAAGATTGTCGCGATAAATAAGCACCGTGTCTTGGAATACGAGCCCGTCCCCCGCCGAGCCGCCGACAAGCTCGATGCCGTCGAGCGACAGACTGAGAGCCGCGATCAACGCTTCTTCGGCGTTCGACAATCCGTCGACCAGCACCAGCGCAAAGATATGCTCTTTTGCAGACCGGCTTGCCGAGCCGATCATTTGGATACGCAGGCGTCGTGCGATCTCGGATGCGCGCTCGACTCCGCCTTTGTCGATCTCAGGAATAACCGCGCTCATCAGGCGGAAGCCCGCTTCCGGGAAAGCGATAAAAACGATGCCGCCCTTCATCATGCCGAGGGGGCCGATCTCGCCCGACGTACTGCACCCTGAAACGAGCGTATCGGAGAAGTCGCGTTTCAGGGCGTCGAGCAGGACTTGAGGATCGTGTTCGTTCGAAAAAAAGACGATGACGTGCTGCAGGATTTCGCCGGCGAGTTCCGAGCGCGCAGCGGCGACCGCCTCACGCGTCGGGAGGGAGCTTGCTACGACGCGGATGCCGCAAGCGGCGCGAGTGGATCTGGTCAACATTCAACGTTCGGCTTTGCTGTGCCGCCTGGTTCGAAAGGTGCTGCATCGGATTATAGACGCAAACGTGCCACAGTGCCGAAATCCCGGCAATGGCGGCAATCATGGTCAACGGCGGGTCATGGCCCGTCAATTAAGCCCGAATCCATCAGCCGGCGGTGGAAGGACAAGATTTTTTTTGACTTCGTGCAGGTGTAGTAGCGCCCACCACAGAGGCTCATGAGATCGAGGCGCGCCTGGTAGGACGGAGGCAGAGGCAATTTGGCCTCATTGAGCAGAATAGTGCCGAGGTATGGCACCTCGACAATATCCTCGTCCGGCAGAGGCGGCGGTTCGTAGTTGACGCCATCGATCGAATAGTAGGTCAGGAGCCCCGGGCTCTCCGGTGTGAGCTGAACATCCTCCGCCGCAGAGCCTTTGTCGAAACCGAGCAGCGTGCGTGTCGCGATCGGCTGGTGGTCGCCATACTGGACAATAAGGAAGCGCTCTTTCGGGAAGCGTTTCGCCAGCAAGGATCGGAATTCGTCATAGTCCATATGCGCCATCGCAAGGCGGCGCAGGTATTCGCTCATTTCCGGATCGGTTCCGGCTCCGCCGCCGGGCACATCCACGTCCGGTGCGTACTTATAAGTATAGGGCAGGTGCGTGGCGGACGTAACGACGAACATGAACAACGGGCTGTTCGACTGGGAAAGGTTGCGTTCGATATTGTCGAGAACGTGCTGATAATAGAAGCGGTCGCGCTCGTTGAAGCGCTTCGCGCCCTGGGCGCGGTAGTCGAAGATGTCCGGAATGCCGATCGTCGAATAGAACCGGCCGCTGGCCACGAAATCCTTGGGCACCGGATAGAAAAGGCTGTTTTTGTAACCGCAGCGCGCCAGCACCTGCGGCACCGCGTCGTGAATTTTCCCTTCCATCAGCGATTGCACGAACGTCCGCATGCCGCCGAATGAATAGGTCGAGACACCGGTCAGCACCGAGAATTCCGTGAGCCACGACGCGCCGCCGTACGTCTCGACGCGCAACTTGTGCAAGCGGCCATCAAAGGATTTGAAGAACGGGTCGAGCGCCGGGTCGTAGTCGATCTGCGGGAAATACGATGGCGGCACCGCGCTCTCCTGGTGGATCAGGATGATGTGTGGTGGTCTTTCGGAAGGATCGCACGTCGCCGGCACCGCGAACGGCGGTAGCGGCTGAGCCTTCAGCGCATCCAGAAGCTGACCGCGCCACAGCGTTTCGATGGTCTCGGACCATGAGGAATAGAACGACGCAAGATATTGGTTGTCCCAGAAAAACAACGTGTTCCGCCGCTCGCCTTTGGCGTAGCTCGCCCACGCCGCAACGGCGACGCACAAAACGAAGAGCACGCTGCTGATCGAGCGCGGTATCCGCGTACCGTCGATCTGCCAAAGAAAAAGCCCGGAGCCTGCCGCCAGCGCCACCATGCCGGCCAGCGCCAGAAGCATCAGCTTATGGTCGACCCACAGGAAAACAATCGTCGACCACGATGTCAGGTAGAAGACGACGTCATAGGCGTGAAGCACCATTTCAATGTAGTGCTGTTTGACGTCTGCCGCGATGACGATCGTCGCGACGAGCAGGGCGATAAGCACGATTGAGAAAAGGGCGCGCCGGGACAGAAACAGCAATGCGCTGAAAAGCGACGCGGTAACCGCCTCTGCGAAAATGATCGTTTCGAGCCAGCCTTCGTAGCGCCAATGGTAATAAATGAGACCAAGAGCGATGATCGCCGTGAGAGCCCACGTAGCCGAGGAGGATAAGGTGCGTCCGCTGAGCCCCGCGCGCGAGCGTCTCCCGGATGAGGCGTCGTAGCTCGCGAGTTGCTCGGTTGCCATGTCGCTGCAACGCAAAATGAAGAACTATGCGGCTGCGCGCACGCGCCACCTGTCAATGTAGTGGGCATGCCTTTTGTGACAGGTCAATGGCCCGATGGTGGTTCGAAGAAAAATAGGGGCGATTTAAGATCCATCCGCCAATTCGGGTATCCGACATACGCGCGAGGGCGGCGTGCTTTGCGACCTCGTTCCGGATAAACGGCTTCTTCGCCAGCTGTCGATCGCGTTCCGTCGGCACGGTGCCTATCGGGCTGTCGACCGGCAACGTTGCGATGGCGTCGAGCTTGCCGCAAGGCAACATCGGCTCCGCGTGTAAAGTATTATCAACTTAAAAAGAAAAAAGATTTTCTCACCAAGAAAACACCGCTCCGGGGCGACAGCCTATTGGCGCGGATAGATGATGACCGAAAGGTATGTCATCGGTGTTTCGATGAGACGTGCCGGACCATGTGGCGCCGCACTGTCGAACAGGATGGCGTCGCCGGCTCTCAGGTGGTAGCTGCGGTCGGCGTGGGCATATTCGACTTCGCCCGTAAGCATGAAAATGAACTCGACACCTTCATGCTGAAAACCCGTGTAAGCGACCGCGTCGTCGGACAACGTAATGAGATACGGCTCGACCACGACATCGCCGTCGAGCGAGTGCCCAAGCAACTGATATTGATGGCCGACTTTGGTGCCGCGGCGACGGATTACGACGCCTTCGCCCGACCTGACATAAGAACAATCGCGGCGCTGCTCGAAGGACGAGAAAAGTACCGTCAGCGGCACGTTCAAGGCCGCCGCAAGCATCTGCAACGTGCTAAGCGACGGCGAAATCTGGCCATTCTCGATCTTGGACAGCATGCCCGGAGAGATTTGCGCCGCAACAGCGAGTTCCGCGACGGTTAATCCGGCCTGCTTGCGATGATGGCGAACCTGATGGCCGATAGCCTGCTCAAGTGTATGTTCCGCGGCGCCCGGCGCATTGGAGCCCGTTGCGAGGGGCTCGGGCTCGACGATAGCCACCTGAGTTTTACGTGTCTTATCCGACATGAATGCCCTTCCACACCGCATCGAACCAGCGGGGCTGGTCCAACGGGCGGGCGCAAATTGGCACGTCTCGGAAAAATATTCTACCCAGCCGTTGTCGCGGCTGGTTCCGGCATGTTGGAATCGGTCAAATCAGGCTGGCCTCGTTAACTTTCCACAGGCATCGGCAAGCCACTCTGAGAACGCGACGGCATAAGTCCGGGCACAAGCAAACTCATATCCGCTGCCGTCGGGAAGTCGCCAGACCATCACTCCGAGGTGGGACGCATGCGTTATGGCGACGTCTCCCCGCTTGAAGACCTGATCGTGAAAATCGATCGCCATGCTCGGCGCAAGCACCTCTGTCGCTTTTTGTCCTTCGACACGGAAGATGACGCGGCTGTCGCTGACGTCGATGATGGACGCGGCGCCTTTGAGTGCCTCCGCAAGATCTACGCTCGGGTCTTTGCCCGTTGAGCGGGGTTCGATGATCAACCACTGCTCGGGGCCGGCCCAGACGACAAGCTTGCCTGATGCTTCGGCCACACGCGCGGTGGCAGGCAGAGATACGCCAAGTGCGGCGCTCGCCCGCTTCTCAAGTTCAGCCTGCATGCCGCGCCTAAGCGCGACGTGCGTGACGGCGACGTCTTCCCGCTTCGAAATCGTCAGGCCGTTGCGCTTCAAAGCCGCTTCGTTTTGAGGATCAGACACGGAGTCTCGCTCCTTCACTATCGACAAATATGGGTGAAACGACTTCGACCAGCGTATCTCCACCGCGTACCGGATCGTACGCGCGGACGATTTCGCCCATGCGGGATTCGGCATTCGCTAGGAAGCCGAGTCCGACCCAATGCCCGTTCGACGGCGAGTAGGCAACCGATGTCATGTGACCTTGATCGTTGGCCGCCGTTGGTTCCGCGTTGCGGCTGACGAAGTGGGCGCCCGATCTCAACCTCGCGGCTCTGTCCACAGGCCTGAACCCGACGAGACGCGGGCGGTTCGGATCGGCAAGCCCGGGGCGCTCCGACAGCACGCGGCCGATATAGTCTTTCTTCTTCGACGCCATTTTGCCGAGCCCGACGTCGGCGGCTGTCGTCGTACCGTTGATTTCCGGTCCGCCGACGTGCCCTTTCTCGATGCGCATGACACCGAGGGCTTCCGTTCCGTACGGCGTCACGCCGAGGTCGGCGCCCTTTTCCATCAGCGTGCGCGCAAGCAGCTCGCCATGCCGTGCCGGCACCGCGATCTCATAGGCAAGCTCGCCCGAGAACGACAGCCGGTAAAGCCGCGCCTTGAGACCGCCGAGCGCCGTCAATTCGGCGACACCCATGTACGGGAAGGCTTCGTTCGAAACATCGAACGGCTTGTCGACGATCCGCGATATCAGCTCGCGTGCGCGAGGGCCCGCAACCGAGTACTGAGCCCACTGATCCGTAGAAGGCACGATCTGCACATCGAGGTCGGGCCAGTGCCATTGCTTGCACAGCTCGAGATGCTGCACGACCTTGATGGCGTTCACAGTCGTCGTCGTAACGAAGTAGCGGTCTTCCGCGAACCGCGCCGCCGTGCCGTCGTCCATCATGATGCCGTCTTCGCGCAGCATCGCACCGTAGCGCGCCTTGCCGACAGGCAGCGTGCTCATCATGTTGATGTAGGCGCGGTCCAGGAACTTTCCGGCATCTGCGCCGTGAACCTCGACCTTGCCGAGTGTCGACACATCGCAGAAACCCACCCCATTCCGGACGCTGTTGACTTCGCGGATGATCGACGTCATCGGGTCCGTTTCGAACGGTTTCGGGAAATAGAGGGATCTGAGCCACAGTCCCGCTTCGACGAATACGGCGCCCTGCGCTTTTGCCCAGTTGTGCGACGGCGTCAGGCGGAACGGTTTGAAATGCTTGCCGCGATGTTCACCGGCAAGCGCGCCGAGTGAAACGGGTGTGTAAGGCGGCCGCGCCGTCGTGATGCCGGTCTCGGGGATCGACTTGCCGGTCAGGTGGGCAAGGATCGCAAGACCGTTGACGCCCGACGTCCGGCCCTGGTCGGTCGCCATGCCGAGGGTCGTATAGCGCTTGAGATGTTCGACGGAGCGATAGCCCTCGCGTTCCGCAAGCGCAACGTCCGCGGCGGTGACGTCGTTCTGGAAATCGACGAAGGCTTTATGCTTCGCACGATCGACATGCCAGAACGCCGCGACGCTGCTCGGTTCGTCGTCCGAGGACGGAACGGCGATCGGTTTTGCGTCGAAGCCGGCAGAGGAAGCCGCCGAGCTTCCGGCACGTGCGCCTTCGGCCAAGCATGACGCCAGTGAGAAGGAACCGTTCGCTGCGCCGGCCGCAGACATGTTCTTCGGCATCGTGCCAGGTACGAAGCCGACGATGTCGTCCCGCCATTGCGAGCGGCCGCCGAGATGCGTGGTCATCTGCATATTCGGGCTGAAGCCGCCGGAGACGACGATCAGATCGCAGGAAATCGTATGAGCAGCGCCCGCGGCATCGATGATGCGCGCGCCGGTCGCGCGAGTCCGGCCAAGCGCATCCGAAACGACGCCACCTTCGAAGACGCGGATGCCAAGCGCTTCGGCGCGCGCTTCGATCGCTTCCGGCAACGCCGATCGCGTATCGACCAGCGCCGCGACCGAGATTCCGGCCGACGCGAGATCGTTGATGGTCGAAGCGCCATCGTCATTGCTTGAGAAGACGACCGCGGTGCGGCCCGGGGCAACGCCATACCGGTTGATATAGGTGCGCGCCGCGCTCGCAAGCATGACGCCAGGGCGATCGTTGTTTCCGAAGACAATCGGGCGCTCCGTTGCACCTTGCGCAACGACGACCTGCTTCGCAATGATGTGCCAGAGCCGCTGGCGCGGCTGCCCGGCTGCCGGTTGGATCATATGATCGGAGACGCGTTCGACCGCGCCGAACGTGCCGCCGTCGTAGGCGCCGAACACCGTCGTTCGGGGGAGAAGGCGCACGTTGGGCAGCGACGCAAGCTCGGCAACGGCGGCCTTCGCCCAGTCGGCCGAACTCTTGCCGTCGACGGAGCGGTTTTCAGCGAGAAGACGTCCGCCGAGCGTGAAGCTTTCATCTGCGAGGACGACGCGCGCGCCGGAGCGGGCTGCCGCAAGTGCCGCCATAAGACCTGCAGCGCCGGACCCGACGACCAGGACATCGCAGAAGGCGTTGGCTTTATCGTAAGTGTCGGGATCGCCTTCCGTCGCGGCGCGGCCCAGGCCTGCAGCACGGCGGATCATCGGCTCGTAGAGTTTTTCCCAGAACGACGCGGGCCACATGAACGTCTTGTAGTAGAAGCCCGCGGAGAACACCGGCGACAGAAGGCCGTTGACGGCCATCACATCGAGCCTCAACGACGGAAAACGGTTTTGGCTCGTTGCCTCCAGCCCGTCATAGAGCTCGACTGTAGTCGCTTTCGTATTGGGTTCGCGGCGCGCGCCTGAGCGAAGCTCGACGAGCGCATTCGGGTCTTCCGAACCGGACGTCAGGATGCCGCGCGGACGATGGTACTTGAACGACCGGCCGACGAGATGGACGCCGTTCGCCAGCAGCGCCGAGGCCAGCGTATCTCCGGCGTAGCCATCATAAGCCATGCCGTCGAAAGAAAATCTGAGGGGCTTCGAACGGTCGACGAGACCACGCTTCGAGAGCCGGAACGACTGATCACCGCTCATGCTGCACCTGCAGTCGATTTGATGCGCTTCGACGCGACGTCTTCGGCAAGTTTCACGTCGGAAATTTCGTGCGTGCGCGTATCACGCGTGACGACGAGCCAGGAGTGGCATCCGGCCTGGTGATACCAAAGCTCCTGTGTCGGACCGGCGATGTTCCGACGCTCGTAAGCATAGGCGTAGAATTCGCCCGCCGCATCGGGAGACGTGGGGTCGGGGCGCGTTACGCTCGCGTCGCCGAGATAAGTGAATTCATCGAGGGCACGTTCGCCGCAATGCGGGCATCTGATGCGCATGATTCCTAGCCTTCAGTGCAGATTGGGTTGGTTGCCCATGCCCTTTTCATCGATCATGTGACCGGTGCGGAAACGGTCGAGGCGGTAGCCGCGTGCAACTTCGTGCGGTTCATTCTTCGCAATGAGATGCGCGAAGCAGAGACCAGAAGCGGGCGTTGCCTTGAAGCCGCCGTAGCACCAGCCGGCATTGAGATAGAGCCCGGTAATCGGCGTTTGATCGATGATCGGCGAGCCGTCCATGCTCATATCCATGATGCCGCCCCAAGAGCGCAGCAACCGGACCCGGCCGATGCGCGGCATCAACGCCATGCCGCCTTCGATGACGTCCTCGACGACTGGTAGATTACCCCGCTGCGCATAGGAATTGTAACCGTCGAGGTCGCCACCGAAGACAAGCCCGCCCTTGTCGGACTGACTGATATAGAAGTGACCCGCGCCGAACGTGACGACGCCGTCGACGAGCGGCTTGATGCCCTCAGACACGAAGGCTTGCAGCACATGACTTTCAATCGGAAGGTTGAGGCCCGCCATTGCCGCAACGCGCGAAGAATTGCCGGCGCATGCGAGGCCGACTTTTTTCGCCGCGATGAAACCGCGCGTCGTCTCGACGCCGCTGATACGGCCGTCGGCAATCCGGAAGCCCGTGACTTCCGTGTTTTCGATGATGTCGACACCAAGCCTGTCGGCGGCGCGGGCATAGCCCCAGGCGACCGCATCGTGGCGTACAGTGCCGCCGCGCTTCTGCAGCAGCCCGCCTTTGATCGGGAAGCGTGCGTCGTCGAAGTTGAGCCACGGATACATGCGGCGGACAGCTTCGGTGTCGAGCAGCTCCGCATCGACACCGTGCATTCTCATTGCGTTGCCGCGGCGAGCATAGGCGTCGCGCTGACCGTCCGAATGATAGAGGTTGAGAACGCCGCGCTGCGAAACCATCGCATTATAATTGATGTCCTGCTCAAGGCCTTCCCAGAGCTTCATGCTCGTTTCGTAGAACGGAACGTTGCCGGGAAGCAGGTAGTTCGAGCGGACGATCGTGGTGTTGCGGCCGATATTGCCGGAGCCGACCCAGCCCTTCTCGATGACGGCGACGTTCGAGAGGCCGTAGCGCTTGGCGAGGTAATAAGCCGTTGCAAGGCCATGCCCACCGCCGCCGACGAGAATGACATCGTAGGCAGGCTTCGGACTGGCCTTGCGCCAAGCCGGGCGCCATCCGGACTGACCCCGGAGCGCTTCAAGCAGTACTGAAAATATCGAATAGCGATCGGACGGCATGGCTGTTCTTCAAGTCCCTGTCGCGGATGGCATGGGTCGTCCTCGAAACCAACGGATTGCCTTATACATCAGCCAGTAATTGACCTTAATATAAGTCATTCTTATTATGCATGGCATGACAGTTCACCAAAGCCGCCTCCCGTTCGACCTGCACGCGCTCGAAGCCTTTCTGGCCGTGTGCGAAGCGCGTTCGATGGCGGCAGCAGCAAAGAAACTTTCGCTCACGCAACCTGCGATTTCCCAGGCTATTGCAGATCTCGAAACGAAAATGCGCGTAAAGCTTTTCGACCGCAGCGTTCGGCCCATTGCGTTGACGCCGGCGGGCGAAATCATGCGCCAACGTGCCTCCGCTCTCCTGTCGGAAGCGCGACAGATCACGACGGCAATCCGGCACACGGCGCGTGGTCGGTTGGCGCTCATACGTGCGGGATTGGTCGATAGCTTGTCGCGGGCTCTGACTGGTCCTGTCGCGTCGTTTCTGGCAGAGCACGCCGAGCAAGTGTCCGTTCAATCCGGTTTGACCGCCGCGCATGCCGGCGCGCTATTGACTCGCAACCTCGATCTTTTCATCGGGGTCGACGACATGAGCGATATCGAGGGCTTGGATCGTTTCGAGTTGTTGAATGAGCCCTATATTTTAGTCTTTCCAGAAAAAGCAAAAGTGCCGCGATCCATTGCGGATCTTGCCCAGGCGGCAGATCGGCTTCCGTTCCTGCGCTACAGCGCCCGTTCAAGAACGGGGATCGACATCGAACGGCACCTCCGCCGATTGAACATCGATTTTCCGCACGGGCTGGAATTCGATACGCCGTTCGGCGTGACGGATATGGTCGCTCGCGGCAAAGGCTTCGCGATTTCAACCCCAGTTTGTGTCGCCGAAACGGCGTTCGACGGCAACCGCATACGCACGGCCCCGCTGCCGGGCCCGAGCCTGAGGCGGACCTTGACTTTAGTCAGCCGGAGACAGGAACTCGGCACTCTGCCGCGCGATCTGACGCGCGCCTGCAAAGTAGCTCTTGAGCGTTCGGTTATCGCCGGCCTCCGCGAGACGATGCCCTGGCTGCGCGACGAATTGCGCTGAGACGGGGCCGGTTGAACGGGCCAAGCAAATCCCGCTCAGACTTCGCCATCCCGCATTGCGGCAGCGAATCCGGGCGCGTCGATCGGCCCGCATTCCACGCTCAATTTACGCCTTGTTTACAGACTTTACGTCGCGTTGGCGGGGACCGGAGCTAGGTGTACTTAAGTCGACCGGACCTTGGGTGATGAACGGCAGCAGATGACACTTCAGGTCATTATTATTCGCGCAGACGGCGCGCTCGCGGAAACTGAGGATGTCCGCTGGCGGGCTTTTGCGAAAGCCTTCTCGGAATCCGATTACCAGTGGTCTTGCGACCGCGAAGGCTTTGCGCTGACGATGAAGCTCGGCAGCAGCGAAGCGCGCATGGCGCATTACGTTCGCTCTCTTTTGCGCGGTCGGCCCGAAACCGAAGACTTCACTCTACTCATTCAAGCGATGCACCGGCGTGCGTCGAAGATATTCAGCGAAATGCTGGCCGATAGCCGCATCGAACCGCGTCCCGGGATTCGCGAACTGGTCGTCACGGCGCGCGCCGAAGGATTGCGCCTCGTTCTCGTCTCAACGCTGGCGCGCCGAGACACGGAAAAACTTCTTGAAACGGTTCTAGGGCAGCGAGGACGCGAAGCATTCCATCTCGTCGTCGCCGATGAGGCTCGATACAGTGGCGATTGCGAGCGTCTTTATCACGATACGCGGACGCAAATCGACATCGACCCGAGGCATTGCGTTGTCATCGAAGCAGGGCGAATTGGGCGGGAAGCCGCGGGTGCGGCAGGCTTTCCCGTCATCACGACACGCAGCGCGTTTTGTAAGGAAACACCGGCGTTCGGCGCCGGAACTGTGGTGGTTGAGAATCTCCCGGATCTCATCTCCGGTCCCGACCGTCACCGCCTCGATCTTCTGAATTCTGAAAATAGAGCTGCCCTGTTGTCGGCACTGCAACGCCTGCATGCCGGTAATTGCGAAGGACTGGCTGATCTTGATTGGACCGATCAGATGCGCGTTTCCGATATTTTGAAAACCAAAGGCTCGGCGGTTAAGACCATCGAGCCGAACGCAACTTTGCGTGCCTTGGCGCACAGTTTCAGGAAAGAAGCGGTCGGCGCCATGCTTGTCCTTGATGCCGAGGGCAAGCTGCAGGGCATTGTTTCGGAGCGCGACCTGGCACGGGCGATCGACGACTTCGGCATTAGCTTGCCGGAAATGCGCGTGGCCGATCTCATGACACGATCGGTGGTGACCTGTGCACCGGAGGATAGGGTTGCAATCGTCGCGAACGTCATGACGCAGCGCCGAATCCGTCATTTGCCCGTCGTGGTGAACGATGCGGTTGTCGGTCTCATCAGCATCGGCGATGTGCTTAAGCACCGCTTGGATGAGGTGCAACTTGAAGCTGACGTCCTGAGAGACGTCGCCCGCGCGCGGCGCTAGCTCGGGCGCCGGCCGCGCCAAGACCAGTTTGCTGCAAGCTCCGCATGGCAAGCATGGCTCATGCTGGACCAGAGCTATCTCGACGCCATAAAGAAATTCGAAGGTTTTTCAGCCGAAGCCCGCTGGGACTATGCGCAGAATTCGAACGGCTATGGGACGCGCGCCCGTTACGCCGGAGAAGTCATCGACAAGGCGGAAGCCGATCGCCGTTTTGAGGGCGAGATCAAGAAAGCCGCCGATTTCGTCGACCGCTTCGCCCCAGGACTTGATGACGGCAGCCGCGCGGCACTGACATCGTTGACCTACAACGCGGGAACGGCCTGGACCGAGAGCGGCCTCGGAGAAGCCGTATCGAGCGGAGACATGGACAGGGCGCGCTCCCTTTTCCTGCAATATCACAACGCCGGAGGCGCGGCCGTCGACGGACTCGTTCAGCGGCGGCTGCAGGAGGTCGCCTGGTTCGACACGGGGGCAGACGACGCGCAAACGACGAAGTCGGTCGTCGCCGTCTCGCAGCCGCAGAGCGCCGCGCCGGCGACGGAGGCGGAAACCTCGGCCACGTCGGATTCGCTCGTTTCACAACCGGGAAGTGTCGTCCGTCTCGCCGCCAGCCAGACGGACATGCGGTCGCCGTCTGAACGCGCCTTCACCGATCTGAGCAGCGATCCTGCATTGCTGGCGCTACTCGCTCACATCGGCAAGAGCCAGCCGACGCGCAGCTCCGATGACAAGACAGCCGAGCCGGAAGCTCTGCCGCAAGCGGTCTGATGAGGCACGAACGTCAATCGCAAATCGACAGTTCGCTATCGCGCCATCCACTGGACGATGAGCGCGAGAAGCCAAAGCAGCACGGCGACGATACTCGCGAAGCGTAGAGGCAAGGCGCGGCTAAAGAATGCCGAGAAGGTTCCGGTGCTGCGGCGGGCCGCGTTGATATTTTCGTTTACAGCGGGAGATCGTCCAGCCGCAACCGCCGCGAAGCGCTGCACGAACGTCTGCAGATCCGCGGAGACGACGGAAGGCATCTCCCGCATTCGGATCTGATCGTTCGCCATCGCGGGTTCTGGCAGAACGGAATCGTCGCCCGGAATGAGCCCGTCCGCAGCATACTTGGCCGCCACCCGCTTTAAAGCATTGGCATCGCCATCCGCTGAGTCTGCGGTTTTCGGCTGCCCCGTGGGCGCGGCCTCGATCGCATGCAATTGCTCGTCGAGCAGCGTCAGAAGTACCGTTGCCACGGCTTTGCTATCGTTGACGATTGGCTCGGCTTTTTGTTGCGCTGCGGATGCCGTCGTCTCTGCGGGCGGCTCCTCTTGCCTGCGAAAAAGCTCTCGCTCGCCCTTCATGAGGGCGCTGTTGGCAAGCAGCCGCCCGACAGCTTCGGCATTGGTCGCCACGGGTGTTCCACCTCAAGGTGCGGCCTACGCGTCGTGCCGAATTCTCTTCTAACCGCTATCGTCTTTAACGGGACGAGGGAGAATTCGAACGCGGTGGGCTCGGCAATGTTTGAGAGAGAAACGCAAAAACATCCTCGACTGGAGGTTCGTTGAGATCCTGCTTCAAGGCTTCGTAAAGGCGCGGAACGATATCGAGCGCCCGATCGAGCGTTATGTCACTGCCAGGCCGGTAGCCGCCGATGGCACGGAGATCGCGCGTATCCTCGAACCGAGAAATGCTCTCGATCAATTGCGTTGTGTACTGAGCCTGCTTTTTCGTTCGGATCTTGGGTGCGAGGCGTGACAGGGATACCAGCGGGTCGACGGCCGGCAGCCGTCCCTGGCTTGCGATGCTGCGATCGAGCACGATGTGCCCATCGAGAATTCCGCGTGCGGCATCCGCGATCGGATCGTTATGGTCGTCGCCGTCGACGAGCACCGAAAGCACGGCCGTGATCGTGCCTGCCCCCTCTTCGCCCGTTCCGGCGCGTTCCAGAAGCCGCGGCAGGGCACTGAAGACACTCGGCGGATAGCCGCGCGCGACGGGCGGCTCGTCGGAGGCAAGCGCCAGCTCGCGCATGGCGTGCGCATAGCGCGTCAACGAGTCGATGATCAGCAGAACATTCTTGCCCTGGTCGCGGTAGTATTCGGCAATGCACATCGCGGCGCTGGGCGCCAAGCGCCGCATCATCGGGCTCTCATCGGACGTCGCGACGACGGAGACGACGCGATCGCGTGAGGCGCTGAGTGTATCGTCGAGAAAATCACGAACCTCGCGGCTGCGTTCGCCGACGAGCGCGAGGACCGTCACGTCGCTTGAGGGCGCGCGGCTCAGCATGGCGAGCAACGTCGATTTGCCGACACCGGACCCGGCGAAGATGCCGATACGCTGGCCGGCGCAAATCGGCGTAAATAGGTCGATTGCCTTGACGCCCGTCGTAAGAGGATCACCGAGACGGCTGCGTCGCATCGCTGCCGGTGGGCTGCCCTGGATCGGAACGGCCCGATCGCCGACCGTAAGTGGCCCCTGATCATCGATTGGGTGGCCAAGCGCATTGAGCGTCCGCCCCAACCAGGAGCCATGCGGCGATAGCGTCAGTTGGCCCGACAGCGCGGTGACGCGCGCGCCAAGCTCGATCCTGTGGTCGGCAATGAACGGGGTCACGTTGATGACCTGCGCTTCGATGCTCGCAACCTCCGCCAGCACCGATCCTCCGACGCCGGAAATCGACACGGCATCGCCGATTGAAACGAATTTCGAGAGTCCCGTAACGACAATGTAAGTGGGACTGATGCGCGCTACTTTGCCGGATATCCGGTGCGCGGGGCGCCGCGCCGTCGCACACGCCAGCATGGCGTCGAGGCGATCGAATGATGTTAGCGAGGCTGTTGCTGTCACGGGCTAGCCCTGTGAACCATCATGAGCCCGCAAGTGTCTTCAACGAATCCTGCAGCGATGATTCGGTTTCCCTCAGCACGTTGCTGACGGCATCGAAGCTTCTCTGAAGCGTCGTCAGATGGGTCATTTCAAGAATGGGGTTGACGTTCGATTTCTCGACGTAGCCCTGGACGATGCCCGTCCGTAAAAAGTCGATCTCCGGGACAGGAGGCTGATCGGAAACGACGGATGCGCCCTGCGCGCGAGTGAGATTCGCCCCTTGCGGCATGACATAAAGACCGAAAGCGCCGAGGTTGTTACCGTCCTGCTCGATCGTACCAGCCTTGTTGATCGTTATACGTCCGCCCTGGGGATCGAGCTGGACTGGTGTCCCGCCGGCGTCGAGGAAGGGATCGCCCGCGAGGTTCGTCAAAACACCGTCAGCGCGCATTTGCATGCGTCCGTCGCGCGTATACGCCGTGCCTGTCGGCGTTTGTATCGCAAGCCATGCATTGCCCTTGACCGCGATGTCCAGGGGATTGTCGGTCTGGGTCAGCTCACCGCCTTCGGTCGAAAGATGGCTTTGGCCCTGAGAAACGAAGCTGACGGAAGTCTGGCCGGATTTGGAGACGAGTTCTTCAAATGACATTTCTTCGGTCCGAAAGCCTGCCGTCGAGGCGTTCGCCACATTGTTTGCGACGGTATCGAGCCGCCGCTGCAGGGCGAGTTGTGCGGAAAGCCCGACGTAAATATTCGATTGCATGGCTCAATGGTCCCGCAGGCGCTCTCGGAATCCGAAGCGCTTTTCCAGTCCTGGCGCCCGGAATTTAACGGCGCGAACTTGTGGGGGACTGACGCCGGACCCGGATCAACGCCAGGCTGGCGGGCGGGTAAGTCCCGCGCAAGCCGAAGCGTCCCTTATGGGATCTTCGATTGAATCTCTTGAGGGTGCCCGCGTGACAATCATCATCGGCCTATTCATCACCCTGGCGTGCATGTTGGGTGGCTTCACGGCCATGGGCGGGCACGTCATGATTATCTGGCAGCCCTGGGAATACGTCATTATCTGCGGCGCGGCACTTGGCACGTTCGTCGTTGCTAACCCCATGAAAACAATCAAGGACGCTGGCAAAGCATCCATTCAGGCGTTCCGCAACGACGTGCCGACGATGGACGAGCACATCGAACTGCTGTCGCTTCTCTTTTTCATGATGCGCGAATTGCGCGACAAGTCGCGGGCCGAGATGGAAATGATCATCGACGCGCCGCAGGAGTCGGAGGTGTTCAAGCGCTCCCCGAGCGTGACTGCCGATGAAGAGTTGACGACGTTCATTTGCGACTATTTCCGCCTGATCATCATGGGCAACGCCCGTACCCATGAGATCGAATCGCTGATGGACGAGGAGATCGAGACGGCGCGCCACGACAAGCTCAAGGCCTACCACGCGCTCGTCGCCGTCGGCGACGGCCTCCCGGCTCTCGGTATCGTCGCCGCCGTGCTCGGCGTTGTGAAGGCCATGAGCGCGATAGATCAATCGCCGGAGATTTTGGGTCACCTGATTGCGTCGGCGCTCGTCGGCACGTTCGCCGGCATTTTCTTCTCTTATGCCGTCGTCGGACCGCTGGCCACGAAGGTCAAGATCGTGCGGGAAAAACGATTGAGGTCTTACGTCATCGTCAAGCAATCGCTATTGGCGTTCATGAACGGCGCCATGCCGCAAGTTGCGATCGAGCACGGCCGTAAAGCCATCTCCGCTTACGAGCGGCCGACGATCAATGAGGTCGAGGCAGCGACGATCAGCGGCGCCGCGCGGGCGGGTGAAAGCAAAAAGGCAGCCTGATGATGTCTTGCAGCACCTCTCGTAGTTCGAAGACAGTAGTCTCGGCGCGGCGGGATGGTAATCGATCGTCGGGGCAGGTTGTGCCGTGACCGTCGACGCATCCGCCAAGCTGCTGGCTGCACACAAATCTTTAGAGCGCGCCCTGTCGGCTGGTCAGAACCGGCCTGACCGGCTTCCCGGATTGCAAGTAATATTCGGTCAGTTGCCGCGCGTGATGGTCGAAGAACTCGGCAATGTTTCGTCGTTACCGGTGAAAGTACGGCTGCTCGATCTGTCCGCCTCGACGCTCGGAGAAACCTGCAATCTCCCGCCGAACACCTACGCCGGAGTGGTTCGGGCCGAGCGCTGGCGTAACTGGCTTTATTTCATCTCCGACCCGAAGCTTACGGCACTCTTCGTTGAGTCGGCGTTGGGCTGCGAGGGTATACCGCCCGACGGCCTTGCAAAGCGCAGACTGACCAAAACTGATGCCAACATTCTTCGCGTGATGTTCAGGCGCGTTGCGCGGTCTCTGACGCACGCATTTTCGCTCCTCGTCGATGTGCAGCTCGACGTTGGCAATGTGGTCGACAAGATTGAAATCGAGCCGCAGTTGAGCACAGCGTCTCCCGTTATCACGGCACGATTGTCGGTCGAATACTTCGGACAGTCGGGCATCTTGACGATCGTCATTCCTCAGGTCGCGATCGAGCCGGTTCGCGATCTGTTGGCCACATCGCCGACAGGAGAGGCAATCACGGGCGCGCCCTCCTCATCTAGGCTTCACAATGACTCCACGTGGTCGAAGAAACTTTCAGAAGAGATTGCTCGTGCCTTTATCGATCTCAACGGTGTTCTTGAGGAACGCCCGATCGCCCTTGGAGAAGTCCAGCGCTTCGCGGTCGGTTCCGTCGTCGAACTTACGAGCACCTCGTTAGCGCGCGTCCGACTCGACGCTGATGAGATCCCGCTTTTCTGGTGCGAACTTGGCAAACGCGATAGCGCGCTGACGTTGCGGATCGAGGACGATTTCGATCAGAACAAAGAGACGGTCGATGAATTTTATGGGCTGTAGGGAACGCACCCCACAAGGCTGCGGCAGGTTTCAGCAGCAATTATCGCGAATCGGCGACTAAGGAAACGAAGGCACAGGCGATGGCGGCAAGTGAAATGGACGAAACAGAACACGGGGGCGAGGCAGCCGTGCAAGACTTCGATCAGCCCTTTGCCGGCATGGCTGCGACCGCTTTCGCGGAGAGCGACAAGCCTGAAGGGTTTTCGGACATCATGCCAAGCGCTTCCGAAGCCGCAGGCATGGGCGAACCGCACATCGAAGTCGATAACAGTGCCATGATCGCGGGATTGCCCGTGATGATGAAGGTCGTGCTCGGCTCCGCGAAAATGCCCGTCGCCACTCTGGCGAAACTCGCGAAGGGCTCGGTCGTCAAGCTCGACAAGATGGTCGGCGATCCTGTCGACATTCTCGTGAACGGGCATTTGATCGCCCGCGGCGAGGTCGTCGTCCTCAATGAAGCATCGTCGCGCTTCGGTGTTGTGCTGACGCAAGTCGGCAAGCTCAGCCCGGGCAAGTAGGCGGTCCCATGATGCCGCGAGACGTCGCCTCCGATTCACACGGATCTTCTCGTCCTCTGACGGGAGCCGAGAAAGTCGGCGTCCTTCTTCTCGCCCTCGGTAAGGAAAGGGCAAGCGGCCTCCTGAAAAAATTCAACCCGGAAGAGCTGAACATCATCGTTCGCTCGACCGAGGTGATGCCGACGATCTCGGCGTCCGAGCTTGAAAAGATCGTCGAAGAGTTCGAAAGCCAGCTTGGCCTCGGCACACCGTTCGTCGGACGCCCCGAAGACGTGAAGCGGCTCGTAACCGACGTCATTACGGAAAACAAGTCGTCACTGGATGCCGATTCTTTCGTGACGCATCAGGATATCTGGGCACGGTTTGCTGCGCTCCAGGACGATGTCTTGCACGCGTATATGCGCGCTCAGTCGCCGCAGGTTGCAGCCTACTACTTGGATCGCCTTGGGAGCGAGCGCGCTTCGAGCATTCTGAAGAAATTCTCACCCGCCGAGCGTAATGATCTGATGAATCGGATTCTGGGGCTCGGTCAGGTAGCACCGCAAGTCATCGAGTCGCTTGAAACATCGCTGCACGAAGAGCTGTTCGATAATGACCGCCGCTCGTCCGACAAGCACATCACGATGGCCGGCATTCTGAATAACATGGACAAGGACGAATCGGCGGCCGTTTTGCAATACCTCGCGTCGATAAAGCCGAAAGACGCCGAAGCCATACGTAAGATGCTGTTCAAGTTCGAAGACCTCATCAGACTCCCGGCTCGGGCCATGACCGTACTGATGGATGGCATTCCGGTCGAGCGTACGGTTATTGCCCTGCAGGGCGCGGATGCGGAACTCCAGGACAAGGTCTTGGCCGCGCTGTCGCCGCGCGCTCGCCGCATGGCCGAAGCAGAATTGCAAAGTCCCGCTAACGTGGCCGCCCGCGATATTGCCGAGGCGCGGCGCGCGATCGTCGATTCGGTATTGCGCCTTTCGGCGGAAGGCACCATCGAGGTTCCCTCTCAGGACGCTGCTTAATCCGATAGCGGCAGGATCTTTCAGTGTCCGAACAAGACCAGCAAAGCCGGACAGAGGAAGCAACCGACAAACGGCTCGCGGATGCGCGCGGCGACGGCAATGTCCCGGCATCGCGCGAAGTTCCGAATTTCATGTATTTGATGGCGGCGCTGCTGGTTATCGCGGTGCTCGGACAGACTTTTGCAAGTCACCTCGGCAGCCTGCTTGTGGGGTTGCTTGCAAATGCCGGATCGATCCATCTCGGAAACGGCGGCGACGTGATGCTGCTGTTCGATGTCGTCGGCAAGGCAGCCGCGGGCGTAACGGCGCCCATCATCCTGGCATTCGGCGCCGCAGGCGTTATCGCCTCCGTCGTGCAGAATCCCCCCGTTCCTGTCGCCAAGCGCGTCATTCCCGATATCTCGCGCCTCTCTCCAAGCAAGGGCTTGAAGCGCATCTTCAGTCTATCAGGCCTTGTCGAATTCATGAAATTGTCGCTCAGGCTGATCGTCGTCGTTGTGACGAGCGTCGCGATCCTGATGTATATGTGGCACGATTTCACGAACTCGATCTGGAACGACCCCTCGGCAATTCTGGCTTTGTCCCAGAAAAGCGTGGTCGCGCTGCTGACGGCCTTGGCGCTGTTGTCCTTTACGCTTCTGATCTTCGATCTGCCCGTCGCGCACGTGCTGTGGCGACGCTCTCTGCGCATGGCTCGGCAGGAAATCAAGGACGAGCAGAAGCAGATGGAGGGCGATCCGCACATGAAGGCGCGGCGCCGCTCGATTGCCAGGGCCCGGACGCGCCAGCGCATGTTGAAAGGCGTGCCGCGGGCAACGATTGTGATCGCCAATCCCACGCACTTCTCCGTGGCGTTGCGCTACGTGCGCTCGGAAGGCGGGGCGCCGCGCGTCGTGGCCAAGGGGCAGGACATCATTGCACTGAAGATTCGCAAGATCGCGGAAGAAAATGGCATCCCAATTATAGAAGACAAGGCTCTCGCAAGGTCCCTCTATGCAAAAGTGGAGGTGGATCAAATGATCCCCGTTGAGTTCTACAGAGCCATTGCGGAAATCCTGATCCGTCTGCAGGCGCGACGGAATCGCCAAACCCCCGTCCGCGCCTGAAGGGACGTTCGCCGATGATACAGAAGGTTAGGGTCGACCACTCTTTTGAACGTGAGAGGATTCTGGGCGATAGCGTCCGGAGCGTCGCGGCCGATCTGCGGTTGATCGACCTGCCCGATATCGTCACCTATTTAAAGTCTGGGCAGATCGGCAGCGTCGGCGCGCTTGTGCAGGCATCGATCGAGCTCTCCTTCAAACCCGAAACTCTGAAGTTCGGCCATTCGGGAGATGTCTATCTCGACTGGGGAACGGAGCCGTGCGTATCGTTTGATATGGAATTCCACCACCAGGCCATCCACGTTTATTTCCGCCTGCTGCTTGAAGCGGAGGAGGCTGGCGTTGAGATCACCTACATCTCTTTCGAGGGCGAATCACTCGGGCCCGATCAGAATACGAATCGTCTGCATGATGCGCTGGGCGAAGCCCGCCTGAACTAGAGACGAAAGCTGACATCCTGCCTCATGATTTCTGCCCTCCGGCCATTTGTTCAGGTCGACGCAAGCGAGCGCATGCAAACAGGGTAGGGCCATATCGAGGATCCGCCTAATGCAGCCCCTGCAACTCTTTGACCTGGCATTTCGCCAAAACGAGTGGCTTGCGCAGCGCCAGTCGGTGATTTCCCAGAACGTCGCGAACGCCAATACGCCTGGATACAAGGCGAAGGACGTCGAAAGCTTCGAAGAAGCGATGCGCAAGTCCGTTCCGATGGCCGTGACGAATCCCGATCATTTCTCACCCTCCGGCGATGGGACAGTCCAGGCTCGCGACAATGATCCCTATCAGGCCGAGGTCTTGGTATCCGGTAACGACGTCAGCCTCGAGCAGGAATTCCTCAAGTCGAATGACGTGATGCGCAGTTACAGCACGAATACGCAGATCCTGAAGACATTCGCGAACATGCTGCAAACGGTTACGAAGGGCTAGAGATGAGCGATCCTCTCCTTGCATCCGCAAAATCCGCAGCTTCAGGACTCTTTGCACAGTCAGCCCGCATGCGGGTTGTCTCGGAAAATATCGCGAACGCCTCGACGACCGGCAAGACGCCCGGCGCCGATCCATACCAGCGCAAGACGATCAGCTTTCACAGCATCATGGATGAGAATGCTGGCGTAGACGTGGTGCAAGTCGACCAGATCTCACGCGATGAAACGCCATTCGAAACCCAATACATGCCCGGCAATGCGGCAGCCGATGCCAACGGCATGGTCAAGATGCCGAACGTCAACATGCTGGTTGAGCTCGCCGACATGCGCGAAGCGTCGCGCTCCTACACGGCGAACACGCAAGTCATCAAGCAAGTCCGCGAACTCGTCTCAATGACCATCGATCTGATGAGGTCGACATGAGCTTATCGATTGCGATGCTTTCGCCCGAAATCAATCGCATAGGCGGCGCTGCGGCATCGGCCGCCCCAGCGGTTGCACCACCGGCGTCTCCCGGCCCCGCGCCTCAGGCCGATTTCGCCGACACGCTCGCGTCGATGGCGGCGGATGCAATCTCGACGATCAAGGCCGGCGAAACGACGGCAACAGCCGGTATGAAAGGGCAAGCGTCGCTGCAGCAGGTCGTGCAAGCCGTCATGATGGCCGAGCAGACGCTTCAGACGGTGGTGGCGGTCCGCGACAAAGTCGTGAGCGCTTACCAGGAAATCAGCCGAATGCAGATTTGAGGTCGTAATCGATGAGAGCGCTTTCAATTGCCGCGACGGGCATGTCGGCACAGCAGACCAACGTCGAAGTGATCGCCAATAACGTCGCCAACATCAACACGACGGGCTTCAAGCGCGCTCGCGCCGAATTCACTGACCTTCTTTATCAGACCGATCGCGCTGCCGGCACCCTGGCGCGCGACGATGACACCATGATTCCGGAAGGCAATCAGCTTGGCCTTGGCGTTCG
Source organism: Hyphomicrobium denitrificans 1NES1 (assembly GCF_000230975.2). Taxonomy (NCBI): domain Bacteria; kingdom Pseudomonadati; phylum Pseudomonadota; class Alphaproteobacteria; order Hyphomicrobiales; family Hyphomicrobiaceae; genus Hyphomicrobium; species Hyphomicrobium denitrificans. The sequence goes on along the minus strand of NC_021172.1, from coordinate 3,193,820 downwards.
CACCGTCGCCATTCGCCACCTCTCCATGCAGGGCGCCTTGTCTCCGACCAGCAACAAGCTCGACCTGGCGCTCGACGGCAACGGCTACTTTCAAGTTCAGGGCGAAAACAATGAGATTCTTTATACCCGCGACGGCGCCTTCAACAAGGATGCGAACGGCCAGCTCGTCACGCTCGATGGCAATCTCGTCATTCCGAACATTATTATTCCGCAGACTGCGACCGACGTTCAGATCAACTCCGCCGGGCAGGTCTATGCGATCATCGGCGCGACGGGGCAGCAGCAGCTTCTGGGGCAGCTGACGCTCGCAAATTTTTCGAACGAGACGGGTCTTGATGCGCTCGGCGGCAACCTTTTCCGCGAAACGCAAGCGTCAGGCCAAGCCAACATAGGCAACCCCGGCGATCCGGGCTACGCAAAGATCCATCAGGGTTATCTCGAAAGCTCCAACGTCGATCCGGTGAAAGAGATCACCGAGCTGATCGCGGCGCAGCGTGCCTATGAAATGAATTCAAAGGTCATCAGCGCTGCCGACGACATGTTCAGCACCATCACGAAGAACATGCCATGATGAAGCCTATCGGACTTAGCATGCTCATTCTTCTCTGCTTAGGCAGTGTCGCCTATGCCGACGATGGCGTGCGCACGGTCTTTGTGCCGCGCAACGTCATATATCCCGGCGACATGATCACGGCCGACGTGCTCGTCGAACGAAAAATCCGGGTCAACTCCGAAAATTCTGCCGTCTTTGGCGAAAATCCGAAAGACCTCGTCGGCAAGGTGGCGCGTCGAACTTTGATGCGAAACGAATACGTGCCGCGCTCGGCTGTTCGCGAGCAGGATGTCGTGCTGCAGGGCCGGCCCTACAAGGTCATTTACAATTCGGAATCGCTGTCGATCGTCGGTGAAGGCATTCCGCAACAGGCCGGTGCGGTCGGCGAAACGATTTCCGTGCGTAATCCGGCGAGCGGCGTCCTGTTCAAGGCGCGTGTCCAGCCGGATCAAACGCTGGCGGTCGATGTGCAATGAAGATCTGCGTCGCATTGCTGCTTTTTGTTCTCGGTGCGGGCTCCGCCTGCGCTGCGACGCGCATCAAGGACATAACCGACGTCAAAGGCATTCGCGTCAACCAGCTTGTCGGTTACGGCCTTGTCGTCGGATTGAATGGAACAGGCGACACGCTCCGCAACTCGCCGTTCACCCAGCAGTCCGTCCAGGCGATGCTCGATCGCATGGGCGTCAACATCCGCGGCTCTCAGTATGAGCCACGCACGCGCAACGTCGCTGCCGTCATGGTCACGGCTGAGCTCCCGCCCTTCGCGACCAAGGGCTCGCGCTTTGACGTCACCGTATCGTCGATGGGCGACGCAAAATCGCTTGCCGGCGGTTCTCTGATTCTGACGTCGCTGTCGGGAGCCGATCAGGTGATCTATGCCGCGGCGCAGGGCCAGATCACCATCTCCGGCTATCTCGCGAAAGGCGCCGCCGAAAGCATTACGTCGGGCATTCCCACGCGCGGACGCATCCCGAATGGCGCGATCGTAGAGCAGAACGCTCCAGGTATGTCTGTCGAGGGTATGCCGCTCGTGCTGGAGTTGCGCAATCCTGATTTTACGACCGCCGTCCGCATCCAGGATGCAATCAATGCCTATGCGCGCCAGCGGTACGGCATGAAGGTCGCGACGGCCGAAGACTTTCAGAGCATCTCGCTCAACCGCCCGCGAGGTCTTTCGACGACGCGCCTTTTCGCGGAAATCGGCGAAATTACCGTCGATCCCGATCAGACGGCGCGCGTCGTCATCGACGAAAGAACGGGAACGATCGTCATCGGAAGCGAAGTGCGCATTTCGACCGTGGCCGTCGCGCACGGGAATATCACCGTGCGCGTGAAGGAGCAGCCCAAGGTCTCGCAACCGTTGCCGTTCTCGCGTGGTGAAACGGTGACCGTTCCCGATACCGAGGTAGATGTCCACGAGGCCGGCGGCAACGTCGAAACTGTACGCGGTGCAAGTCTTCGCGAGCTCGTTTCGGCGCTCAACCGCATGGGGCTGAAGCCCATCGGCATCATAGCCATTCTGCAGGCAATGAAGTCCGCTGGCGCGCTGCAAGCTGAGCTGGTGGTGCAATGACGACCGAGTCCGCGCAGGGACAAGCCCGGCCGTCGCGAGCTTCGCGATATGGCTGCTCCGCGTGCATCATTGCCGTCACGATTCTGTTCTCCGTTCCGGCTATCGCTGCAGACGACGCCAAAGCCGACAAGGAAAGACGGGCCGCCGATTCGCTGCCTCTGCCGCCGGTCACGCCCCAGCAGTTGAGCCCCGCTGAGCAATACTGCTCAAGCATCGTCGATGCGGCGGCCGCAGCGCAGATTGCGCAGCAGACGAGCAATCTCGAGAAGGCCCGCAAGGAGCTTGCCGAACGCGTTGCAATTCTCGATGCAAAAACGGCAGAGCTGAAAAGCTGGGTCAAGAAGCGGGAAGACTTCACGGCGCACGCAACGGACTCGCTCGTGGAGATCTACAGCAAGATGAAGCCAGACGCGGCGGCGAGCCAGCTCACGGCGATGGACGAACTCACCGCAGCTGCAATCACGTCGAAGCTTTCCCCGAAGGCCAGCAGCCTCGTGTTGGCAGAGATGGACGCAACGAAAGCCTCGCGCCTGACCGCAATTATTGCGGGCGCCGGTGAGGTCGCGACGAAGCTGGAGTCGATGGCCAATGCGCAGCATCAATAGGCCGAGACCGATCCCGCTCGCTGCAGCATGCCTGGCGCTTTTGCTGCCGGCCTGCGCAATGGATCAATTGAAAGAGGTCGGGCGCGAGCCCGTCATGTCTCCGGTCGGAAGCGGCCTGCTGCCTGATCGCCTGCCGCACGTCCAGCTTCCGGTCACGAAAGCCGCTTATACCTCGGGCAACTCGACGTGGCGCGATTCCGGAGCCGACCTCTTCCGTGACGCGCGCGCTTTCAAGATCGGAGACGTTGTCACCGTCAAGGTGCAGATCAAGGATCAAGCATCGCTCGACAACACGCTCAATCGTTCTCGCGATTCAAGCGTCGGACTTACATCGGCGTTGGATTTCGATTTCGGCTTCGGCGGGGCAGGTTCATCGGGTTCGGGAAAATTGGACGGCAACCTCGATCGCACGACATCGACGGATTCAAAGGGCGGCATAACCCGGTCCGAAAACATCAATTTGCTCATCGCGGCGGTCGTCAGCGAGGTGCTGCCCAACGGCAATCTGGTGATCAGCGGTACGCAGGAGGTGCGCGTCAATTTCGAGGTCCGCGTGTTGAGCGTCGCCGGCGTCATTCGGCCTCGCGATATTTCGACGGACAACCAGATTTCCTACGACAAGATTGCGGAAGCGCGCGTTTCCTACGGCGGCCGGGGCCGCGTGATGGAGGTTCAGCAGCCGGCCTATGGCCAACAGATTCTCGACATCGTGTCACCGTTCTAGGATCGAGGTGGGGCATGGCGCAGGCGCTCATAACAAGCAACGGAAATGCTCCGGCCGCCGGCCCGAGCACTGCGGATCTCGTAAAATCCATGCTGCTGGCGGTTGTGCTTGGCATCGGCGGAGGCGGCGTTTTTGGATATTTCGCTATTCCGGTCGGCACCCCACCTGCTCCCGTCGGAGAAGCAAAACCTGCAAGCGCCGCACCTCAAACGCCGATATCGGGACGCTTTCCAAGTGATGCCCTGGAGATTGCCATCCCGTCCATCATCGTCGACTTGAGCGGCGAGCCAAAGTCGCGGGTCCGATTGGATATATCGATTGTCGCCGTACACGGCACATCCGAATCCGGCTTGCTCAAGGACGAAGTCCGCGAAGATATCATCGCCTACCTCAAGGGTTTGACGGTTGCGGACATTCAGGGGGTAAGGGGCCTCCAGAACCTGCGCGAGCAACTGGAGGACCGAGCCAAAATTCGTGGCCGCGGGGCAATTCTCGGATTGCTGATCGGCGGGTTCGTGATCGAATGACCGCGCGACCGTTCCTGCTCTCGCTCGCCATATTGGTCCTGACGCCGACGGTCGCCTTCGCCCAGACGATCGACCTCAATATGCTCTTTCCCGCAGGCGATGCTTCGGTATCCGGCAGAATCGTTCAGCTTCTGGTCGTGATGACCGTCCTGTCGGTCGCTCCCGGCCTGTTGATGATGGTCACATCGTTTGCGCGGTTCGTCATCGCCCTGTCTTTCCTCCGGTCGGGCCTTGGTCTGCAGACGACGCCGAGCAATTTGATTCTTGTCAGTCTTGCATTGTTTATGACGATGTTCGTCATGGCGCCGACCTTTCAGGCGGCTTGGGACAATGGCATCAAGCCGATGGTCGAGAATAAAATCAGCCAGCAGGATGGCTATACGCGCACGACCGAGCCGTTTCGTATCTTTATGAAGGCGAATGTACGTGAGAAGGACATCGCGATCTTTCAGGACATGTCGGCCGAGCGGTTCGGTGAGCAAAAGAAAGCCGCGCCCGACGACCTTCGTGTCCTCATTCCCGCGTTCATGGTCTCGGAGCTTCGGCGCGGTTTCGAAATCGGCTTCCTGGTGACGCTGCCGTTCCTCGTCATCGATCTTGTAGTGGCAACGATTATGACTGCGATGGGCATGATGATGATGCCGCCTACCGTAGTGTCTCTACCACTTAAAATATTGTTCTTTGTTCTCGTCGACGGCTGGAGCTTGCTCGTCGGCGCGCTCGTCAAATCTTTCAGTTAGCGCAGAAGAGATATTTCGGCGCCCATCTCGCACCCGGCGGTTAGGAATACTTTTAGAGACCCGCCCCGGTAGTAACCATTAAGAAATAACTCTCCGGTAATTGATTGGCCATGACAGAGTGGCGAGTTGAGCCACAGGCATGAAGCCGATCTGCCAAGCCGGCAAACCCGGTATGTCCCAGTAACGCGCATATTAAGTGCCGAGTAGAAGGACAAGGGACATGGGCATGAATAGTATTAATACGAATATTGCGGCGATGACGGCGCTGCAGTCGCTTCAGCAGACGTCAAAGGACATGCTGACGACCCAGAGCCGTATTTCGACGGGCTTGAGGGTCGCCTCGGCTTCGGATAACGCCGCTTATTGGTCGATCGCGACGTCGATGCGCTCCGACAATGCAGCGCTCTCGACGGTCCAGGACGCACTCGGTCTTGGCAAGGGCACTGTGAACGTTGCTTACACGGCGATGAACAGCAGCATCGACCTCGTCTCGCAGATGAAGCAGAAGCTGGCCGCAGCTCTCGGACCGGGCGTCGACCGCAGCAAGATTCAGTCGGACATCACCGAACTCCAGAACCAGCTTAAGGGCGTTGCCGATTCGGCGAGCTTCTCGGGCGAGAACTGGCTCTCGGTCGATTCGTCTGCAACGGGCTACAACGCCACGAAGTCGATCGTCTCCTCGTTCACGCGCAGCTCGGACGGCTCGGTTTCGATCGGCTACATTACGGTCGATACCTCGCAGGCCGTTCTGTTCGATGCCAACACGTCGGCATCGGCCGGCGGCATCCTCGACTCGCAGCGTGATTCGACCGGCGCCGTCGTCTCGACGGGCGGCACGTCGATCATGGGCATCGACATTAGCAACCTGACTGACAGCGCCGCCGACCAGGCTACGCTCTCTGGCTATGTCCAGTCGGTTCAGAAGGCGCTCGACGCGATGACGACTGCGGCCACCGGGCTTGGCGCGAACCAGACCCGCATCAACCTGCAGAGCGACTTCGTTTCGACGTTGATGGATTCGATCACAACGGGCGTTTCTCAGCTCGTCGACGCGGACATGAACCAAGAATCGACCAAACTTCAGGCATTACAGGTTAAGCAGCAGCTCGGCGTCCAGGCGCTCAGCATTGCCAACCAGTCGAGCCAGAACATCCTGTCGCTGTTCCGCGGCTAATGAATAAGACTCGGCGCCGGCTGGCGCCGAGCTGATTTTCTGTCCCTTTCCATCGAGACGGGTCGGCGGTCTGCGCCTTGGTTGCCTTTGCAGCCGAGACACAGGCCGGACGGCCCGTCACCTTTACACAAGGTTCGCTCTCTACCGTCGGCTTGGAACCATGCCGGTAGGGTCCGAACGATGGATTGGCGTCAATTCCAGAATCTTTACAGCAGTCTCAAGGGCCTGGGACGGCAGCGCTTGATGGCGCTCGGAGCCGCGGGCTTTCTGGTCTTTGCGCTGATATCGATCGGCAGCTATTTCGCCTCGCGCTCGAGCTTCGAGACGCTTTACGTCGGCTTGACCCCCCCTGACGTCAGCAGCATGGGCCGCGAACTGGCGCAAGCCGGCATTCCGTTCGAGGCAAGTTCGGACGGAACGAAGCTCGGTGTGCCGATCGGGCAAGCCGAGCAGGCCCGGGCCCTGCTCGCCGAAAAAGGTCTGCCTGGAAGCCCGAACGCCGGATACGAACTCTTCGACAAGCTCGGAGCGCTGGGTCTGACCTCGTTCATGCAGGAGGTCACGCGCGTCAGGGCGCTTGAGGGCGAACTCTCGCGTACAATCCAATACCTGAAGGGAATTCGGGCTGCCCGCGTGCACATCTTCCTTCCGGATCAGAACGCCTTGCGGACAAGCAAGCAGACGCCGACAGCTTCTGTGGTTATTAAAACCGACGTCGCAGGTGACGCGACGGCGGCACCGGCCATCAAGCACCTTATCGCCGCGGCCATTCCGGATATGAAACCAGACGAGGTCCAAGTCATCGGCACGGACGGAACTCTGTTGGGCGGCAACGGCGGCCCATCCGGCGATGTGCCGGTGCAAATGCTCGATCTTGAGCGCACGATCTCGAAGCAGGTTCAGGACAGCGTACGCCGCGCCCTGTCGCCTTATCTCGGCATCGATAATTTCGAAGTGAGCGCGATCGCACGCCTCAACATCGACAAGCATCAGACGACAGAGACGAAATACGATCCGGAATCCAAGGTCGAGCGGTCGACACGCATCGTCAAAGAAGCGCAAAGCTCAACCGACGGTTCCGGAAAAACCGACGTCAGCGTCGACCAGAACATTCCTAATGAGGCGCCTACGAATTCAAAGGAGCAGAGCAAGCGGGCGCAGGATCGAAAAGAAGAAACGACGAATTACGAAATCAGTTCGAAATCGGCCTCGACCACCAGTGAAGGCTACAAGGTCGACAATATTTCGCTCGCCGTAGTCGTCAACAAGAAGCGCCTTTCTGAAATCATCGGCAAAGACGCGAAAAGCGAAGACATCGACAAGCAGGTTGCCGAAATCGAGAAGGTGGCGCTTTCTGCCGCCGGTCTCGATACCAAGCGCGGTGATCGCATCAGCGTTGCGGCGGTCGAATTCGCTCAATCTCCCATTGGCGAGAGCGCCGCTTCGAGCGTCGACTGGACCGCGATGTTGATGGCGCTCGCCGGAACAGGAATAAAATCGCTCACCATCCTTCTCGTCGCTGCCATCGTCGTACTCGCGGGATTCAAGCCCGTGATGCGTTCATTGCTGGCTGGCGGTTCGGCTGCAGCCATCGAAGGAGGTGGCCCGATCGCGGCACTCTCAGGACCGGATGCGAGTGGAGTTGCTGCGCCCCTAGATATGCCGGAAATGGCTTCGCCGCTCCTTGAACCCGGCGCCAATCCATTCGATGCCGACTTCGGCTCGTCGGGCTTTGCCGGGGACGGCTTATCATTCGGCCGCTCGCTGGCCTTCGGCCCCGTCGAAAAGCTCGGCGCGATCATCGACCGTGACGAAGAGCAGGCAACGGCCATCATGAAGCATTGGGTCAAGAACGGATGACGGCCAGGGTGCACAGTCCGGCATTTCCGATGCTTTCAGACTTCGGTTGTCCGGAAACCGGCGAAGAGAAGCCTGACCGGGAGACGGAGCTCAAATCTGCGTTCGAGGATGGCTATCAGCAAGGCCTCTCCGACGGTCACGCCGAAGCCCAAGCCGATGCAGAAGTGAGACTCGCAGAAGCGGAAACGCTGTTTCTCGAACGGCTCAACCTGGAACGCAACGCATTCCGGCAAGAGTGCGCCGACGTGCTTGCCGCGCGATTGGATGGCGCAGTGAAGCTGATTGAGCGCGCAATCGGAGAGCGCGTCGCAACTCTCCTTCGTCCGTGGCTTGTCGAGAAGTTGCGGGAACGCGCCATGCAAGACTTGGAAGGGGCCATTACCCGAGCGCTCGTCGAAGGTGCCAAAGTCCACATCGAGGCCCCGGCCGAAGTCTTGGAGCATCTGCGCGGACGTCTGGCGAACGAGGCGTTTCAAATCGGTTATTCTGAAGCTACGTCGCCGGACATTCGTGCTCATATCGAGGATACGGCGATCGAGGCAAACATTGCCGCGTGGATCTCGGAACTTGAGGCGGCGGCGACATGAGCAACGGTCAGGAAGATGTTTCATCGCAACCACTGGTCATCGTGCGGCGCCGTCGCAATACCGATGAAGAGCATCATGGCGGTGTCTGGAAGATCGCCTACGCGGACTTCATGACGGCCATGATGGCATTCTTTCTCGTCATGTGGCTCATCAATGCCGCGGACAAGAAGACCATTGTCCAGGTGGCAGCCTACTTTAATCCGATGCGATTGACGGATCGTTTTGCTGCGCCCAAGGGTCTGGAAGACTTGAACGAAATAGACAACAAGCAGAGCGATGAAAAAAGCAAGAAAGGCCTGAACAAGCAGCTTGCCCTGAAGCAGAAGCTCAATGCGCCGAAGGCAACAAAAGATAGCATCGGCGAGGCAATGGACGAGGAGGCGCAAAAGACGAGCGCTTCCGCCGGCGGCAAGCGTGTGGAGGCGCAAAAGGAAGAGGCACTCTTCGACAATCCAGGCCAGCTTCTGGATAAGCTTGCGGACGAAGCCAAAGCTAGTCAGGCGATGACGGCGGCGAGCCCGTCGGATGGTAACATCAGCGATCCCTTTGATCGCATCAATCGACGGACCGGAAAATCGCAGGTCATCGAAAAGCCCGCCACGCAGCCCCAGCCGGCCGCACCGGCAGCTCCAGCAGAGGTATCAAAGGTGGTTACGCCGCCACCCAGCGTGGCGGGTAAGGACGCAACGCAGACTGCCCGTTCGCTCGAAGGCAAGGACCAGAAGCAAGCTGCTCGCTCGCTCGAAGGAAAGGACACGGAACAAGCTGGCCCGGCTGCTGAGGCCAAGAACCAAGCCGCAACCGCACCAAAGCCGTTAGACAATGCGGACAACGCGAACAACGAGGCAAAAGCCAAAAAGCTGCAGGAGGACATCAGCAGCGCTTTGTCCAAGGTTTCCCATGCGGCGCCCGAAATCGAGGTAAAAGCGACATCCGAAGGGTTGCTTGTTAGCCTGCTCGATGACGCGGACTTCGGCATGTTCGAGGTCGGCTCGGCAAAGCCACGTCCTGAGCTGGTGCTCGCGATGGGCAAGGTAGGCGACGTTCTCAAAGCTCAGCCCGGTAACATCGTGATACGGGGCCATACCGACAGCCGTGCGTATAAGCACGGCAACTATGACAACTGGCGCCTGTCCGCCGCTCGGGCGCAAATGGCTTACTACATGCTCGTCCGCGGTGGCATTTCGGAAACGCGCTTCGTAGCCATAGAAGGTCGCGCCGATAGGGATCCGAAGGTTCCGTCCGATACCGAAGCACCTCAAAATCGGCGGATCGACATCCTCATCAAAGAGGCCAAGAAATGAAGCGTTTGGCATTGATCGCTGGCGCTGCGGTCGTGCTGCTTTCCGGCATAGGAGCGGGCGCTTATTTCTATCTGAAGCCAAGCCTCGTTTCTCGTGTCGCAATGCCAGCTCCGCGTCCAAACCGAAAAATGGAAGCGGCGATAGGTGATCCGAACGTCAAGATTGAAAAGAGCGCCGAACTTAGCCGATTGGTCGAACGGTTGGGAACCGTGCAGGATCGTGTTGTGCATGGCGATCATGGTGCGCTCGCAGATCAAGGCCGGCTCTTGTCGGAAATCTCCGGGGTCCTACGGCATTTCGAAAAGCGGGATTGGGATAGCTACGCCAACGTTCGCGGCGCGTTCGTTTACGTGCTCAGCGGAGGAGACTACGGGGTATTGAAACCGCTGGCCGAAGACGATTCGCGCTATGAGGCGGACCGGATGCTGGCGCAGGGCATCATGCAATATGCGCAAGGAAAGATGAATGCGGCCCGTAAACTTTTGGCCGACGTCGATCCAAGATCCCTCGACGTAAGTCTGGTCGGACCTTTCGCATTGGCGCGAGCGTCATTTTATATCGGCCACGACGATGCAAAGGCTATTGCACTGCTCGATGAAGCACGTCTTGCTTGCCCCCATACCGCCATCGAGGAGGCGGCAGCGCGTCGCGAAATTCCTGTTCTGATCGGCAGTGGCGACAAGACCCGCGCCATGCTGCTGATGGCCGACTATCTCCGGCGCTTTGGAAGATCCATATATGCCTGGAAGCTCTTTCGCGATTTTTCGGCCGCCGTCGCGAAGCGCGAGGAACTCGATAGTGGCGACGTAGTCGATAAACTAACGACTGCAACATCAACGGCGGATAAGCAGTCAAGAATAGATCTATTCCTTGCGATGGCCGCTGTGGCGCTGCCGCCGGGCCGGATCGTTCTTGCAAGAGCAGCGGCGAGAGAAGCTTTATCGTTAAAGCCGGACTCTGCGGAGGATGTCGACAGGGCTACACTTTACGAAGCTGCTGCCAATGCGCCGACCACGCGTGCGGCCGAGGCGCTGACTGCCCTGCATCAAATCGCGGTCGATCGCCTTTCCGACAGCGATATCGAGATACATGAGGTTGCGGGATACATCGCACACACCGTCACGTCAGATAAAATTGCTGCTGACGATGAAGCCCCCAAACTAAGTGAGCGAAAGGGCGTCGAAAGTTCACCGTCGCCCCATGAATTGGCCCTCGTCTCAAGCGCAGTCGAAAGCGCCGATGCGGCGATCAAAGAGGCCGATATGGTCATGTCGGGGATCGTGAAATGACGGAAGCAGCTTCTCGCGCCGCCCAAAGCCAAAGCATCATCGATACGCTTTCAAAGTCGGCGTCGGCGAAATCCAATGCGCAAGCGCACCGTGCTGGTTCGAAGCCGATCCAAAAACAGCAAGATACCGACGGCTCAAATGATCGCGTCCGCGACCGTTCCATCGATAAAGCCGAACGCCGCGATAATCATTCTGCCTTCAAGTCGATCGATACGACCGCCAAAGCTTCGGAAAAATCACATCGCGGAAACGAAAAAGACGACGACTCGGAAAAGTCGTTTGAGGCCACTATCGATACGCTCGGCAGCCAAACGCCGCCCGGCAATGCGCCGGCGTCAGTTCCGGCGACGCCGCCAGCGGGTTGGGGCGCGGAGATCGCACTCCGAACAGCGCAGGATCAGGCGTCGAATGATGACAGCAAGAGCACTCCGACGAACCTCAAGACCGCGGCCCTCCCCGGCCATCTGCTCAGGCAAGCCAGTGTCGTGGCCTTGTTGGATGCCAAGCAGCGGCTTCTGGCGGCGCAAGACTCGACGGCGCAAGTGAGCGATTCGACGAGCGAAGAAACTATGGCGACCCCTGTTATGGTTCATGCTCGCGAAGCGCACTGGGTTTTTGACGATGCCAACGCCGCATCGAGCACACGGGTTTTCGAAACCCTGACGAGCAAGGGGAGCAAGGAAAATCCGTTGGCGGCGTTGACCGGGGCTACCACGAGCAGAGGCGAGGACGGTGTGAGCAAAGCATCCGCCGATATGATGACGCCACGAGCGGTAGGTCAGGCGCCCGCAAACAACGCGGCGACACAGCAAAACTTCAGCGGTGCACAGGACGGCAGGCCCGGCTCTCGTGAGCAGTCCGGCACAACTGACGTGAGCACGCGCCGGATTGTGGACACCGCCGTTGCGGCACCCGCCGAGCATATATCGCAGGATAGCCCGGAAATCTCGGGGATGTCGGCAGCAACGCAGCAGGTCCGGAGTGGCGTGCTCACGGCTCTTGCTGACGATAGCAGCAACGCCCAGGTTTCTAACCCCTCACAAATGACGGACCGCCCTCCGGTTACTGGGCAGGTATTGAGAACGATCGATTTGACGCTTTCGCCATCTGATCTCGGAACGGTAAGATTGAAGCTCAGCCTCAAGTCCAGCGCCCTCGATATCGACGCCGAGGCATCGAAAGCCTCGACCGCCAAACTGCTCGACGATGACCGTAAGGGGTTGGAGCAAAGCCTGCGGGATGCGGGCTATGACGTGAAGAGCTTGAAGATCGCCGACATTTCGGCCGGGTCCAATTCGACCTTGAACAACTCGCTGAACAACAGCGGCTCTTCGTTCCAGGATGGAAGTCAGGCGCGCGCAAACTTCGCCGGGCGGCAGGATGAGAGCATGCCGCGGCGCGAGGGTGGAATGCCGGATCAGTCACAGCAACGCCAGCGCGACAACAATCAAAAGACGTCGCCGGCTCCAGACGTTGCGAGCGGCCGGCAGGCCAATGCGATCTATATTTAGGATCCGTTGATATGACGCAGCAGGAATTGCCCGGAACCGGATTGCGAGGCCCGTTTGATCTGGTCGCCGACACGATCGAGGAAGAACTCGTCGAGAATTGCCCCGGCGCCTATGCCCTGGGCTTTATCGATAATTTCGGTCGCTTCTCAATTACCTTTGTCGGCAGCGCTGGCGAGGACCTGAAATCGATACTCAAGGATCGAATTGGTACGGCATCGCAGTTCAAGTTCCGCCACTTCGCTCAGCCGCAGCAAGCTTTCGAAAAAGAGTGCGAGATGTTCCACCAGTTCATGCCGGTTGGAAACTTTCTGCACCCGGGCCGGCCAACGGGGACGGACTGGACCTGCCCACGATGCCGGAGATAGGTCTCGGCCCTTCAATTAGGCTGATGAGGTCGGCAAGCGCCTGATGATAACCCGAATGCCAGTACGCGCATTCCTTCGTGCCGCGATCGAGATGGAGATGCTCGCGCAACTGGGTTGACCAGACGCTGTCGAGACGTTCGCCAAGGCCCGTCATGCGCGCGCGAAGGATTTGCAAGTCGACGCAACTCTCACTCATCATCGTCCCCGTGCTTTCGGTCGGCCTTTCCGGCCACGCTGGGGAGATTACCCGATATTCGTCGCAACATCGCGAACGGCGCACCTTGCATTTTAACAAAGTCTAGCTACCGGTTGTTAACCGGCGGAGCGGCGCAGTTTGGCGAGATGCCGGTCCATAAGGTCATTTGCGATCATCATGCGCTGTGTCGCGGCATCTCTAAGGTCGGCGGGCACGCGGTCGGGATGATTGCGCAACGCAAATTCTCTCCGGAGCATGGCGATTTCAGCTTCCGTCGCCTCTGAGTGCAGCCCGAGTTCGCTGAGAATTTTGTGTGGATCGAGCGAGACGCCGTGCCCGCCGTCGCTTTCGTCGCCATAGGCAATCCTCCGCGTGTCCCGATTAGAGCCCTCTTGCATCGGTAAAGCGCGAGCCTGCGCCGCGACACCCCATGCGGCTTCGAGACTGCTTATGGAAAACCGGTGTGACGGCCGCGGCGCTTCACCCGTATCATCGGCGCCTTTGAAGAACTCTGTAAGAAGCGTCTCAAAATTCGATGGCAGCGGCGTGCGAATGCGCATGATACGTCAAAGAGGCTGACCTTGGTCTCGCCATCGTAGTAGCACGCCCGCCTTGCGGAGCGCTTACGTCGCTCGGCTATGCGCTAGGGACGTCGCGTCGACTTCTGCAGCGTGACGGCTTTCCCGAAGAACGCGCTGCCGAGATTCTCGAAGTCGAGACGATCGTCGACATTCATGACCAAGCTGCGGAACTCAACGCCGATGTGTTCGTCTCTGATCCAGGACACATGCCCTTCGACGGCCGTCCCGTCGAACAATGTCAAGACAACCCGCTCGTCTATGTTAGGAACTGCTCCGTCAAGAATGCGGATTTTGGCGCCGGTTTCGGACAAGTCGACGAGATCGCAAATCATATTCGCATTGCGAAACCGCATGGCGGCATGTTGGCGTGCGGAATAACGGAAATCATTACGTCGCTCGGTTCCGCGCAAATTTGGCGCCGTGACAATGTCTCGGCCAAGCGCGTCTCGGCGTAATTTACGCGTTCTCGTCTGTTTCATCACGCTCGACTTTTGTGATGCGCCGTAAGGCTAATAGCCCAACCGGGCACAATATAAAGATCAATATGGGCCCATATTGAAGCGCAATTGCTCTACGATATCGCTAGTTAAATCGATCGAATTGAGAGAATTGAATTTAAAATTTGGAAAGCAAGCTTGGGTCACTTGGCGGCGCGGCAGACTTGCGGGTTGCCCGCACATTAAACAAAGCTCCTACAACTTTAGCTTCTCGGCGGTAAAGTCGCGGCATTGATTTGGTGTGTTATTTACGACCCATACAATTACGAAATAATTGTTAATAAACCACATGAATCACTGTATCTCCTTGGAAAGAGGGGCATTGAAATCACGGCGGGGATAATAGATGTTTGTTGTTCTGGACGACCGGTCCACGGTCGCGGGAGGCTGCGTCGCGTGCTTTGAGCGCGAGGGAATCGCCGCGGTAGCGGTCGATCCAGTCGAATTCCCTGAATGGTTTGAATCAGTTAACGATTCGGACCTCTCCGTCATCGAAGGATTCCTAATTGGATCGGTCGAAAATCGACGGCAAATATCATCTCGCATCCGTTCGCGATGTCGCGCCCCCCTCATCGGGCTGATTGAAGCAAGGGCCCTTAGCGAGACGCTCGATCTTTTTTCGCTTGGTTTCGACGATGTGCTCGCCAAGCCGTTTCATGTTCGCGAAATCCTAGCGCGCAGCGGAGCAATCCGGCGGCGGATGAAAATGGCCGAGCAATGCGTCGATATCGCCGGCATCAGAATCTTTTTCGACGGTCGCGACCCGCTGGTGAACGGCGAGGTTCTGCCGTTGCCGCGGCGAGAGCGCAGGATCCTCGAATGCCTCGTTCTTAGCCGCAATACGCGCGTGACGAAGACGCAGATCTTCAATCGCGTCTACGGCATCTTCAACGATGAAATTCACGAGAACGTAATCGAAAGTCATATCAGCCGCCTGCGCAAGCGCCTGAAGCAGCGGCTCGGACACGATCCGATCGATTCCCAGCGGTTCCTCGGCTACCGCCTCAAGGAATTTTCCGGAGAGGAGCAATTGCCCTCACCGGAGGAGACTGCAAACAGTCTCACGCAAGGCCCGAATGCTTCTCTTGAGCAAAGCATCATTCCCGAGCAGGAGAGTGCCGATGGGCCTTTACGGATTAATGACTACCAGCATCTCAGGCATGGCTGTCCAGTCTGACCGTATGGGAACCGTCGCGGACAATATTGCGAACGTCAATACGACTGGTTACAAGGAAGCCTCTGCCGAATTCGCGACCCTCGTCGCAGAAGGTCACGTTGCATCTTACGTCCCCGGTTCGGTCTCGACCATTGCCCGCCGTGCCATTACTCATCAGGGCGACCTGACCTACACGACATCGCCGACGGACCTGGCTGTCAGTGGCAACGGGTTCTTCATGGTTCAGAGCCCGTCAGGGACCCCCTATCTGACGCGAGCCGGCAGTTTCGTGTCAACGAACGGGTACCTCGTCAACGCAGCCGGATTTACGCTGCTCGGATATGATCTTCTTAGCGGTGGAAGCTCTTCGGTCATCAACAGTGCCGCCGGTCTCGTGCCGGTCGGAACTGCAAACCTTGGATTGAAAGCAACGCCGTCAACCAGCGGCAATTTCCAGGTCAATCTTCCGTCCGATGCGGCCGTATCGACCAGTCTCCCATCCTTGAATGCCGCCGGCGCCGACTATGTCGGCCCGACATCGATCGTAACGTACGACAATCTCGGTCACCAGGTCACGATCGACATCTATTCGGCGAAGACGGCCGACAATCAGTGGGAAGTCACCGTCTACGACCATGCGGGTGCGGCGTCCGGAGGTGGCAGCAGCTTCCCCTATGCCGCCGGTTCGTTGCTGACGACCGAGAATCTGACGTTCGACGGAACGAACGGCAAATTGATCTCGCCGTCTCCTCCGACTCTTTCTGTGAGTATTCCAAACGGCGCGACGCTCAACCTGAATATGGGAAATACGACGCAGCTCGCGACTGCATACACACCCGTAGATGCTAGCGTGAATGGCAATGGCCCATCCGCTGTAGATCGACTCGAGATCAGTGATGAAGGCATCGTCACCGCTGTCTATGCCGACGGCTCGCGTGTTGACGCATTCAAAATCCCGCTCGCAACCGTCGCAAGCCCAGACAACTTGACGGCAATTTCCGGCAATGTGTTCGCAACGAACAAGGACTCCGGCGATCTCCAGCTCGGAACCGCAAATTCTGGATCGCTCGGAAAGATCGTTTCCGGAGCTCTTGAAAAATCGAGCGTCGATCTCGCCTCCGAGTTGACGACGATGGTCGAAGCTCAACGCAGTTACACGGCAAACTCGAAGGTGTTTCAGACGGGTACAGAGCTCTTGGACGTGCTCGTCAATCTCGTCCGGTAGCCGGGAGTTCTAGGGGAAGGTCCCGCAAATGTCGTTGACGCTGAGTACCGACACCGCGCGCTCGAGTCTCCAGGCAACGTCCGAGCAAATCTCGGTGGTGTCGCGGAATATTGCGCGCATCCACGACCCCGACGCGACGCGCAAAACGGCAACAATCGTCACAGGTCCGGGCGTCGGCGTAAGCATCCCCCAGATCGACCGAACGTCGAACCAGCTCCTTTTCAACGCCTACCTGACGGCCAATTCGGCCAATCAGGCGCAGGCGTCGATTACGTCTGCGCTCGACCAGATCCAAAGTACCGTCGATGATACCGATCAGGAGCGCTCGCCAGCGGCATTGATGGCGAAGCTCAGTGCTGCGCTTCAAACGTATTCCGGCGATCCGCAAAACCCCGCGGTCGCCGCGAGCGTCGTTTCCGCCGCGAAGGATGTGTCGAACGCGCTTAATTCCGCGTCCAACACGGTCACACAGGTGCGCCAGCAGGCCGATACTGACATCGCGACATCGGTCGCCAACATCAACGATTTGCTCTCCCAGTTTCAGAATCTGAACAATCAGGTCATCCGGGGAACGAGCAATGGCAGCGATATAACCGACGTTCTCGACGCGCGTGACGCGGTTCTGAAGCAACTTTCGACCGAGGTCGGAATCCGAACTGTTACACGCGACAATGGCGACGTGGCGATCTACACCGACAGCGGTGTGACGCTGTTCGACAAGGTGCCACGGTCCGTAACGTTCCAGCAGACTTCGAACCTCGCTGCAGGAATGCCCGGCGCGGCAGTCTATGCAGATGGCGTTCCGATCGCGGGAACATCGCACATTATGGAGATCCAGTCCGGCAAGCTAGCCGGACTCGTGTCGGTACGCGACGACATCGCCGTGACGTATCAAAGCCAGCTCGACGAGATGGCGAGAGGCTTGATCGATGCGTTCGCCGAAACAGATCAGTCGGCGACGCCGACGCTGCCTGCAGCCGCAGGTCTCTTTACGTACTCCAGCGGTCCGACTCTTCCGCCCTCTGGCACTGCCGTAGCCGGCCTGGCAAGCTCGATCAAAATCAATCCAAACGTGGACCCTGGCCAAGGCGGCAATGCCGAGCTGATCCGCGATGGCGGCATCTCTGGCGCCGCCTACAAATACAACACCGCAAACGCACCGGCCTACACGGAGCGCCTTCAGGCGCTGATTGCAAACCTTGGTTCTGGGCAAACGTTCGATCCTTCGACTCAGCTCCCTTCCTCGTCTTCGGTGATCGATTACGCGAAAAACTCCGTCTCCTGGCTCGAGGCGCTGCGTCAATCCGCGAGCGCAGAAGCTGATTACAGAAGCACAGTTGCCCACCGTGCGACCTCATCGCTTTCGCAAGCGACCGGCGTCAACCTCGACGAGGAAATGACGAACCTTCTCGATCTGGAAAGAACCTTCCAAGCGTCGTCGCGGCTGATCAACACCGTCAACGAAATGCTTTCAACTCTCATCCAGTCATTCAGCTAAGCAGATGCTCACACCGACATTCATATCGACGGCATCTTTATCGAGCGAGACAAAAGCCTCGATCGCCAGAATTCAGCAGCGCCTCGTCGATGCCCAGACGGAGCTTGCGACGGGTCGCCATGCGGACGTCGGTTTGACACTCGGCGCCCAAACCGGAGTTGCCGTCTCGTTGCGGCAGGATATCGCTCAAATCCAGTCGATAAAGGATACGAACTCGATTGTGTTGACCCGCATGCAAGGGTCGCAGGCCGCGCTCAATACCCTCGCGACGACGAGTCAAACGTTCTTGAACGCTCTGACGCCGGCCCAGTCGACGGGCACAATGCCTGATACGATCCTCCAACAGGCGCAAGCCGCGATGCAGTCGTTTCAGGACCAGCTCAATTCATCGCTGAATGGCCAATATCTCTTTGCCGGCATCAATTCCGACGTTAAACCGCTCGACGACTTTTTCGGAGATCCGCCGCCTGCGAGCACGCAGGCCGTAAATGCCGCATTCGTGGCGAAGTTCGGAATGAGCCCGGACGATCCGAACGTATCGTCGATCTCGGCATCCGACATGCAGGATTTCCTCAATAACGAGTTCGCCGATCTATTCTCCGATACAAACTGGTCGGCGAATTGGTCGGAAGCATCCGATAAACCCGTAAACAGCAGAATTTCGCGAACGGAAACGGCAAATACATCCGTCACGGCGAATGACGCGGCCTTTCGGCAGTTGGCCCAGGCATTCACGATGGTCGCGGGCCTTGGATTTCAGAATCTCGACAGCGCCACACAGAAAGTCGTCATGCAACAGGCGACGCAGCTCGTCAGCAACGGCATCGGAGGATTGACGAAAGTTCAGTCATTCCTCGGCGTGACCCAGCAGCGCGTGTCCGACGCAAACGATCAGATCGATACGCAGATCGATTTTCTTAACAGGTCGATCGACGGACTTGAATCGGTGGATACCGCTGAGGTGACGACCCAGATCTCGGATCTCTCTACTGCGCTCGAAGCCGCCTACAGCGTTACAAATCGACTAAGCAACCTGAGCATCATGGACTTCCTCTCATGATAAACCCGGTGCGTGTAGCACCGAATGACCGGACTGAGACATGTATAAGTTTTCATATGAAGAGACGTTGAGTGAATCAGGCAGCCGAAAGCGCGAGAACGAGCGTCTCGCGATCGAGCAGTCCGTCTCGATGCTCAAGTCGGCCGAAAAGGCCGGTGCGAATTCGCGCGAGGCCATAGATGCAATCTGCTTTCTCAATCGACTGTGGAGCTTTCTACTCGAGGACCTCGTAAAGCCCGAGAACGCGCTTCCCGACGATATCAGAGCAAATTTGATATCGATAGGCATCTGGATGCTGAAAGAGGCGGAAGCCATCAGCAGCGGAAGGTCGAAGAATTTCGCCGGGTTGATCGATGTTTCGAACGTCATCGCGGAAGGTCTGTGATGGGGATGGGCGGCGGATTGAAAATCACCCTGCGAGCCGGTGAGCGCATTTTCGTCAACGGTGGTGTGCTCAAGGTCGACCGCAAAGTCAGTATCGAGCTGATGAATGATGTAATCTTTCTCCTTGAGCAGCACGTGATGAAGCCCGAGGAAACAACGACGCCACTGCGCCAGCTCTATTTCATGGTGCAGATGATGCTGATGGACCCGGCGCTGCATATGAAAGCGCGTACGATGGCAAAGGAATCCGTCGCGAATCTTCTCGCAAGCGTTAGCGACGGCAGGATTCTGCAGGGTTTAATGGAAGTTAGCGGTCTGCTCGACACGGATCGTCCATTCGAGGCTTTGAAGAAAGTAAGAATGCTCCTTCCATTGGAAGCTTCAAGTGCGAAGACGCACGAACCGAGCAAGGAGGTCGCATGACCACGATTCCCGCGACGAGCAACACGTCCGGCACGCAAAGCACGACTTCGAATAATTCGACCGACAGCTCGACACTGAACTATGACGATTTCCTGCAACTCATGGTGGCCCAACTCCGGAATCAGGACCCATTGAATCCGACGGACTCCACCGAATACATGTCGCAGATCGCCCAATTCTCAAGCGTTGAGCAGGGCATTAACACGAATTCCAAACTCGACCAGCTTCTCGTTAATTCGAATATTTCGCAGGCGAGCACGATGGTTGGTCTTACGTTGACGTCAGCGGACGGCTCGACGTCTGGCATCGTCACGTCGGTGCGCATTGATTCCTCCGGGTCAACGGCAATTCTTAATAACGGCAAGGAAATTCCAATCACTCAAGGCGTCACATTGGGGTATCAATGACAGAGGGTGATGCGCTCGGAATTGTTCAACAGGCGATCTGGTTGACGATCATCCTCGCTGGTCCGGTTATCGCGTCTGCGATGATCATCGGCGTTGGCGTCGCTTTTTTTCAGGCGTTGACGCAGGTGCAGGAAATGACGTTGACCTTTGTGCCGAAGATCATCGCGGGGTTTCTTATTATCTTGATGACCGGAAGTTATAGTGGAAGCTTGCTCAAAGTATTCACTGAGCAGTTATACATTCGAATTGCTACTGGCTTTAGGTAAAGGAACGACATTTTCAATTGCGGCAAATATGCCGTCCGCATCGTAGGTAAAATTATCGAGCGGAGGCAGGATACTCGCAGAACAATACTCTACAAAAAGGCAGTTGCGAATAGCGACGACTCATGCTCGGGATGATCAGTCAAGCGTAAACTTACAAGTATCATTCTCCACTCGGCCAGCAGCGTCGAGTTTCCAGCGCAATCCCCATATCCTGTTAATTAGCCGATGATGACAATGGAAAAATTGAAGGCGAACGATTACGGCGTATACTGATATCGCAAAAAAGTACCGGGTTTCTATCCGAGCAGGAGCCAATGGGCACGATAACCTCGAGGCAACTCCCGTTTTCCGCCGTGATCATGCTTACCAGCGTTGTTGCGGTTTGTTCCGCTTATTTTTTCTGGGCACTGTGGATGCGGACGGACTTCGGCCTTACGTTTTGGGCGACCTGGTCGGATGTGAGCTGGCAAGTTGCGGAAGTCGACTCCCGAGGCCGCATCATCCGCCTGGGGTCACATCCAATGGCGATTGCGGTGTTGGCCGGAATAGTTTCGGTTTGCTTCGTCGCATTCCTGATCGGAGCGTGGCAGTTTTTCACCGGCAATGAAATTCGACGCAAGAAGGAAAACGACGCGATCTCAAGTCGTATAGAAAAAGTCGGTCAGGAACTCGATGACGAAGTTTTGATGCTGTTGGGCTTGTTGAAGAAGCACATTGATTTCAGCAGTCTGCACTCCGAAGCCCTGGCGAAGGTCAATAAGACCCTCCCATCGTTGACGACGGCAGGCCAGATCAGAGCCGTCGTGCAGCGGCTCATCAATGAGAATTCCAGAATTCGTAGCGAAGTTGGCGTTCTAAATGCGCGCCTGCAGCAATCGCAGTCGCAGATCGAGAAGCTCAGATTGAGCCTGAGCGAGAGCCAGAATCTCGGTATGCTTGATGCGGTAACGCACTTGAAAAACCGTCATTGGCTCGAAGCAAATTTACCGCGAGAGGTAAAGGCGGCCTCGGAGCTCAACGAGTCTCTTTGTTTAATTATGGCCGATGTAGATCATTTCAAAAAGATCAACGATACCTTTGGTCATACCGTTGGCGACGAAATTCTAAGGCGTTTCGGCGAACTCCTGTCAAAGAACATCAAGGGTCGCGACACAGCGGTGCGTTACGGCGGCGAGGAGTTCGTTGTCGTGCTGCCTCAAACTCAAATTGAGGGCGCGGATAACCTTGGAGAACAGATCCGTAGTGAGCTGCAACGCAAGAAGTGGATGCACCATAAGACCGGAAAGCAGATTGGAATGGTCACGGCATCTTTCGGCATAGCCCAGCTTAAGTCCGGAGACAGCCCGGAGTCGTTTATCGAGCGTGCCGACGCGAAGCTCTACGAGGCGAAGGCAGCGGGTCGCAATTGCGTCAAATCGGACAGCGATTAGAAAATAAATTGTCGTGCGGAAGAAATTCGGACGCCCTAATCCGCTTATTGTGGCTTCAGTCAGAGATTAAAAGATCATCGTCAGGCAACGGACTATTGAAGCGCACGCCGGCTTTGCCATCCTTGAACCAAACGATCAACCCCGGCAATTTACGCCCGCTTCGTAAAACGACGACAACGGCATCTTTCAGCCGAAAATCGCCATCGCAATCGACGCTCAAATCATTTTTCGAGAGGTCACGCGCGAAGGCAGCGGACGCGCTTCCCTGCGAGAAGATCTTGCAATGCTGGAGCAGCATATATCTCGGCATTTTCCGCCGCTGCGGAAGGAGAGGCAAAGCCACCTCCCCATATTGATTGACACAAGTCCGTAATCCGGCCATCGCTTCCTTCAGAAATTTGCTGAGGACCAGCGCGTTTCCCGTGTATGTTCCGTTGAGCCGCCAGCGTGTCTCGGGCTCGAGTTCCAACACGGCGTCTCGGCAGTCTTCTGCAAGCTTCCGCCATACGGCCGTGATTTGTTCGAGCTTGGCGAGCGGAATTTTCGGAGCGGCAAAAATCCCCGCGCTGTTAATCAGCGGAAGTGCGAGCTTCTTGGCATCGGCAAGGTTAAAATAGATTCGTGCAACCGCAGCCGCGAGGTCGCGCGGCAAACCGATATCCTGCCATGACCGCAATGCAACTTTTACCACAGGTGACTCAACAGGAACCAAGTTACTGCACGCCCTCAGCATCCAGCTTCGCCGCGAAGCGAGGCTTGCATTCATGCAGGATGCGATGGCGCCGATTTGCAATGCTGTCCAATGAAACTCGCAAACAAGAGCTTCGAATCGTGCGCACCCGTCGATAGGATCGCTCGGCGACACCAATGCTCGCCGCGGTTTGGCAGGCTCGGAAAATCTTAAAAGCGTCCCCAGCATAGCCGCGTACCCCCTGGATATCTGCCGTTCCCACGTCCCTTATGCCCGGCTGCCGGCCTCAAAGCGGACTTGCAAATAGCTCTCGAATTTTTGCAGATGGAACTGCAGGTGAGAACAAGAAGCCCTGTGCTTCGACGCATCCCTCCGCTCGTAGCAAGTCCAATTGCTGTTTGGATTCGACACCTTCCGCGACGCTCGTCATTCCGAGGTTATAGCCAAGCTGGATAATGGAGCGACGAAGCGTTGCCGACCGCTTTTGATTTGCGATATTGGATACAAACGAACGGTCGATTTTGATTTTGTCGAAGGGGAAGCTCTGAAGGTAGCTCAGAGATGAAAACCCCGTTCCAAAATCGTCGATCGCAAAGCGCACGCCAAGCTTCTTCAATCGATCGAGCGTCGCCGCTGCAATGTCCCGGTTCTTCATCAGGAGCGTCTCCGTGATTTCAAGGACCAGCTGCGACAGAGGCAATCCTTTGGAAACCGCCAAAACCTTGTCGACGAGGCTCGGACCGCTGAATTGAGCTGCCGAGATGTTGACCGCAATCCACACGTCATCGGGCCATCGGCTGGCTTCTGCACAGGCCGTCTTTAAGACCCAATCACCAATTTGCCCTATAATGCCGCATTCTTCCGCGATCGGAATGAATTCCGATGCCGGAACGAGCCCTCGCTCAGGATGCCGCCAGCGGATCAGAGCTTCGCAACCGACGATCTTAAGCGTCTTCGTATTGACGATTGGCTGATAGTGAAGCTCGAACGCATTGCTAGCAAGTGCCTCGCGCATCTCCATTTCCATTCGAAGCCGTTGCCGAAGGCGTTCGTGCATGGAAGGCTCAAAGAACCCGTAAGTGCCGCGAGCCAGCGACTTCGTTCGCCGGAGAGCGGCATCCGCGTTCCGTATCAGTTCCACTGCATGGGTTCCATCGGTTGGTGCTACCGCGACGCCGACACTGGTGCCGATTGTAATATCCCTGCCATCTAAACCGATCGATTCGGACAGCATGGATATAATGCGCTTGGCCATGGCTTCGACGTCGTTGATGGATTTGGGAGCAGCTTGAATGACGGCAAAGTCATCACCGCCTAACCGGGCTGCGGTATCGCTGTCGCCGAGAAGCCGGCTTAGCCGTTGTGCCGTGCGCTTAAGCAACTCATCGCCGGCGAGATCGCCCAAGCTCTCATTGACCAATTTCAGATTATCGAGATTGAGGCAATGCAATGCCAAGAGCTCTTGGCCACGCCCGGCGATGCTGGATCGCATGCGATCCAGGAACAGTGAACGGTTCGGCAGCCCCGTCAACGCGTCGTGGTGAACAAGCCGTCCAATAGTTTCCTGATCCAGCTTGCGACCGGTGATATCTAACTGTGTAGTGACAAAGCCGCCGTGAGCCAGAGGTATGTATCGGGTTTCGAGATAGGTCCCGTTAGGACGCCGGCGCTCGATGGTTTGGGGTATGGCGCGGCTCGCAATATCGAGCTGCTTGCGAACGTGCTCCTCAGCATCGCCAGGGCCGTACTCGCCGCGATTCGCCTCGACGCGATAAAGATCTTCGGCCGTCGGCTGACCGTTGGCAAACAGCTCGTCGGGATAGTGCATCAGCTCTCTCTGCCGACGATTGCAAAGAACAACGTTGTGATCCTTGTCGAACGCCGTGATGCCGCCCGGGAAGCTTTCGACGATGGTTTGAAGAATAGATGCGCGCTCCTCCGACTCGGCTCGGAGCGCAACAACCTCCGTTATGTCGCGCTGAACAGACAGAAATCCTTTAAGGCCATTTCGGCTGTTGAGGGGGACGATCAGAGCATCGACCCAGTAGGCTCGACCGCTTTTGCCTCTGTTCCTAACCTGCGCACGCCACGTCTTCCCGCCTGCAAGCGTGCGGTAAGCCTCCGCCCAAAACGTCTTTGGATGATGCGACGAATTCAATATCGCATGCGTGCGGCCTATGAGTTCGTCCCGCGAATATCCGCTTAGCCGGATGAATTCGTCGTTGACGTGCAGAATCCGCCCACCCGGATCCGTTATAGAAACAATACCGAATTGATCGAGGGCAGACGCGAATCCCCGTTTTCCCCACGACGTGTCGGCAAAGCTTACGCTATGAGACTTGCGCCGGCCCAGGCGAGAAACTGAAGCGCTGGATACTAATCTGTCGAGATTGAATGCCATGACGCCACATGCCGACTAAGGGTGTGCCCTACCAGATCGCACCACCAGCGATGATATGGACCGAACCGATATGAACAATTTGATGGAAATATCTTAACGTCGCCTTAGTCGACTTCGAACTTGTCGACTGTAGCAATCGGAGAAAATTGAGAGTTGGTATTCGCGAATTTTACGTCGCCATCGATACAGATATTTGAGGCTCGGGATTCAGATACAACACAGCGGTCCGAATTCATTTTTAAGGCAATCCGATGTTTTAAGGCCGATGCAAGTTATTCGCGCAATGGTCTCAATAAGCGGACTGAACGAGGAAGCTTTGCCTATAGATAAACAGCCGGAACGGCGGCAATTCGGTAGAAGAGCGGCGTTTAAATCCGCCGTAGTCATCTTGAATGATGGTCGGCGGCTGTCAGGGGCTGTTGTCGACTTTTCGGACGCGGGCGCGCGAATCAAACTTGCCGATGCGGCTCTTGTAGGGTCGGAATTCGATCTTGAAATTCCAGGCGACGATTTTGTCGTGAAATGTCGGCTTGCTCATGCTGAAGGCGTTTATATCGGGGCGCAATACATAAAACCCCCGCGCCGCATTTCCTGGTCGACGCGCTAAATGCGAGGGAATCAATCAAAGAGCCAAAAAGATGATTTTAAGAGTTATAAGCGCCGCGAGGGAGAATCGCCAAATTTTTGAGAATCGCTAATTTCGGGGGCAAGATATCGAAGAAAGGCAGTCATAAAAATAGCTGTAGAAAATAAAAAACATCATTTTTGCGACGTAAACGAATTCGATAACTTTGCGAATTATTTTTGCCGAACGGTTGCTTGATAATTGAAATCATAGGCATGACGCCGCGCAACCGTGTCGGCTACAACCCGACATGTTCCGGGCTTTGAGAAGCAGGAACAAGCTTATGGCGCATGCCCCATTATCACCGGCCCAAACGCCGGGATCCGCGAACTTTGGTGATCGAGATGATCATCAACCCAGTGCCGGTATCGCCCGCAGCGTGCCTAGTCCGCTTAGCAAGCATCGGCAATCGCGAGATCTAAGCCCCCTCCAGCAGCGCTGACGAATTGAAATCTTTGTGCGCGAGCCGCAAACGGCGGCGTGCGCCGTCCATCGATCGAAACGAGCCGCATCAACAGCCACCTCAAAACAGGTCAAAAGACATGGTCATCGGGTACATCAATAGCAAATGGTCAATGCCGCGTCGGCTTGCCCTCATATCGGCGGTATTCCTGATCCCGTCGCTTGGTCAATTGTATATGTACGCCGATCATCAGCTCGAACAGATCAGCGTGCTTCACAAGGAAATCGAAGGAGCGAAGCTTGCCCGAGCAGTTTGGGGCGAGATGGCATCGGATCAAAACGTCCGTACGGGCGTCAGCGGCGAGTTGGCGTCTCTCTCGTCGACCACGGGCCGAAGTCTCGGGGTTGAGTCAACGATCAACGCATTTGCCAATGCGACGAGCATCTCGGAAAAGAGCAAAATCGGAGCGGAGTTGCTGGTCGGCATTGCCGATGCTTCTGCAATCGCCGCAGATTTGTCACCCGATACCTATCGTGCCCAGCAGATATTCATTGAGTATCTGCCAGCCATCAAGCAGTCGTTGACCGGGCTCCACGACACACTCGGTTCGGCGCCCGCCGGGGAAGCTGCGCTGGCGATTGACTATTCTGCGCTCCATGATGCGACAGAAAGCCTGCGTAAGCCCCTCGCCGATCTTACGGCGACGGATGTCGCGAGCGACGAGAAACGCAACCTAGCCAATGCCGGCGTCCAACTCGTCGGCCAACTCGAACAGATAGCTTCGAAGATTAAGTCGGCCAATTATCAGCGCGCCGCCCTGGGATCGGAGATGCAGGATGCTGTGCTCGGAGCCAGCAAGACGACGAGCGCAATGGCTTCGGAAATGGCGGGGCTATATATCCAATTGGCTGAAAATCACGATAGTGATGCGCGCGCCACGCTCTATCGCACGCTCGCTCTCCTCATCGCAGCAACTGTTGCAGCCATTTGTATCGTAACGGCGATCTCCAAAGGAATCACGGCGCGGCTTGCGAGCCTCGTTCGCGCTATGGATCAGATCAGCCGAAAGGATCTCAGCGTCGACATCCCGTGTCTCACTGATTCCAACGAAAACGGCGAAATCGCTCAGACTCTTGCTCGCTTCAAGGAAGCCGCGGTCGAACAGAAGGCGATGACTAATGCAGCCGTTGAAGCTGCCAAGCAGCAGCAGGAGCAAGGCGATCACTATGCACGCGAACATGAGCGCTTCATGCGCGCTTTCACGGCAGCGGCAGATCGTATCGCCCGAGGCGATTTCTCGCACCAGATCGCTGAGAAAGTCATTCAGGAATATGAGCCGATCATCAACCAGATGAATCTGATGATGGGCCAGCTGGAGCAGGCTCAGGTCGCTAAACTCGAGGCCGAGAAACAAATCAACGTCGTAGTCGAATCGCTCGGTGCGGCTCTTTCCGAGCTCGCTGAAGGCGACCTTGAGACGGGTCTCTACATCGACGTCGCACCCCAGTTCGCAAAGCTCAAGGCAGATTTCAACTCCGCAGCTTCGACGCTGAAAAGCACGATCTCCCTCGTCAAGAAAGGCGCAGGCAGCATCAAGCTCGGAACCAACGAAATTTCGCAGGCTTCCGACGATCTATCGCGCCGCACCGAGAACCAGGCCGCGAGCCTCGAAGAGACGGCTGCCGCGGTCAAGGAGATCACCGATACCGTCAACAAGACGGCGCGCGGTGCAACGCATGCTCGTGAGACGGTGTCGATTGCGAAAGCCGATGCCGAGAAGAGCGGCGAAGTGGTTCGCAGAGCCATCGAAGCCATGACCGGCATAGAAAGTTCGTCTAAGCAGATCAGCCAGATCATTGGCGTCATCGACGAGATCGCCTTCCAGACAAACCTTCTTGCCTTGAACGCCGGTGTCGAAGCCGCGCGCGCTGGCGATGCAGGGCGCGGATTTGCGGTGGTCGCGTCGGAAGTTCGTGCGCTGGCTCAGCGCTCCGCGGAGGCGGCCAAGGAGATCAAGGGATTGATCTCAGCTTCGACCGGCCAGGTCGCGCAAGGTGTTCAGCTCGTCGGCGAAACGGGCCACGCTCTGACGCGCATCGTCACTCAGGTCGCCGAGATCAACTCGATCGTTACGGAAATCGCAGCGAGTGCCAACGAGCAGGCGCACGGCCTCGAGCAGGTCAACACCGCGGTCAACGAAATGGACCAGGTTACTCAGCAGAACGCCGCGATGGTCGAAGAAGCAACCGCCGCAACGCAAACATTGGCTCAGCAGACGGAGGAACTTGCAAACCTCGTCAGCCGATTCAAGACGGGCGACGATACCGTCGTCGAAATTGCTCCTCGGCGGGAAATGGCAAAGCCTGCAGCGCGCGCAGCGAAACCCGCGGGCAGGCTGAAGGTTGCTTCCAACGGCAGCGGTCGCCAGCACGGCGCGGAGACTGCCGATGCTGGCTGGGAGGAATTCTAATGCCGCGCGCAAAGCACAAATCTGCCGGCGCCGGCCGCCGACGAAAGAAGGCCGCTGCGAAAGCGGGTACCTCGAAGGCGGAAGCAGAAATCGTGACGTCAACGATGAATGCAAATGCAGTTGCCGCGCCTCCTCCGGAAGAGGCAGCGACCACGGAGATGCCGTCGAGCGAGCCGGATCGAGCTGCGCCAGCGCTAATGCTGCCGGATTGCCTCGATTCGTCGGCAGCTGCCGCGATCAAGGAGATGCTGTTGGCTCAGCGAGGCGACGCTCTTGTCATCGACGCGAGCCAAATCCGGCGCGTCGGCGTGCAATCGCTGCAAGTGCTCGTCGCCGCGGCTCGGACCTGGCAGAGCGACGGGAAGAGCTATCGTTTGGAAAATCCAAGTCCGGAATTTCTCGAGACGATTGCGCTCGTCGGATTGCCGCGCGAAGACCTGCTGCTCGAAGGAAATCGATGATGCAAACAATACTCACGGTCGACGATTCGCGCACAATGCGCGACATGTTGAGAATGGCGCTCGCCGAAGCAGGCTTCAACGTTTTGCAAGCCGTCGATGGTGTCGACGGTCTTGAAGTTCTCCAGAGATCCACACCGGATGTCATCGTAACCGACATCAACATGCCCAAGATGGACGGCTTCGGCCTCATCGAAGCGGTGCGCAAGGATAACCGCTATCGCAAAGTTCCGATCCTCGTCCTGACGACGGAAAGCGACGCCGCAAAAAAGCAGCGCGCTAAGGAAGCTGGCGCAACAGGGTGGATCGTCAAGCCGTTCGAGCCGACGAAACTCATCGCCGCGATTCGGCGCGTTGCGGCTTGACACGACAAGTGGGGGTGACAGTCGTGGATTCAATGGCAGCAATACGGCAAACCTTCTTTCAGGAGTGCGAGGAGCAGCTCTCCGAAATGGAGATAGGTTTGCTCGCAATGGATGAAGGCAGCACCGACTCCGAAACCGTGAACGCGGTCTTTCGCGCAGTGCACTCCATCAAAGGTGGAGCAGGGGCATTCAAGCTCACGCAGCTTGTACAGTTCGCTCACACGTTTGAAACGGCGCTCGATTTTGTCCGGAGTGGAAAACTCACGCCGACGCCGGAAATGATGAAAATCATGCTCCGCGCTGCCGACGTTCTTGCGGATCTCGTCGAGGCATCGCGGGATGGCAGAGAAATCAATGAGACAAGCTACGAGACTGTTGCCGCGGATATAAAAAGTCTGACGCTCGTTAACGGCGAGGAGGAGGTCGAAGAGCCCATCGACTTCCAGCCGACGGTTATAGATTTTGGACTTCCCGAAATATCTATTGAACCAGCCTCTGAGGAAGCCGGAGCATCGTCTCACGAATATCGCATCAACTTCACGCCACGTCCTGAACTCTATGCGAACGCCAACGAGACTGCGCTCGTCTTGCGTGAATTAAATCGCCTCGGTGTGATGGAAGCGGCCTGCGATGTTTCGGCATTGCCGAACCTCGAAAACATCGATTCGAACGGAGCTTACTTCTCGTGGTCGATTCGCCTGACGTCCGAGCGCGATATCGCAGAGGTGCGCGAAGTTTTTGAGTTCGTCGAGGGTGAAGCCGATCTCTCGATCGAAAGCGACGGTCAGCCGGAAGTCTCCGATGCAGACATCGCAGCACTTCTGGCGATGGCTCTCGGAAGTTCGCCAGCCGCGGAACCGATGGTGACATCTGAAAGCCCTGCGGATACTCACGAGCCGGAAACCGCCGCTGCTGCTGCACCCGCATCGGCGGAAGCCCCCTCGGCGCTGACGCCTGTCGGTGAGGCCCCCAAACCAGACGCTAAAGCGGCGGCCATCCCTTCTCAGACGACGATCCGAGTCGAATTCGATCGCGTCGATCGGCTCATCAACCTTGTTGGTGAGCTTGTCATCAACCAGGCGATGCTCTCGCAGCGCGTTATCGAAGCCAATTTCGCAGGGTCCTCCTCTGTCGTCATCGGGCTTGAAGAGCTTGAGCAACTGACGCGAGAGATTCAGGAAAGCGTTATGGCGATCCGCGCACAGCCGGTCAAACCGCTGTTCCAGCGCATGTCGCGCATCGTGCGCGAGGTCGCTGACGCCACCGGCAAAGAAGTCCGTCTTAAGACCGACGGTGAAGCGACCGAAGTCGACAAGACCGTTGTCGAGCGTCTGGCCGAACCGCTGACGCATATGATCCGCAATGCCGTCGACCACGGCATCGAATCGCCTGAAGCGCGTCTCGCTGCGGGAAAACCGGCCGAAGGCGTGGTGCGTCTGACGGCGGCGCATCGATCGGGCCGTATCGTCATTGAGATTTCCGACGATGGCGCCGGCATCAATCGCCATAAAGTGCGCGCGTCTGCGGTCAAAAAAGGCTTGATCGCGGCAGATGCGCAGCTTTCCGATAGTGATATTGACAATCTGCTGTTCCTGCCGGGCTTCTCGACCGCGTCTACGATCTCGAATATTTCCGGCCGCGGCGTCGGCATGGACGTCGTAAAGCGCTCCATCCAGGCACTCGGCGGACGCATCTCGATTTCATCGCGTCCGGGCCAGGGCTCGACGTTCTCGATGAGTCTGCCGCTCACGCTTGCAGTCCTCGATGGCATGGCGGTTTCCGTTGCTGGCCAAACACTCGTCGTTCCGCTGACAGCAATTGTCGAAACCCTGAAGCCGAAGAGCGCGGATATTCACGCGCTTGGCGCAGAAGGCCGGGTCATGGCGATCCGCGACACCTTTGTGCCCCTGATCGACGTCGGAACGCAGCTCGGATTTCGCGACACCGCAACGCAACCCGAAAGCAGCGTCGCAATCCTCGTCGAAACAGGCGGCGGCGCAAGGAACGCGCTGCTCGTCGACTCGATCCAGGATCAGCGGCAGGTCGTTATCAAGAGCCTGGAAGCAAACTACGGCACCGTCGCAGGAATCGCGGCAGCGACCATCCTCGGCGATGGGCGCGTCGCTCTCATCCTCGACGTCGACGCGCTGGTAGCGGGATCATTTGAAGAATCGCTGTCCGGCGAGCTTCGTTATGGAACGGGAGGTTAGGGGTCGTGCAAGAGAACGAGCTGGCAGCCAACGCTGCAAACAATGAATTCGTCGCGTTTCGCGTTGGTGCGCAAGAGTTCTGTATCGATATCATGTGCGTGCGGGAAATTCGCGGATGGACGCCGGCAACGCCTTTGCCGCACGCACCTGCATATGTCCGCGGTGTCATTAATCTGAGAGGCGCCGTCCTTCCCATCGTCGATCTTGCGATGCGCTTCGGACTGGGGCTCACGGAACCGACGCCACGCAGCGTGATCATCGTCGTTCATATCCATCAGCAGATCGTCGGCCTGCTTGTCGATGCCGTATCCGATATTCTGACCTCATCGGAAGCGTCGATGCAGCCGACGCCGGATATCGCATCCGACATGGCAAAGACGTTTGTAAAGGGCGTCTACGCCGTGGATGGCCGCATGATCAGCATCGTGACGCTCGATAGCGTTCTGCCGATTAGCGCAAAGGCCGCGGCATGACACCGGCGCTTCAGCGTTCGTCGACGAGGCCTACGGAGTTGCTCGTCACAGGCGAGTTCGCCTTCTCCGCGGCAGACTTCCGCGCGATTGCAGAGATCGCGAAGGCTGAAGCGGGTATTGACCTGCCTGAGTCAAAGGCGACACTCGTCTACTCTCGTTTGGCGAAGCGGTTGCGAAGCCTCGGTATCGCGACGTTCGCAGAATATTGCAATACGGTACACAGCAACGATCAAGAACGCAGCAGCATGATCGCCGCGCTGACAACGAACGTGACGCGATTCTTCAGAGAGCCGCATCACTTCGAATATCTGCGAAATAATATCCTTGAGCCTCGGGCAGCCCACGTTCGCAAAGGAGGTCGCCTCAGGCTCTGGTCGTCTGCCTGCTCGACGGGTCAGGAGCCATACTCGATGGCGCTCACCGTCCTGTCGGTATTTCCCGATGCGGCGGAGTTGGATATCCGAATCCTTGCGACCGATCTCAATCCGAATGTCGTCGCACATGGGAAACGAGGTCAGTACCGCAAAGAGGAGTTGGCAGATGTTCCGCAAGCCATGCGAAGCAAATGGCTTGAAGCCGTACCGGGCGATTCCGATAGCATGCGCGTCTCGGATGCCGCGCGCTCGCTCGTTGCATTTCGCGAGCTCAATCTGATGGGTAGTTGGCCTTTTAAAGGGCCATTCGATGCCATCTTCTGCCGGAACGTTGCGATCTATTTCGATCACGATACGCAGGGAATGATCTGGGGACGCTTATCAAATCTACTCGCGGACGATGGCGCTCTCTACATCGGGCACTCCGAGCGCGTGTCCGGGTCGGCGCTGAAAGTTCTGACAACCGACGGCGTTACCACCTACCGTAAGAAAAGCGAAACGCACCGATGAAAAAGATTAAGGTTCTGGTGGTCGACGATTCCTCGACGATGCGCGGCTTGATCGCGACGGCTTTATCGTCTGATGCCGATATCGAAGTTGTGGGCCAGGCGGAAGATCCATTGCAGGCCCGGCAAGCTATCAAGGCCCTCAATCCGGATGTCGTAACGCTCGATGTCGAGATGCCGAATATGAGCGGTCTCGAATTTCTTGAAAAGATCATGAGGCTACGGCCGATGCCGGTCATCATGGTGTCCACGCTGACAAGCCGTGGGGCCGACGAGACGGTGCGGGCCCTTGAAATTGGCGCCGTCGACTGCATCGAAAAGCCAAGACCGGGCAATGAACACAATTTTGAAGAGTTGCCGTTCAAGGTCAAGATCGCTGCAGCGGCGCGCATTCGCCCGCTGACGACGGAAAGCGATCGGCAAAAGGTTGCAACCGAAGCTAGAGCCGCACACGCTCACTATGCTCCCGACGGACGCGTGCTCGCGATCGGCGCATCGACAGGCGGTGTCGAGGCGCTCATCGAACTTTTATCGCATTTCCCGGAGAACTGCCCGCCAACCGTCATCGCGCAGCACATGCCGGCATCTTTCACGAAAAGCTTCGCAAACCGCCTCGATAGGATCTGCCCGGCAAAGGTGCAGGAAGCTTCAACTGGAGCGAAGCTCGCGCCGGGGCACATCTTCTTGGCTCCTGGCGGTGCGCTGCACCTCGAACTTTCCGGCGCAGGCGACATGCACTGCCGGTTGCGGCCCGGCGATCGCGTAAACGGACACTGCCCCTCGGTCGATGTTCTTTTTGAATCCGTGGCGCGCACGTGTGGGGCACGCGCGGTAGGCTTGATTCTGACGGGTATGGGCCGCGACGGCGCATCCGGACTTTTGTCCATGCGCAAGGCAGGAGCCCGCACGTTCGGCCAGAACGAATCGAGCTGCATCGTCTACGGAATGCCGAAGGCAGCGTTCGACCTCGGTGCAGTAGAAAAGCAGTTGCCACTCGACCGCCTCGCGGCGGCAATAATGTCAGAAACGTCAACAATCAAGAAGCACTAGGAGGCCAATCATGCCCTCAATGCAGCAATTATCGATCATGGTCGTCGACGATACGTCCGTCAGCCGCGCGCTGCTGACCGATGGCCTCGACCAGATCGGCCTCAAGTCGTTCAAGGTCGCCAAAGACGGCGAAGAAGCGTTAAAGATGATGATGACGGCACCATGCCATCTCGTCATATCCGACTTCAACATGCCGAAAATCGATGGAATTCAGCTCCTGCGCGCATTGCGCCAGCATGGTCCGACGAGCAAAGTCGGTTTTATTCTTGTAACGGGCAAGGGCGATAAGGCGCTTATCGACGAAGGAAAGAAGTGGGGTTTGAATAATTTCCTCGCCAAGCCCTTCACTGTTCCGGCACTGAAGACGTGCATCGAGGCCGTTGTCGGAAAGCTGACATGACTTCGGCGATAAAGAAAGACAATCGCGTCCACATCATCCAAGGCGAGTACTTCGTTGCCGACGACAGGGATGTCATGGTGACGACGATCCTCGGCTCATGCGTCGCGGCGTGCATACGCGATCCCTTGGCGGGCGTGGGTGGCATCAATCACTTTCTTCTGCCAGGCACGAACGCCAGGACAAAAGGGGGGGAGGCCGAACGTCTCGGTGTCCATCTGATGGAGTTGCTTGTGAATGGTCTGCTGAAAGCCGGCGCTCGCCGTGATCGGCTCGAGGCCAAGCTCTTCGGCGGTGCCCGGACGGTCAGGAGCCACAACGATATCGGCAAACATAATGTCGAATTCGCCGAGCGCTTTCTTCGAGATGAGGGCATCGCCCACGTCGGGGGCAGTACCGGCGGGCTGCAGGGGCGAAGGATTCAATACTGGCCGGTTTCAGGACGTGCTCGGCAAATTCTGCTGACCGGTACGATGGAGATCGAACGGCCGGCCGCCGGATCGGCTCCGGCCCTCGTCAGCAATGCAGGCGAGTTGGAATTGTTTTGAAATTTTTATGGAACGCAGGACAACATGAGCGGCGATAAAAAAAATATGAATGATGGAGCACTTACGCTCGTTCCGGTTCCGGAGGTCTTTATGACCGTGAGTCAGGAGATCCGGCTGCTATCCGATGGTGTCAACGATCTCCAGGAGTTGATCGGCAACTTGGTTGTCGCGGGGGCGTTCGGTGGCTCGCACTCGCTTTACGAGTTGCAGTCCCTGGATCGCATCTCGCAAAGCCTCGATGCGATTTCCGATTATCTTGGCGGCGCTTCAAAATTATCTTCGCCAGCCTGGAAGATTGATGTCACCGAAGCGTCTCGCTGCGTAAAACTTGCCGAAGTCAGCGATCGCCTGAACGGCATCAAGCGAGAAGGCGCGTCTCAAGACAGCGCCGGAGACTTCGACGATTTCGAACTGACGGCCTGAAGCCGCTCAAGCGCCGACGAATTCACGAGCGGCGTCGAGCGATACGAAGCGCCGGCGCCCAACCAGCGTATCGATCTCGATCGATCCGTCATCGAATTCCAAGAACTCGCGCCCTGCAAGCTTTCCGCCGATAAAAGGTTTTCTGGGGGCTGGTGCCGGAAGAGGCGCAGGTTGTTCCGAAGTCATTGTGCGCTGGTCTAGAAGCGGCCTTTGATTTGCCGCTCCACCGGAAGCAATGCGAACGGAAAACCGTCTGCGTTCGATCAGCGGCAGAAGCTTCATTGCGACGGCCGCGATAAGAATGCTCTGCGCCACGGTGAGGGCCATTAGGCGGTGAATCCAAACCGCCGGCGTATCGGAAAGCAATGCCGAGTAGCCTGTAACGAAGACGATCGCCGAAATTATGCCAAGGCCCGCAAGGACCGACAACGCGGTAACGCCGCTCGGTGTTGCCGATCGGCTAGTTTGCAGATCGGCAAGCGCTTCGTCGACATTGCGCAAATTCAGCGCAGCGGCCAGTTCGGAGTCACGCAATACAGCCTCGAAGGCAAAGCGGTCATTGAGCGCGTTCATGGCTTCTCATCATGTCCTGCTTGGAAAGATACGTCCAACTGTCGATCATCACGTCTTTGACGACATTGCGACCAAGCCGCTCATTCGTACCCGAGGCGATGTTTTCGGACAGCTCCTTAAGAGCATTCTTGCGCCCTGCTTTGATGTCCTTGGGTGTCGTTTCGTAGATCAGCCGGAAAGCTTCATCCGCCACAAAGGCTTCAGGTTGAACCGAACTTTCTCTGACCAACTCCGAATCGGCCGCGAATTGCAGGCGCGTAACGACGTACCCAAGAACTTGCCCGTCCGAAAGAATGGGGACGCTTACCATGGGTGTCTTCAGGATTTGCAGTTTCCGGTTCTCGTCCTTGTTAGGCTCTGCGCTCATGGAAGATTTCCATGTAACGGCTCCGTAGACACCGCCGACGGTCGAAAGGCACGCGACGAGGCTGAGCAGGATCATCCGAATCACGGCGCGTTCCTATAAGGGCCGATATTGCGCGTATAGGTGCCATCGGACTCGGCATTCTGGATCGCTTCGGACAGCATGGCCGCAATCTCTTTGACGGCATCGAGGTGAAGCCGGATTTTCCTGAGGTTCACGGCGAGCTTTTCGCGGAAGGTCGCAAGACGGAGTTGGAGATCCGCATTGACGTCGGCCTTCTGCAGTCGCCGAAGAGCTTGATTGAGATCGAGAAGGCCCTGGCTTTTGCGGTCGTTTGACGTCTTGAAATCGAATTTGAGAGACTTGCTCAACGCTTCCGTCTCTTCATCGAGATAGCCTTCGATGCGCGCAATGACGGAAAAAACAACCGCCCGGGCGACATCGGGATCCTGAGCGCCCGCGCGCGGCAGCGTAGGCCGCCGGCCATTAGGAGAAGCAAGTCCCGCCAGCGGCGCTCCGGAACGCGCCATCGAAAGAGGCGCTTTTATTTTTTCCTCGAGTGCGCCGGTGCTCATTCTACTTATCCTTAAGTCGATCGATTTCGGATTTGAGGATCATGTTCGCAATACCGACCGTCCCCGTCTTGGATAGTGTCGTTGCGAGGGTATCTGTGAACATCGAGCGCCACATCGTGCCGGACGTTCCTTCGCCGAACAGCCCTTCGGAGTCCTTGGGCATGGATGCGTCGAGCATCTGGCGCAGATAGACGGCCTCGAACTGCTGCGCGACATCTTTTGCCTTATTCGTCGCCGCCGTGCCGCCATGCGAGCTCGGTGTGGCGGCGTTGGCAGCAGTCTTCGTCGGCCGGACGGTTTGTCCAGCCGTCCAGGTAGCTAGGTCGGCGGCCGAGGTGCGAAGTACGGCAGACATCGAAAAAAATCATTTCTAACACGGAAGATCGGTTCAGATTGAACGCGGAGACTTACCCCGGCCTTGCGCAGCAACCGATTCCTTAAATTCAAGCAAAGCCTCAAGCTCTGCCTGTTCGCGTTTGCGAGCCTCTTCGCCTCTTGCTTCGGCAAGTAAACGACCTGCGCTCCTCCCGCGGGCTGCCGCTTCGGCGTATCGCTTGAGCGCGATTTCGCGTTCGCGCGACAACTGTTGGATGCGCCGCTCCAGGCGACCGACTCGGCTCGACAGGAGCGCGGTGAAAAGACCGTTGATGGTCGAAGGGTTTTCGAGGCTTCGAAGAATGTCATCCTGGGTCGCGCGGAGCGAAGCTATCTCTCGCGTCAACTCGCTGACGCGCACACGCTCCACGGTTTCCAGGTCGTGGAACACATCGGCGAGACGGCGCAGTTTCTTTATGGCGCTAGCCATGTTGCCCCAGCGTTGTGATGGCTTGCGTCACGAGGGATGAGAAAATGCTGAGTATCCCACTATCGACTTGCAGTAGAATGAAGAGTCCCCCGAGCACGACAAACGGCGTCGATACAAAGTAGGAAGGAATCTGCGGAATCATCTTGTTGAGGAAGCCGAACGCGAGATTCACCATCACCGAATAGACTACGAGCGCCGCACTGAGCTGCAAAGTCAGCTTGAATGCCGAGCCGAATGTCGAAACGATCATCGAGAGATTGGGAGGCGTGGCGAACTGCGATCCCACTTTGAGTGTCTCATATGAGTTCTGCAGCATCCTGATGATAGCCACGTGGAGATTGGCAATGAAAAACAGGACAGCGGCCGGCATCGTTACGAATGCCGAATAAGGCGTCGAGGGATCGTTTCCTTCGATCGCATGTGAGAATGCTGATCCGTAGCCTGCGAGGTTTGCCATTCCGATGGCCGCAAATTCGAGCGCGAGGTAGAAAATGCGAACGATGAAGCCGAGAAAGAGTCCAGCCAGGCTTTCGGTGATGATGATCGAGAGTAGCTCATCGGCCGGACCCGCTATAACCGGCCGCACATCGTCGTAGACGAGCGGCATGATCGCGAGTGCGACGGCAATCGCGACGAACAGGCGAAGCTGAACGGGGATGCGATCGCTCGAAAAGCCCGGTAGCACCATGAAGCATGCGCCAACACGGCAAAATACGATAAGCGGTACGAGGATCGTTTGCTGCGTCAGCTCGCTCATGAAACCGAGCCAAGCGATTGGATTTGCACCCCGCGACTGATCTCGAGATGCGACAGAACCGGGAGTGTTCCGTAAAGTCGTTCGGTGACGGTATGGACGTAGGGCCGCGTCTCGGCTGCCGTCACAAGAACGAACTGGTGGCCTGCATCCATCAGAGGCTGAACAACACGTGCAAGATCGCCACCGAACTGCTCGATGAGGCGAGGGTCGATGTCGAATTCTATGACCTCGCCCTTGGCATCGCGGCGCAAGGCCTGATGGAACGCAACTTCCCACTTGTTTCCAAGCCGGACGATCTTCAGATAGTTGTTGTCGCTGAGATCGCCGCAGATTTGCGAGGCGAGTCGCATCCTGACGTGCTCGGTGATCTGCTCGGCCTTGCGCGAAAACGGTGCAATTTCTGCAACTGCTTCAAGGATAAGATGCAGGTTGCGAATGGAGATCCGTTCCGCAAGCAACATCTTTAAGACGCCTTGAAGCCCAGAATACGAAATTTGCGACGGGCAGATTTCTTCGAGCAGCTTGCGGTACTCGGGATCGAGCCGATCGAGAAGCGAGCGCAAGTCACGATAGGACAAGAGTTGCGCAAGGCTGTTTCGTATGACCTCGGCGACATGCGTCAATAGCACGGAAGTATTTTCGACCGGCACGAAGCCGTCGCGCTTCAACGCGTTCGTGAAGATATCGGGCACCCAGATCGCCTTCATGCCGAAGGCTGGCTCCCGCGTCTCATCACCCGGCGTCTCGGGTTTCGGACCGTCGCCGACAACGACGAGCACATCGCCGAGTCGAAGCTCAGCGCTGGCGACGACTGTGCCGTGCACCTTGATCTGATAGCTTTTCGAGGGGACCGAAAGATCTTCCGCCAGTTTAATCTCCGGCACGACGAAGCCATATTGCTTCGCAAACTTGCGGCGCATCTTCGCGACGCGCTGTGGCAGATCGCTCGTCGGACGCATCAGGACGGTCGAAATCTGCCTGCCGAAGCAGATCTCGATTTCTGTCGTCTTCAGTTGATCGCGAATGGATTGCCGCGATTGCTCTTCCGGTGAAAGCGCTTGATTGGCTGTCTTTGCCGTCGCGGCGGCACGCGCGCCAGCTTCCTTTTGGCGCGTAAGACCTATGCTGATGAATGTCAGCATACCGCCGATGGCCGCGAACGGCAGCAAGGGTAATCCGGGAGCCGTGGCGAGAACGGCCATGACGCCGCCCGCAAGCAGCAGCGCCCGAGGATAGTTGCCGAACTGGCTGATAATGACGCCTTCGGTCGAGCCTTGCGTACCGCCTTTGGAAACGAGCAGGCCGGCCGCAAGCGACACGATCAGAGCCGGCATTTGCGTGACGAGACCATCGCCGACCGACAGCTTGACGAAGGTATCGAGCGCCCGCTCGAACGGCAGGTCATGGCGCGTCACGCCGATGATCACGCCACCGAAAATGTTGACGGCCGTGATGATGAGACCCGCAATTGCGTCGCCGCGAACGAACTTCGAGGCACCGTCCATGGCACCGAAGAATTGGCTTTCTTCTTCGAGTTCCCTGCGCCGGCGGATCGCTTCCTTTTCGTCGATGGCGCCCGATGAAAGGTCGGCGTCGACGGCCATTTGCTTGCCGGGCAGCGAGTCGAGCGTGAACCGCGCGCCGACTTCCGCGATACGCGTGGCGCCTTTGGTGATGACGACGAAATTGACCGTGACGAGAATGATGAAGACGATGATGCCGATGACGAAATCGCCGCCCATCACGAACTGCGCGAAACCCGCGATAACGTGCCCCGCGGCGGTTGGCCCTTCCGCACCTTGAGAAAGGATCAAGCGCGTCGTTGCAACGTTGAGCGCAAGCCGCAGCAGCGTCGCGATCAAGAGAACGGTCGGAAACGCTGAGAATTCCAGCGGGCGGCGTATCCACAACGCGACCATCAGGATGACGATCGCGAGCGCAATAGACAGCGCAAGCCCCATATCGATCATGAACGAGGGCAGCGGCAGGAAGAGGATCGTCAGAATAGCGACGACGCCGACCGCCAGACCCGCGTCGCGCTGGCCTAATACGAGTCCGATGCCGCCGTCTGCGGTTTTTGTTGCTGCCATAAACAGGGTCCCCGGTGCGCTGCTTCGGCGAGCTTGCAATCTGAAGCTTGCGCGAGGTCGTCGCCGGGGCGAAAACCCGGGCCTGATCAGGTCGGTGCTGCCGATTCGCCTCGGCAATCAGCGCGTTGGCGCTGACAAGTATCGGCAACCTGTCGCGAAGTGGCGACTACAACTCACATGCTGGCGGCGCGGCCGATAGTTTGTCTGGAGGAAAGATCAA
Organism: Hyphomicrobium denitrificans 1NES1; assembly: GCF_000230975.2. Taxonomy (NCBI): domain Bacteria; kingdom Pseudomonadati; phylum Pseudomonadota; class Alphaproteobacteria; order Hyphomicrobiales; family Hyphomicrobiaceae; genus Hyphomicrobium; species Hyphomicrobium denitrificans. Next base: position 3,153,104 of record NC_021172.1, on the reverse strand, counting down.
CCCGCCTTCTGGCTGGCGGGAGATCGGCCACGGCCGACGCCGGTATATGCAATCCCAAGATCCCGGACGGTCGCGGGGTCCAGAACATTGCGCAGATCGACGATCGTGCTGCCGGCCATGCGCGATTTGATCGCCTCAAGATCAAGGGCGCGAAATTCGTTCCACTCGGTGACGATAACGAGCGCATCGGCGCCAGCGGCGGCGTCCTCTGCGTTCTCGCACCACACGACGCCCGGAAGCATCGGCTCGGCTTGGGGGCGCCCTTGCGGGTCGCAGACCCTGACGGTTGCGCCCCGCTCCTGCAGCATCGGGACGATCAGCAGACTCGGTGCGTCGCGCATGTCGTCGGTGTTCGGTTTGAACGTGACTCCAAGGATAGCGATGGTCTTGTCGCGCACCGATCCCCCCGCCGCGGTCTCGATGCGCACCGCCATGGCGAGTTTGCGCTCATGGTTGACCCGTTCGACCTGCTCGATGATCGAGACTGGAGAGCGCGCTTCGCGCGCCGTGCGGATGAGAGCCGAGACATCTTTGGGAAAGCAAGATCCGCCGTAGCCCGGGCCGGGATGCAGGAATTTGTCCCCAATGCGCCGGTCCCTGCCGATAGCAGATGCAACCTCCTGCACATCCGCGCCGACAGCCTCGCAGACGTCCGCGATCTCGTTGATGAAGCTGATCTTGAGCGCGAGGAACGCGTTGGCGGCGTATTTCGCGAGCTCTGCGGATTCGCGTTCGACAAACATGACGGGAGAACCGCGCAGCGCCAACGGCTTGTACAATCGCTCCATGACATCGCGGGCGCGAAGGTCGTCGGTGCCGACAAGCACGCGGTCGGGATGCGTGAAGTCCTGAATTGCGGAGCCCTCGCGCAGAAATTCCGGATTCGAGCAGACCGCTACGTCCGCATCGGGCCGCTTGGCCTTAAGCCGCCGTTCGATCTCGCGGCTTGTGCCGACCGGAACCGTTGACTTCGTCGTTATGACGGTGAAGCCGTCCAGGTATTGTGCAGCCTCCTCGACCGCCGAGAAGACATAGGAAAGATCGGCATAACCGTCGCCCCGCCGCATCGGCGTTCCGACAGCGAGGAAAACGATGTCGGCATTTGCAACGGCTGTTTTGAGATCGTCCGTGAAAACCAACCGGCCGACTCTGACGTTGCGCTCCATCAGCGCTTCGAGGCCAGGCTCATAGATCGGAGACTTGCCCGCTTTGAGAGAGGCCAACCGGTTGGGGTCCTTATCGACGCACGTAACGGTCCAGCCGAAATCCGAAAAACAGGCCGCCGAAACGAGCCCGACATAGCCCGCTCCGATCATGCAAATCTTCATAGATCCCCCTAGGGCGCTTGGAAATTCGTCCTGCAGCAACGGCTTAGCATAAAGAGTGTCCGCGTTGGACAGCCGGTCACATCAGGTGCGAGATTTCATTCAGAACCGGTGTGGAAAGCAATCCAATTCTTCTTCTTTTACTTTATGCACCGGCTCCGCTTTCTTGGTCTTGCCGACGCGCAATTGCGGCGGCCGCGGTGATTTCGGAAGCGACTTGCGCCGCGTCATCAAACGCTAAGCCTCACGCCACGCCGTGGGCTCCGCACGATGGAGACCGCCATGAATTACCCGATCACGAATCGCCTGCAAGCGCCAACCGAGACTCTGACCGGTCTTGCGCCAATGCGCTGTTGTTGCGGCTACTGAGCCCGTAAGGGCAGTTAAGGTCATTCACTCAAACAATTCGAATATCAGAGGATGTCGGCGTCGGTGCCGACAAGATATGAATCATGTCCAAATCTTACGTCATCGAGGTCGGAGACGACCAGGCAGGAGTCATCATCCGTGAAGACGGTGAAAGCGAGTATCGCTTTCACGCGGCACTTCGAAGCTACCACGCGCTTGAAGGGCGCCGTTTCGCGAACGCCCTATTGGCAGAGCGGGCGGCAATTGCGCACGCCGTGAGCCGCAGACGCCGGCGTCACTCGGGCATTGCTTTGGAGGGGTATCGCCATGACCGAACGCTATAGCTATTTCTTAAGGCTGCGCGGACGACCGAAGCGAATCAAAAAGCGGGTTTCTCGCGAAGTCTATGTTTTCTCGCGCAAGCAGAAGAGCGGAACTCCAAATAAGCAGCCCGTATGGGATCCGATACCCGCGGTCGCAGCTGTCGGTCCGGCAGCGGACTTCTAGCATCCGCATCCAACACACTCCCTGGACCTGCTCGCTCGCTAGGAGCGAGCAGAAACTTAAACCGGCGCTTTGCGAGTGCCGGTTTTTTTACAGGCACACAGCCTATACATCGTAGCTACATATATCTGCCTTGACACCCGACGCGCCGATCGACGATTGAGCTACTTCGACATTACGGGCGAGCGTCTCGCATGGGCGACCATTTCTGGCCGGCACTTTACCCCGGCATCATCGTTGGGCTCCTTTATGGCCTGTCATTGCGAGGCCTGCCGGACATTGTGCTCGGCGCACTTGGCGGCCTCGTTGGTTCAGCGCTCGCCTACTGGGGCCTGGTCACCGCGGGTCTGAACGAAGGCCTGCCGTCCGTTGCCGGTATGGTTGTGCTCGCGTTGCTCGGGGCCTATGGCGCAACGTCTGCCTTTGCACGCATTTTGAAAAGGCCGCCGGCCGGGAAGTGAATCGGTCACGCCCAAGGTGTCATGCATCCGTCGCCGATTTATCGTCGAAATTTCATCAAATCCTGAAATTCAGCGACAGGTTTTGCGACGGAGGGACGATGGCCGGGTTAGCGACGGCGGCACTAATCTTTTGCGCGCTGGCGACGGCAATACATCTTATTACTATCGCTCTTGCGTTTTCGCGTGTCCTTTCGCGCAAAAGGCCGAGCGAATCAAAGTCGGTGCCGGTTAGCATTATCCGGCCGGTCTGCGGCATAGATCATTTCGATATATTAACGCTGCGCTCGACGTTCGAGCTTCAGAGCGACTCTTACGAAATTATCTTCTGTGCCGCTCGCGAAGGCGATCCTGCCGTGCCGCTCGTGCGCAAGTTGATTGCGGAAAATTCGCAGATTCCTGCAAAATTGCTGATCGGTGATGACCGGCCGACGAGCAATCCAAAGCTGAACAACATCGTCAAAGGCTGGGAAGCCGCGCGCTATCCCTGGATTGTGCTCGCTGACAATAATGTCCTGATGCCCCCGGACTACCTGGACGATCTGTTTGCGAGCTTCGGATCTGGCGTTGGGCTTGTATGCTCGCCGCCTGTCGGCAGTCATCCGATTGGGTTCAGAGCCGAGCTCGAATGCGCATTTCTCAATACCTACCAAGCGCGCTGGCAATCGGCGGCAGACGCCGTCGGCTTTGGTTTTGCACAAGGCAAATCGATGCTCTGGCGGCGCGATATTCTCGATGCAGTCGGTGGCATTGAAGCGCTGGGGCGTGAAATTGCCGAGGACGCCGCCGCAACAAAGATCGTGCGTGCTCGTGGTCTGAATGTGCGTCTCGTCGACCGGCCCTTCGAGCAGCCGTTGGGACTGCGCAAACTGCGTCAGGTTTGGGATCGGCAGGTGCGCTGGGCGCGCCTGAGGCGCGCGACGTTCCAGATTTTCTATGTGCCGGAAGTTTTTGCCGGGAGTTTCTTTCCGATCTTGGCGGGCGTCGCTTCTGCGGCGAGTTTCGACGTCGATCCGAGCATAGCCCTTTTCGCACTCGCTGGAATTTGGTTCGGTGCCGAGGCCGTATTGGCTTTGGCCGCAGGCTGGCATCTCAGTATGCTGTCTCCGCTTTCGTGGATCGCAAGAGATCTGCTGCTGCCGGTGCTATGGCTCGAAGGATGGTCGGGCGATACGTTCGTCTGGCGGGGCAACGACATGAGCGTCGCGAAGGGGCAAGAAATCCCTCAAGCGTCATCCTGCCACGCGCTGGTGACGACCGGTGACGTAAACTGACGAAGCTCGAAGCGGCTTTGACCTCTCGGCGTAGATCCCGTGGCGAGGGTCTGCCTTACTTGCCCGCCGCTAACGACGCGTCCGCCTCCGTTTTCAATCCGACTGGGCGCCCTTCGAAGCCCGCGGCGTCGAAATATTTCGTATCACCGACTGCCTGATAATTGAGAGTAGTCCGCAATCCCGACGCGGATGGCGCAGAAGCGAGTGTCTTCCGTTCGAATTGCGGCACGATCCCGCCGCGAAATGCTTCAGCCAATGGTCGGCCGACAAGTTTCCCATGGCTTTCCGGCAGCAAGCCTAAAATAGCAACGATCGTTTTGCCGATGTCGGCGTTGCTTGCCGGTGCAGGGTCGACGAATCCATTCTTGAAATCCGGACCGTACGCCGCCATGAAATTTTCCGTATCGGCGCGGCTGAAACTGCCATGCATGCCTTGACCCTGCTGCAGGCCGGTATCAGCGATTTCGACTGCGCACGTTGAGGGCTCCGCACAACCGGTCGTCGTACTCTTGAAGTTGATGATAATCGACGGCCTGAGTCCCAGAGACGAGCCGCTGAGATTGATTGCCGAGAGCGGCAAAGTCCCGGCAAACGAACCAAGCGCATCGTCGACGAAAAGGCCGCTTACATAGTCCTGCGCCAACAAAGCATCGATGGCTTTCTGCACGAGCACCCGATCACCGCTTGGCACGTAGATAAAGTCCGAACCGCCATTGGCGGCGACGATCAACTGCGGAGCGGCCGGATCCTCACCGATAAACCCGTTCGCATCGTGCGGATGCTTTCCCCCCTCGATGCGGCCGGATCCTCACCGATAAACCCGTTCGCATCGTGCGGATGCTTTCCCCCCTCGACGCGGGCGTTGTCATTATCGGGATCCCACAGCGGCAGGTTCAACGCTGTCGCGAGATCGATAGCAACAAATCCTGGAGGCAGATACGACGCGGGAACGTTCGTATAGCTTGCCTTTGCAGCCGGACTGGTCTCGCTTTGCTTCGATATAGTTGAAAATCCGTGATCTGCGGAAACGATAATGTCGGTCATTGTGGCCAGTCCGAGCGTGTCGAGCGCTGCGCGGATTGCCGCGAGATTGCTGTCGGCATTCCGGATCGCGGCAAGCGACGTCGGTCCGTTTATGCCCGGTTCGAGCTTCAGGAAGCTGTCGCCTTGGTTGTGTTGCGTTCCATCCGGGTCGCGCGACCAGAACACGACGACGAACGGCTTCCCGTCATTCCCGAATTTGGGAAGAACGATCTTGGTCAGCACGTCGGCGAAATAAGCCTGCTGCGTAACGTTCGCAACGTTCGTCCCGGATTCATGCGCGTTGCCGTGCTTGCCGTTATCACCACGGGATGGTGCGACGACGGGAGGGTTAGCGGCTTTCAAGGCGTCGCTGAGCCACGACGCGAGCGGTATCCCGGCTTTCGATCCGGTGGCGTCGTCTACGATGACGCTTTCACCCCCATCGCGTGAGGTATGATCGAAAATGAGAGTCGGCCCGAGCTTTCCGATGGCCGCTGTATTGAAGCCAGCCCGATGGGCGACGTGGAGAATGGTCTCTTCGTCGATGAAATTTCCGGAAAAGTGTTCATCGATATCACCGAGAATATCGTCATTTTCGATGAAGGCGATCCGCGCGGATTTGGCAGATCTTATCGGGAATCCCGCATAAAGCACATTCCCGAAAACGCTGGTATCGCCAAGGTGATGACCGGTCGCCATGCCGCTCGAATTGGGCATCGTGAACGTCGGGAATAGAGAATGGCTATTCGCAAAATTGACGCCAGTATCGCGAATTTCGGCAAGTGTCGGCGCGGTTTCTTGCGTGACGATCTCGGCCCGCAAGCCGTCGGGAACGAACAGGATGACGTTATGGCGGGGAGGATCCGCCATCGCGGAGGAGAGACCCGCGAACACCACAAAAACGGCCGTCGGGCAAAATCGCATCATCATAGCGCTCAACTCCTTCGAGATCAGCCGAACCTCGTATGACGTTCGCGCGACAGTTTCGTGACAAGCTGCGCAGGTTGAAACCTCGCGTAAATTTGCGGAGAAACTTCGAAGTCGAGTCTAGCTAACGAAGCAAATATGCACACCGATGACGAATCTCGAATTTATGCGTGTGAGCATCGTCACGCTCAGCCGTGCACCGGAAGCGCCGAGCGTGCCTCTACCAATGTTTGACGCACTCACGCAGACGCAACCGGTGCATTGCCCAATGGAGAAGGAAAATGCCTCGAGGTCTCGCGCAAGGAAGCGGATCGGCATCGTGAGGCCGTTGTCGAAATCGCATCCCGGCTATTTCGGGAGTATGGTGTCAACGGCGTGAGCGTCCCGGCCCCGATGGCCGAGGCGGGGCTGACGCATGGCGGTTTCTACGGCCACTTCAAATCCAAGGAAGTCTTGGCCACAGAAGCTTGCGCCCGAGCTTTCGATGAAAAGCGCTTGGAGTACGACAGCATTACTGCACGCCACGGCAGCGACCATGGTGCAGCGCGGCTCGAATTCATTAAGCGCTATACCGGAAAAATCACCGCGACGCGGTAGGGCTTGGCTGCCCGGCGGCAGGCATATGCGGAGATATTTCGCGCAAAGATAAGACCCCCTGCACGCTGCATTCGCCGCTGGGATCGCCATGATGGCGGAAAAATTGCGGGTTCTCTTATCTCCGCGCAAGAAGGCGCTCGCCCGTGACGAAACCCTGGCGCAAATTGCGATGCTCGTCGGAGGGTTAATGCTGGCGCGGTCAACGAAAGGACACGCAATTTCGGAAGAAATCCTGCATGCGGTTCGAGTGGCACTCATGAAGTCCTGATCGGCGATCGCCAGTACCTCGTCGGCAAACCCTATCTCTGGAAGGTAGCCTAATCGGTGTTGGCGAAGGAACTATTATCTTCGATTTCGCATCCAAGCTATGACTGTTCGCCATTCGACAGACGGAAACCGGGATAGTCCGTCATCGGCGGATGGGTTAGGGGCGTCATGGGTTGTGCGAGGCGACTGCACGAACAAAAGAAATTGAGAGTCGTCACGTATGGAGCGAATATTTATAATGCGCGTTATCTCATCGCGATGGCCCGTCGCGACGAGATCTCCTGCGAACATATTCCCCCCTCGGTAGTCAACGCAGATTAAGGAAGATGCACATGAAGCCAGAATCCGCCAAGGCCCGGCGCAAGGCTCCCCTCAATACCCCTTCAATCTTTTCGGATAACGCGATCAAGGACATTGCCGGCGCATTGACCGTTCTTCTTGCCGATGTGTTCGCGGTTTACGTGAAGACGAAGAACTTCCACTGGCACATGTCAGGTCCGCACTTTCGCGACTACCACTTGCTCCTTGATGAGCAAGGTATGCAGATCTTCAACATGACGGACGATATCGCCGAGCGCGCACGCAAGGTCGGCGGCACCACGCTCCGCTCAACCGGTCAAATCGCCAAGCTCCAGCGCATCCTCGACAACGATGCCGACTATGTCACGCCGGAAGACATGTTGGCTGAATTGAGAGACGACAATTTGCAGCTCATCCGCTCGATGCAGGAAGTCCACGACCTCTGCGACGAGCACAATGACGTCGCAACCGCCAGTCTTCTTGAAAATTGGATCGACGAGACCGAACGCCGCGTTTGGTTCCTCTTCGAAGCAACACGGCAGGTGCCCCAAGGGGCATGATAGCAAGGCTCATAATTGGAGAAGAAGAGATGTCGTCGAGCGAGCAGCAACTTTCTGGTCCGGATTTCACGCGCGGTATCCCCGCCTCGGACATTCCGGATGGCGGTATGCTGCTCGGTCACGTCGGCGGCGAAGCGGTTCTGTTGGCGAAACGCGGCACCGAGCTTTTTGCCATCGGCGCCACGTGTACGCACTACAATGGACCTCTTGCCGAAGGTTTGATGGTCGACGATACGGTGCGCTGTCCCTGGCATCACGCCTGCTTCAGCCTTCGGACGGGCGAAGCAGTGCGTGCTCCGGCTCTCAATCCCGTGGCTTGCTTCCGGATCGAGGAAAGCGGCTCGACGATTTTTGTTCGTGAGAAGACCGAGAAGGCGCCGGCGCAACAGGTGAAGCCGGACACTCATATCCGTTCAGTCGTGATTATTGGTGGCGGGGCGGCCGGCAACGCGGCCGCTGAAATGCTGCGTCGGCAAGATTTTAAGGGTAGCGTGACGATGCTGAGCGCGGACGACGCGCTACCTTACGATAGACCAAATCTTTCCAAGGATTATCTGGCTGGAAACGCTTCCGAGGATTGGATTCCGCTGCGCTCACAGGATTTCTATAAGGAACAGAATATCGATGTGCGCCTCAATGCGCGTGTCATGGCGATTGATACGGTGGAGCGCGAGCTTGTGCTTGCTGATGGAAGCCGCATCGCTTTCGACGCACTGCTCTTGGCGACAGGAGCGGCCCCCTTTCGCCTCGATATTCCCGGCGCCGAACTCCCGCATGTCCACTATCTCCGCACGTTGGACGATAGCCGCGCGCTGATTGCAAAAACGAGGGATGCCAAGCGTGCTGTGGTCATCGGAGCGAGCTTCATCGGACTTGAAACCGCGGCATCGCTGCGTACGCGCGGCATCGATGTCCACGTTGTCGGCCCGCAGTCGCGGCCGCTCGAGCGTGTTCTCGGTGCTGAGCTTGGAGATATGGTTAGGGAGATTCACGAAGCGCACGGCGTCGTATTCCATTTCGGAACGATGGCCGCGGCAATCGACAAGGACATGGTGACCTTGAAATCGGGTGAGCGCCTTCCGGCCGATTTGGTTGTTGCAGGTATCGGCGTTCGCCCGGATGTAGAGCTTGCCAAAACCGCAGGTCTCGCCGTCGATAACGGCATCGTCGTGGATCAATACTTGCAAACGAGCATCCCGGGAATTTACGCGGCAGGCGATATCGCGCGCTGGCCAGATCCACACAGCGGCGGTCTGATCCGGGTCGAGCATTGGGTGGTTGCCGAGCGCCAGGGGCAGACGGCGGCAATCAATATGATCGGTGGACGGCAGCCATTTGATGCGGTTCCGTTCTTTTGGAGTCAGCATTTCGACGTAACGGTTTCCTACGTCGGGCACGCGGAGAAATGGGATAAGGTCGAGATCGAAGGCAATCCGGCCGCACGCGATTGCAAGGTGACTTACCTGCAAAGCGGCCGAAAGCTGGCCGTCGCGACCGTATCGCGCGATCTTGAAAGTCTCCGCGCCGAAACCGAACTCGAACGCACTTGAGGCTCAGCGCGTGCTTGCTGTTCGACCGGTAGAGAGCGCCGCATAGGGCTCGGGCCGCTGTATCTGAAACACGGCGTCAGTTGTCGTATACCATCCGCGACCGTGCATGCGCCCGACCAGATGCAGTGCGGGCGTATCGATGTAGTGTTTCTCGGGATCGAGCACGAACTCATCCGAGACATGCGCCTGCACGATCTCGCCAAGAATAATGAGCTGGCTTGGCGCAACCTCGATAGGCGTGTGTAGCCGGCATTCGAATGCGACAGGGCTGATTGCAATTCGCTCAGGTTTCACCTTCACTGAAGGCATGGTTTCAAGCTTCGCCAGCGAAAGCTCATCCACATGCGAGGGTGCGTCGATCGAGGTTAGATTCATGGCCTCAGCGGCGAGACGCGGCACGAGGTTGACGACAAACTCCTGCGTATCGAGAATGTTGCAAGCACTATCTTTCATCGAGCCGTTCGCGTTGGCTTGAATTCCGATTGCGACGATCGGCGGTGTCTTGCTCATCGCATTGAAAAAACTGAACGGCGCTGCATTGCGGACGCCGTTCTTGGAGAGCGTAGTAACCCAGGCAATGGGCCGCGACACGATCGTGCTCGTCAGGATTTTATAGCGGTCGTCGGCCGCGAGCTGTTCGAAGTCGAATTCCATTCCATCACCTCTCGGCCGGCGCTCCGATGCCGCGAAGGATTTTTTCGACGTGGTCGATTTCGTCCTGCACGATCATATGCCCCATGCCGGGGTATATTATCTCGGACACGTCGCCGCCAAGACCTCGAAGCACCACCGTCGATTCATGCACCCGCGCCAGCGGAATGTGAGAGTCGACGTCGCTGCACCCGAGGAACACGGGCGTTCCCGCAAGCGTACCAGGATAATTCCAAGTTGTGCCCTCGGGTCCGATCAGGCCACCGCTCAGCCCGACAACGCCACCGTAGCGCCGCGCGTTGCGAACGGCGAACTCCAGCGTCAGGCACGCCCCTTGCGAAAATCCCAAGAGGACGATGCGTTCAGCCGGCATACCCTGCTGCTCGACATCGTCGACAACATGGGCAAGTGTGCTCAGCGCGTTGCCGAGGTGCGGCTCGTTCAGCATCGTCGGAGCCATGAACGAGTATGGATACCAGCTACCTGAAGGTGCTTGCGGTGCGATATGAGCGATGCCCGGAGCCGTGAACGCTTTCGCGAGGCCGAGCATACTCTCGGCGCTCGCGCCACGTCCGTGCACCAGGACGATAGCCGCGCGGGCGGCACCGATGGGTGCACCCGCGCGGATGACACTGGTTGTTAATGTCGTCATGCTGCCTGCTCCAAGGGTTGCAGGATTGCTTCGATCTCCTTCCGCTGGCCTTCCAGGAACGGAGGCAGTTTTAACGCCTGCCCCAGAGAAGTTACCGGCTCGTCGATTGCAAATCCCGGCTCATCGGTTGCAATCTCGAAGATCACGCCGCCCGGCTCCCGGAAGTAGATCGAACGGAAGTAGTTGCGATCGATCTGTTCGGTAACGTGCAGGCGATGGCCTTCCACGAGCTTGCGACGCATTTCAGCCTGAGCTTCGTCCGTCGCAGCGCGGAACGCCACATGATGGACGGAGCCTCGGCCCATGTTGCCGGCCAGAAAGCCTTTCGCTTCCCGGATCTCGATGACGCCGCCAGCCGTGGTTCCGTTCGCGACGAAGCGCGTGACGGGACCTTCGTTGCCGGCCTCGCTGAAACCGAGAACATCGGTCAAGATGGCTGCGGTCCGCTTTCCCTCTTCGAGCAGAAGCCTGACGCCGTGAAAGCCGCGCACGGCGTGCTCGGCGGGAATGCCGCCGTCTCGCCATGTGGGTTCGTTCTCGGTACCGGCAACGCCGACGAAAGCCAGGCTCATGCCGTCCGGATCGGTGAAGCTCAGGACGGACTGCCCGAAGCGCTTCTCGATAGCCTCATGCGGCACGCCCTTTTCGACAAAGCGATGCGCCCAATAGCCGATCGCGCTTTCTGGAATGCGAAACATCGTCTGCTGGGCCAGCCCGGCACCTGCTCTCCCTTTAGGCGCATGCCCCCAGGGAAAGAACGTCAGGATCGTTCCCGGATGCCCTTCTTCGTCGCCGAAGTAGAGGTGGTAGGTTCCGGGATCGTCGAAATTTACAGTCTTCTTGACGAGCCGCAGGCCGAGAACGCGCGTGTAGAAATCCAAATTGCGAGAGGCATCGCCTGCGATGGCGGTGATGTGATGGATTCCAGACATGACGAGTCCTTTCTCCCGTACGAAACGGGATTTCTTGAGTTCCTCTTCAAATGGTCCGCAGGCTTTTGGCTTCAACATTGGCCGCAGCGTTCAAACTGTTGCCAATCCAGCGACGATCTAAAAGTTCGTCAGCCTGCGAGGCGCGCCGCAATCTGTGCGACGTGGCGGCCTTGGAAATGCGCGCCCGCCAGTTCGTTGGCCGAAGGCTGCCGCGAGCCGTCACCGGCCGCGATCGTCGAAGCGCCGTAGGGCGAGCTGCCTGTAATTTCCTGGACGCCCATTTGCCCTTGGAAGGAGTAGGGCAGCCCGACGATCACCATGCCCTGATGCAGAAGCACGATATGGGTCGAGAGGATCGTGCTCTCCTGCCCACCATGCTGCGTCGCCGTCGACGTGAAGACGCTGCCGACTTTGCCGATCAGTTTGCCGCCGGCCCACAGGCCGCCCGTCTGATCGAGAAAGTTCTTCATCTGCGCAGGCATGTTTCCGAAGCGCGTCGGAACGCCGATGATGATCGCATCATACTCCGGCAACTCGTCGACCGTCGCGATGGGCGCCTGCTGGTCGAGTTTGAAATGCGCTTTCCGCGCGACATCCTCCGGCACCAGTTCGGGTACCCGTTTGATGACCACGTCGGCGCCGCCCTCGCGCACGCCCGCAGCAACGCTTTCGGCCATTTTCTCAATGTGGCCGTAGCTGGAATAATAGAGGACGAGAACCTTGGTCATTTTGAGTGCCTCCGATGTCGTGCAGTTCGGTTGATGCACCCGAATGTCGTTCGTTGACAGGACGCACTCAATACGCGATATTTATGCCAGTCTGGTTCCAATTTGGATACAAATGGACAAACTTGAATCGATGGGCGCCTTTGTGAAGGTCGTCGCGAGCGGCAGCTATGCGGAGGCTGCGCGGCGCCTCGGCTTGACGCGATCGGCGGTCAGCAAGGCCGTCATGGAGCTGGAGCAGCAACTCGGCGCGCGGCTTCTGGATCGCACCACGCGGCACGTGACGCCGACCGAAGCCGGTCTCGCCTATTACGAACGCTGCATTGCCATTCTCGCGCAGGTGGATGAGACCGAAGCCCAGATCTCCCGCCTTCACGATGAGCCAAAGGGCGTGCTGAAGATCAACGCTCCGATGTCGTTCGGTACCCTTTACCTCGGAGATGCCGTCGCCGACTTCATGATCCGCTACGGCGATCTCAAAGTCGAGTTGACCCTCACTGACAGGTTCATCGATCCCCTTGAAGAAGGCGTTGACGTGACCGTGCGGATTGGTGCGTTGGTCGATTCAAGCTTGATCGCTCGGCGCATTTCACCGGCCCGCGTCGTGATCGTTGCATCGCCTGATTATCTGAAGAAGCACGGCACACCGCAAAACCCAGCCGAACTCGCGAACCATCGTTGCCTAAGCTACGGGCACACCACTTCGATGCAGCGGTGGCACCTAAAAGAAAACGACCGTCCGATATCGGTATCGATTGGCTCGTGTCTGTCCTCGAACAACGGCGATGCTCTGCGCGACGCTGCCGTCAAGGGAATCGGCATAGCCCAACTTCCGACGTTCATCGTCGGAAAGGACATCGCCGAAAACCGCCTGCAAGTCGTTTTACCTGACTACGAGCCTGACGATCTGACGATCCACGCGCTCTACGCACCAAACAGATATCTCGCTGCAAAAACGCGGGTCTTCATAGATTTTCTCGTCGATCGCTTCGGCAAGACGCCGTCGTGGGACGTCTGCTACGGCAAGCGCTAGCGCTTATCGATCCGGCGTTCGGCGCAGCAGATACGTGTCCATGATCCAGCCCTTGCGTGCACGTAGATCCGCGCGGATACGCTCGATTTCGTCGACGCGCTCCGCGAGCTTCCCGGAAATCAGAACTTCGTCGGGCGTGCCGAGATAAGCGCCCCAATAGATATCTACGTCCTCATCCGCCAGTGCTCTGATCCCGGAACCGTTGTCAAGCATCACAACCACGGTGTCGACTCCTTGAGGAAGCCCTTCCAGCAGCTTCCGTCCGGTCGTGGTATGAACCGGCTCGCCGATCGCATTCAGTGCGATCTTGTGCTGGGCCGCGAGTGCCTGCACGCTTGTGATGCCCGGAATCACCTCGTAGTCGAAAGCAATCTTGCCGTCAGCGATGATTTGTTGAAGGACGCGGATCGTGCTGTCGTAAAGCGACGGATCGCCCCATATGAGAATGCCGCCGACCTGGCCTTCCTTCAGTTCCGTTGCAATGAAGCGGCTGAAAATTGCGGCCTTCTCGTCGTGCCAGGAGCGGACACCTGATTTATAATCTGGGTCGCCGGTGTTCCGCATCGGACTCGCGACCTCGACAACCCGATAGGGATGGTCTGTGATGAAGCGCTCGCAGACCGTAGTCCTGAGTTTGACGAGGTCCTCTTTGACCTCTCCCTTGTCGAGAACGAAGAAGACGTCGACCTCGTTCAGTGCCTTGACGGCCTGCATCGTCACGTAGTCCGGATTCCCGGCCCCGATTCCGATGATGAGCACTTTCTTCATTAGTGAGACGTCTCCAGTCCTATTCGATGCCAGGGACAAAATCTTTTTTACCTTGCTGCCGATGCGCTGCCGTAGACATTGCAACGAAGGCCGTTCAATGCCAATGCACGGTCTAACCGATCTTGAAAAGGAATACCCGGCCAATGGCCAAGCGCGTCGTTTTGGTAACCGGATCGTTGGCGGAGCCGCGCGTCAAGCGCGTAGCGGAAGAACTCAACGACGCGGAGATCGACCCGGTGGTCGCCAACATCGGCGTGAAAGTCGCAGCGCTGATGACCTCCGATATTGTCGAGCGCCGGCTGAAGCTGCCGGAAGGCACCGACCGCGTGATTCTCCCCGGGCGCTTTCGCGGTGACCTCGAGCGTCTGTCGGACCACTTCGGAACTCGTTTCGAGCGCGGTCCCGAGGAGATTGCCGATCTGCCGGAATACCTGGGTCACGCCGCGCGCAAGATCGACCTCTCCGAGCAGGATGTCACGATCTTCGGCGAGATAGTCGATGCGACCTTGCTGACACCTTGGCAAATTGTCGAGCGCTCACGCAAATATCGCGCTGACGGCGCCGACGTCATAGATCTCGGATGCTTGCCGGACAGTCCGTTTCCGCATCTCGAAGAGGCCATCGCGGCTCTGCACGCCGATGGAGCAAAGGTCAGCGTCGACTCCTTCAATGCCGAGGAGCTGTCGCGTGCGACGCGGGCGGGCGCCGACTATCTTTTCAGTCTGTCGGAAAAGACGATCTCGATTGTCGATGAAGGACCCGCCGCACCTATCCTTATTTCAGCCGGCGCGGCGGATATGGACTCTCTCGACCGCGTCATCGACGTCATGATCGAAAAGGGTCGGCCCTTCTACGCCGATCCGATCCTCGATCCGATTCACTACGGCTTCACCGCTTCGGTGGCCCGATATTACGATCTGCGCAAACGCCGCCCGGATGTGCCGATCCTGATGGGCATCGGCAATGTTACCGAGCTGACGGATGCCGACACGACTGGCATCAATGCCGTCCTGATGGGGATCTGCTCCGAGCTTCACATCACGGCAGTCCTTGCGGTGCAGGTCAGCCCCCACTGCCGTACGGCGATCAAGGAATTCGATCGCGCACGGCGGGAATACTTCGCGGCGCGCAAGGCAAATGCCTTACCGCAGGGCTTCGGCATGGGGCTAATGGCGCTGCGGGATCGCCGGGGCTTTGCATCGACGCCTGCGGAAATCGTCGAACTCGCGGCCGCTCTCCGCGATCGCAACTATCGGATCGAGGTCGCGGAAGACGGCATTCATATCTACAACCGCAACGGACACCACATCTCCGACGATCCGTTCAAGCTTTATCCTGATCTTGAGCTTGGTACCGACGTTGGGCATGCATTTTACCTCGGCGTCGAAACGGCGCGTGCCGAAATCGCTTACCGGCTCGGAAAGCGGTACACTCAGGATGAGCCCGTGCCCTTCGGCGTTGTCGCCGAGGTTCCAGGCGCCGCCGAAGACGCGCATGCGATGAAGTTCAAGGAGGCGGGGTCGACGTTCGCAAAGCCAAAAGCGGACAAGGACCGAGACAAGGAATAGCTGGCCGAACGGACTTAGCGTTATCGTCGCTCGAACGTCCTCAAGAGCTTGCGCAGCGTCGGACGTATGCTTTTCAGCTCCTCGACATGGATGGACGATAACTTGTCGATTGTCGCGTTACCCGACTTTGTCAATGAAACTTGTATCTTACGCCTATCGGTCGGATCGGGATTGCGCTCCACCAGGCCAAGGTCCGAAAGCCTGTCGACAAGCTCGACAATCGTATGGTGACGGAGGAGCAGCCGGTCGGCGATTTCTCCGATGCTGAGCGAGTCTCGCCCGGGTGCACCCTTGACTGAGAGCATCAATTGATGCTGCTGCGGGGTTACGCCCGCGCCGACCGCGGCAGCCTCGCTAAACGCGAGAAATTTCCTCAGCTCGCAACGGAATTCCGCCAGCGCCTCGTAGTTGGCCTTCGTCAGGACGGACCTTTTGCGCCGAGCGGTCGGCTTCGGCGATAGAGATATATTCGATTGCTTGTCGACCAAGGCGAACTCCTGTTTCGATGGGTGAAGCGGCCTGGAGCCCCGGCTCCATGCACTCGCATTAGCACCTCCGGCTACTTTTATTTTATCGGGCGGCGCCATTCAACCATGCGACGCCAGGCCCCTCCGTCGAAAAGCTCCGAGCCTTGTATACATATCGTATTACGATATATAGCGCGCGGCACCACGGGGTCGATTCTGTATCCTGGCAGCCCCAAATATAGAGCTAAAGGCAAACGGAGTATCGATGAAGCTAGACAGCGCTGAGCTGCGCCGCCTCGGTGATTTCACGACAAATCCGCGCGTACTTTATATCGCGGCCATCGCGGTACTGGTTGCTTTGGTGAGCGTGGCCGCAGGCGTGGTTCTGCTCGACCTTATTCGCCTCTTCACGAATATTGCTTATTTCGGCCGCTTCTCACTCGCAACTGCAGACATCTCGCAATCTCCGTTTGGGCTATGGACGGTGCTCATCCCGGCGGGAGGGTCGATCATCATCGGCTTGATGGCGTGTTACGGCAGCGAAAAAATCCGGGGGCATGGCATCCCGGAAGCTATCGAGGCGATTCTTCTGGGCCGCTCGCGGCTCGATCCTAAAGTCGCGGTCTTGAAACCCTTGTCGTCTGCGATTTCCATAGGGACAGGCGGCCCGTTCGGCGCCGAAGGTCCCGTCATCATGACCGGCGGCGCCTTGGGATCGCTCATCGCGCAGTGGCTCCCTGTCAGCGACAACGAAAGAAAGACGCTGCTGGTAGCTGGCGCAGCTGCTGGCATGACCACCGTTTTCGGAACGCCGATCGCAGCAATTATGCTTGCTGTCGAATTGCTGCTGTTCGAATGGACGCCCAAAAGCTTCATACCTGTAGCGGTGGCGGCAATCGTTGCGGAGGTAGGGCGCTCCTATTTGCACATGCAGTCGCCGCTGTTCTCATTCTCAGGCAGCGCAGACATGTCGGTATCGGGGCTTGCGTGCTGGATCGCGATCGGTGCCCTCGGTGGGCTCCTCTCAGGCTGTCTGACGAAGCTCGTATATGCTGCCGAAGATCTGTTTCCCAAGCTCCCCGTTCACTGGATGTGGTGGCCGATGTTCGGAGGTTTGATCGTCGGCATCGGCGGCCTGATCGATCCCCGTGCTCTTGGCGTCGGCTACACGAATATCGATCAGCTTCTCCTTGGCACGCTCACCGGAAAAAGCGCGCTTCTGCTTTTGGGAGTCAAAGCAACCATCTGGGCCGTAGCGTTGGGTTCGGGCACATCCGGAGGTGTTCTCGCGCCGTTGCTCATCATCGGTGGCGCGATGGGTGCGGCATTGAGTGCAATAATGCCGGCAGCAGCGCCGGGATTCTGGGCACTCCTCGCGATGGCGGCGACCATGGGCGGCACGATGCGCGCTCCGCTGACGGCAACGTTCTTCGCCGTTGAGCTGACGGGTGCGACGGGCATGTTGGTGCCGCTCGTTGCGGCTTGCATAGCAGCGCATGCGGTGACCGTTCTCTTGATGCGTCGCTCGATTCTGACCGAGAAGCTGGCGCGCCGAGGCCATCATCTCGTTCGAGAATATCGTACGGACCCGTTCGCCTTGACGCGCGTCGCCGAAGTCATGACGGCCGACGTCGACACGGTTCCGGCATTGATGACGTTGCATCAGGCCGTTTCCTTTCTGACGAGTCCGGCGACACGCCATCCGACATTCCCGGTGATTGATGAAGATGTGCGGGTTTTGGGTGTGATCGATCCGCCGACGGTTCTTCGCTGGCGCCGCCGCGGCGAGCATCGCAATACGACGCTCGGCAAGTTGCTCAAGGGCAAGAATGTCGTAGTGGCTTATCCCGACGAATTCCTGGAGGGGTTGGCGGAAAAGCTGAACGGCGCCAACGTTTCGCATCTTCCGGTCGTCGATCGCGATAGCGGACAGCTCATCGGCTATATCGGTTGGAAGGACTTGATGCGTGTGCGCCTCAAGCTTCGGTCTGAAGAACAAAGTCGAAAAGCGTTCTTTGGGATCGCCCGACTCGCTCCAAAGGCTCGGCGGATATGAGATAGGCGCGTTCATTCGGACAAGTCTTGAACGCGCCCATGCAAGACAAGCAGTTCAGGTGCGCTTTTAACGCGAGCGAGCACTAGCGTCCTGCTTTCCCGAATTCCCGAAATTTGACGTCAGCGCGTCAACCGATCGCGCGTCGCAACCGAATGTCGTGTGCCGCATGCGATGCGTGACCGCATTCAGCAACCATTCACGCCTGGGGGAGTTTCTGACATCAGTTTGAATGGGAGTCTTGCCATGAAAACTCTGATCTGCGCACTCACGGCATCGGTCATCGCGGGCCTTGCCCCAAGCGTTGCTTCCGCTGCCGATTTAGGGAGCTATGACGAGCGGGAAACGGTGATCGAAAGACCTGCCCCGGTTGTCGAGCATGAACGGATCGTCGAACGGCGCTACTACGAACCGGATGACGACTACTATTACGAAGATGATGACCCGGTGGTTACGTACTACAGGCGACCCCATCTTGGGCCATATCCGTATTACGCAGCTTATCCGTATCGCTTCGGACCCTATTATCACCATCGGTATTGGCGCCGTCACGCCCGCTGGTGAAACGAATCCGATGAATGAAGATCGGGCTCGGCTGATAGCGCACGAGGCGGCCGGGCTCGTCCCAAGTTGGCTGCGACCTCAACCAAATCGCAAGCCGCCCGCTGATCCTGGGCCGACACCCCAGCCTCAGGACAGCGGATTCAAAACTCTTTTAATCCTAGTTTCCTTTTGAGCGCGATTGCATCAGCATTTTTGCAATAAATTTACTCTGCGCCTCAACTCTAGTGATCTGCAACGGCGGGCAGCGTAGAGGAGAGATTCCATGTTGGGCGTGAGATTCGGCATCACCGCCTTGGCTGCGGTGCTGGCAGTATCCGTTCTCTCCGCAACCGCGGAGGCGACTTACCGCGGGTGCGGGTTTGACCGCTACGGCTACCATCCGCCTGATTTTAGAGGCTGCGATTACGGCCCAGAAATCGTCGAAGTTCCGGTCCCCGTCTTACGTGTAAAGCCAGTCCGGCGAGTTCAGCGCCTTCATCGGGTCCCTCGAGCGCCCCTGGCACGTAGGGCCGTCGCGATCGCGCCTCCTCCGCCACCTCCCCCTTTTGAAGGCTACTATGCGGCAGCACCGATCCGACCAGGCTGCTACTTCGACAACGGCTACGATATGCGCGTGCACCGGATCTGCTACAGTGGCTGGTGATCGCCGGATCGCATCGTTTCAATAAAGCAGAGCCGTCATGCCTCATAAGTCCGGTTCGTTGAAAGGCGCGACATTGCGCGTTGCGTGCATACTGCTTTCGCTGTTGGCCTATCCCGCCGCTGGTATTGCTGCCCAGTGCGGCAGCGGCCCTCGAGGATTCGATGCATGGCTGCAGGATTTCAAATCTCGGGCGGCGGCGCATGGTATAAAACCTGCAACCGTTTCGCTGGCTTTATCAGGCGTCACATACGACTCGACCGTAATCCATCTCGATAGGTCGCAGCATTCTTTCAAGCTGAGCTTTCAGCAGTTTTATGCGCGTCGCGTCGACGGCGCGCTCATCAACCGTGGAAGATCCCTGATGCGAACGCATCGCGCCACGCTCGACCGTATCGAAAAAAGATACGGCGTTCCGGGTGCGGTGATTGTTGCGATTTGGGGTCTCGAAACACACTACGGTGCCGATGCGTCGGCGCGCTACTCGATCCTGCGGTCGCTCGCAACGCTGGCCTACGACTGCCGGCGCTCCGAATTCTTTGCAGACCAGCTTGTGGATGCGATCCGTATTGTCGCACGCGGTGACTTGCCGCCGAGCCAGTTGCGCGGCGGTTGGGCCGGAGAGATTGGACAAACACAGTTTCTCCCGACACCCTATGTCCGCTATGCCGTCGACTTCGATGGCAACGGCCGCCGGGACTTGGTGCATAGCGTGCCCGACATTCTTGCTTCGACTGCAAATTTCCTCGCAAGCCACGGTTGGCAGCGCGGCGGGTCATGGCAGCCGGGATCGGCGAATTACGGCGTCATCGGCCAATGGAATAAAGCCGAAGTCTACCAGCGCACCATCGCCGCCATGGCGACACAACTCGACGGCGGCCGCTAAACGCGGGACGGCGGAGGCTTAGGTCTCTGTTCGCCTAAGTGGTCTGGATTGTGGGTGGCTCTTTCGGACTTCCCGTGCCAAATCTTCAACGAGCCCCTTATCGATCCCCGAGGGACGGCGCCCGACCGGCCTAATGGGCTCATCGGTCGACGCATCGATAGCAATCGCATCGCTGCCAGGGAACGTCTCTTTAAGAGCCTCGTTAAGTTCTTCGTCTAATTGCGCTTTTGATTTCCTGACGATCATGGACCGGTCTCCGAAACTCGCGGGCGCGGCTTCTAGTCAATACTGAATATAGTTCGTCTTGCCATCAATTTCTGAAGTCCGGCGCGGGCGCGTCGATCCCGCGCATCAAAAATTTTTTGCCAGCGGCCCGCCAAGCCATACGTTGCCCATGATTTCCGTCTGATTGGGGGCGCGACGCCAACGTCGGCGCGCGAACACTGTCCTTAGTCATAGGAGTCCAGAGTGGCGTGGGTGAATGAGATCTCGGATGCAGCGCTTCTACCGCTGGTCAAGCAGTTACGAGACGCGCTCAAGAGTGCCGAGGCTGAGCTTCAGCGACGATGCTTCATCTCATCCGAGATCAAGCAAGCTCTTGCGTCTGCCGACGCCTACCTTGGCGATCAGGCCGTTGCTCAACGCCTAACGGGCGTCTCTCGCGAAAGGGCACCTCGTTTGATAAGGCGCGTTTGAACTCGCGGCGAAATCATCACGATACGGATAATTCGGCCACGCTACTGCCTTCCTTCAGGAGTGAAATCTTTTGGGGAGAAGGGCAGTGTTTATGCGTATTTATGCTCTGGAAATTCTCTTTGCTGTCGGCATCCTAAGCATGCCGGCGGTCGGCGCGGAAGCGGTTCGACGGGAAAGCACACCCCTGCCGCAGTTCATGCCGCCTGCGGCCCGCGCGCAAGTCGAGAGCACCGGGACCAAGCCCGCAACGAAGGAGACGCGACGGGCTGCGGAAGCTCTGAGCGCCAAATTTTCTGAAGATTTGGCGGCATCGAATGACGACGCAACGGCCGGTACCGAGAAAGCCAAGACGACGGCCCCCGTTGCGATCAATCCGCAATCGGATTCTGCGACCCAGGCTCACGTCGCGGTGCTGAGATCGAGAGTGTCGTCGACTGCGTCCACTCCCAAGAAATCGAAAGGTGCGCATGCAAAGGCCGCCACCGTTTCCGATCCATCGAAATCCAAGAAAACGAAGGCATATGCTGGCCACGCGCAGGAGCCCCGGCGGATGCCCGTCGAGTCATATGGAAAGGCGCAGGATCTGACGTCGAACGCAGTTCCAGGAGCCAAAGCCGGCTGGCAAACGGGGCTTATCGGGATGTTGACGAACCCGGCTTTTTGGCACTGAAAGGCTCCGTGCTTGCTGCGGAGAGCAGCGCAGATCGGTGTTCCGAAATCGGATACTGACGAAAATCCGCGCGATGGGCCGCGGGCGGCGTGGCAATAACTATTGGGGCTACTTTTCCAGCCTAGGCTCTCACAAGCCCGTCGCGAGCGCCCGCGCGCGTGCTAAGCTGGGCCGTTCTTGGCCCGCTGCCTATCCCTTTGAGCCGGCGGACGGGGAGGAAAAGGCAATGCCGGTAGTCGTATCGTTTGTGGGGCAAAAGGGCGGGGTGGGCAAAAGCACACTCGCCAGAGCGTTCGCCGCGGTTGCCACCCGGGGCAAACTGAAAGTGAAACTTGCCGATCTTGATGTGAACCAGCAGACGGCCGTTCGTTGGGCCAGGACACGCGCCGCGCGCGGAAGTGCTTATCCTGTCGAAGCCGAAGCCTTCAATACGATCGGAGATGTTTTGGCGAGTGTCCACGGCTTCGATCTCATCATCGTCGATACACCCGGCCATGCGAGCCCGGCAACTCTCGACATCGCGCGTTCGTCGCAAGTCGTAATTTTGCCGACGGGCGCGAGCACGGACGATCTGTATCCGACTGTATTGCTTCTTTATGAACTCGAACAGATGGGTATTCCGAAGGAGCGTCTTGCCGTCGCTCTCTGCCGGCTTCTTGAGTTGCGGGAAGAACATGCTGCGCGCAAATACGTCGAGACGGCGGGTTACGAGGCCCTGCTTGGGTCCATACCTGAACGCGCCGGCTATCGTAGCGCGCACAATCTGGGTCAATCGATCACCGAAACCAACGAGCAGTCGCTCAACCGACGCGCTCGCACGCTAATGGAAAGTCTACTGGAAAAAGTAATGAACCAATTGAAAGCATCGAAGACGTTTCAGAAACAGCAAGGCGACGGCAGCATCGCCTGATACCCGGCGAGTTACGAAGCCAGGCTTTAGGGAGTGTGTGCCATGTCACAGGAAGACCGTGCCTCGACGTCCGGCAAGCAGCGCCTCGTGAAATGGGCTGTGTTTTTGGTTTTGGCCGCCGCGTTGGCGTGGCTTGGCGCTTATATTCTCGGTATGCAGATATATGACGCCGCAGTGCAGGTAACGCATTGATTGCGGCGCGAATTGCCGAAAACGACAGTGGTATTTGGACGGTTAAAGAGGCACGCTACTTGCACATGGCGATCTAAGAAGGATTAACATTCGCCTGTAGCCGAAAGCCCGTCATGTTTGAAGACAATGTCATCTGGGTCGATTTCCGCCTGTCGAAGGATATTCGTTCCAAACAGGAGTTGTCTTTCGCCGAGCGTATGAAGGCGCACTCGGAGCGAACTTGTAGCCACGTCCAGGCATCGAAAACGGCGCTCGAAATGATTAAGAAAATGCTTGGCGAGGAGCAATGGGGTGGGGATGGCCCTCACCTCAGCGGGAAAAGTTGAGCTTTGCAGCATCAAATTTCATACCCATCCGCGTGAGTGCGGCGGCGGCCTTGGGTCCGCCACTACAACGTAAGTCAGGTGTCACGGCACCGGCGTCATTCGACGCGTAACGCTTACTCATGCTGGCGTCGAGCTAGCGCGTTCGATGTTTTATCATTCTACGAACGAGCGATTCATCTACGCCGGCGGAAGCCGCCTCGGCTATGACCGCCCGTTCTCCTTTGAATAGTAGGGCGTCTATGCATAGTAGGGCGTCCTGCACGAGGGGTCTTGAATTGGCGACGATTTAAGCGAGCGGCGCCCGCCTTGCCCGAAGATGGACGTTTGTAATGGCGGCGCGCGTGGACCGCTGATTTGTTTGTTCTTGCGGCCTGGATCTGGCGGGAGGCGGCTCTTCTCTTCGAGCCGACCGAATTGCTATTACCTTTGAACTTCTGCTGAAGCTTGGCGCGATCGATGTCCGTCGCTCGGCGCTGATGACGACCGTTATGGCGCCAGCGATCGGACGTGATGCGCCTTCGATTATGGTTGATGCGGTTCCAGCGGTTGACGTCAACGTGGATGTTGTGGCGGTGCCAATCCCAGTGGTTCCAGCCCCAGATCGCCCCGACTATGGCGACGCCAGCACCCCACCACCAACCGTCAACATAGCTCACGCCCGGATAGGTCCAGACGTATGGCGGATAATCGGGATACCACCAGCTTCCATACACGACCGCCGGGTCGTAGACGGGAACGTAGATATCGTCGGGCGTTGCGGGATCGATGACAATGATGTCTCCGGATGAGCCCGTCTGTTTTGAAACTTTCTGCTGCTTGTTGCTTTTCAGATTGCCGGAAGAGTCTGCCTTGGAACGAAGAAACTGGATTTGATCCATGACTTCGTCCTGCTGATTGAGAAATGCGTCTCCGACTTTCTGCGTCCAATCAAGCTTGTCGCTCATTGTTGCGAGGACGCTCGGAAACTGAACGAGAGCCTTGATGCTCGGATCCCAGTCTTTGCCTTCAATAGCTTTTGCGAGCGCATCGCCCTTGAGCTGCGCGTTCTCCGGCTGAGTGATCCAGCGGTTCGCCTCGACAACATCGACGGGATAAGTCGACGCCATCAGCACGTTGGTCAGAAGGTCGTCGGGATAAAGCGCAATCGGAGCCAGCAACTGGTCCAGCTGCTGTTTCGATAGCTTTTCATCGGCAGCGGACACCGGAGTGGCGATCCACCCAAGAAGAAGCATAAAAATTGCGAGGATACTTGTTATTCTGCAAAGCATGAACGCACAACCTTGTTTGAAACGCTTCATAGTGGGTTAATGTAGTTAAGGATTTTTGTCATGCGCAGCATGACGCGGCCGGTTTCCCCTCCAAAGCACGCGACAGTCGGTGAATCTTAGCTCAAGCAGAGAGTGCTCGATGTAGCGTTCAGACCGCGATGGTACCCAGTTCCGCGAAAAACGCGGTTCATTTATGCGACGCAATGCTGGCGCCGCGCGTCCCATGTCACGCGTCATTGCTTCGGCGTTGTCATGAGATCCATCACGTCGCTGGATCGCTCATGGAGCAAACCGCCCGCCGCATCTCTTAACCGGCAATATCCCACATCAGCGCTTAAGTGGGTTTGGGTCCCTCGAATAAGACGTCGAGTATGCCAGTGAGACTCGGCCCGGATATAAAGATATCGGCTTCCCTACGGACAATTTCCCGTGCGGCGACACCGCCGAATCCAATGACGTACGCACCGCTTGTCTTTGCCGCGACATCGCTGGAGCCGTCGCCGACGAGCGCAATGGCACCATGATCTTGAAAGAGCGTGTGACAGATGACGGCTTTACCGTCCGACTTTACCAACGGCGATATACGATCGAAATCTTTGAAAAGACCGTCGGCGCCGAACTCGATACCGACGGCATGGACGCGTTCCGGCAAAATACCGAGCTTGGCTGCTGACGGCAAAATCGCTTCGCGAAGACCGCCGCTGACAATATAGACGGCAACACCGGCCTGATGCAGGGCGTCGACCGTGGTGTCGGCGCCAGGGACCATCTCCTCGAGATAACGCGCGCCAAGCCAGGAGACTGCAGCACGATCAGGTCGCAGAATCTCAAGCCTGCGGGAGTAAACTTCGTCGAGGGCGACGGCACCGTCCATGGCCAGCGCTGTCAATGGTGCAATGGCCGTTTCGACACCCGCGCGACGAGCGAGTTCGTCGATACCTTCGAGCCCGGTCAGAGTGCTGTCGAAATCGAAGCAGACGGCATCGAAGCGGGCCTTGCGCGCTTTCACAGGCTTATTCCGAAAACTTCGAAGATCACCGGTAGCGCTCTGATTTCAGCGATCGCGTTCTCCGGGAGAGGTGCTGAAACGCCGATCAGAGCAATCGCCGTATCGACCATGCCGTCTACGCCGACATTCATGCGAGAAATGTTGATCTTCTCTCGACCGAGAATGCCTCCCAATGTGCCGACGACGCCAGGTTGATCACGATGGCGCGTAAAGAGAAAATGACCTCCGAGTGGTGCCTCAACGTGGTAACTGTCGATACGAACGAGATGCGGCTGGCGGCCACCGAGCAACGTGCCGGCGACGGTCGTTGATTTGTTTGGCGCGACCACGCAGATTTCGATGAGCGACAGGTAATCGCGTACGTGTTGCGATCGCGATTCTCGAACTTCGATCCCTTGTGCTGTTGCAAGATGGGTCGCGTTGACGCGGTTGACACGTTCGGCGAGCCGGGATTCAAGCAAGCCGATAACAGCTTCGACCGTTATCGGTCGCGGATCGAAATCAGCGATCCTGCCGAAGAGGCGGACAACAAGCTCGCTGATCGGCGCCTCGGTCAGCGCTCCGGCCAATCGCCCAAGTGCCAACGCCAAGGTTTGATAGGGCCGGGATTGGCTGAACTGTTCGGATGAGACGCGCGGCAGGTTCACGGCCGACTCCGCTTCTCCCGTAGTCAGAAATTTAGCGACATCTTCGGCAATCTGGACGCTGACGGCCTGTTGAGCCTCCTTCGTCGATGCTCCGAGGTGCGGCGTCAGCACGACGTTGTCGCACGCAATGAATTCTGAGCCAAGCGGCGGCTCTTTGGCAAAAACATCGAGCGCTGCGCCCGCGATATGTCCCGTGCGCAGCGCATCGAGCAGCGCTTTTTCATCGACGAGCCCGCCGCGAGCACAGTTGATGAGTCTCGCGCCGGACTTCATTGCTGACAGGCGTGTCGCATCGATCAGATTATGCGTCTTATCGGTCAGGGGACAATGTAGCGTGACATAATCGGAACTTGCGAGAAGCGAGTCCAAGTTCCGTTGCGCAGCTGAATATTGACACATGATCTCGGGGGTGACGTAGGGATCGTAGGCGAGCACTTTCATTTTGAGCGCCGCACATCGCTCCGCTACGAGACGTCCAATCGTCCCGAAACCGATAATACCGACCGTCTTGCCGGCGAGTTCCGTGCCGACAAAGCGTGTTGGTTGCCATTCATTACTGCGTACCGAACGATCGGCCTGCGGCAGATGACGGCTGAGTGACATCATATGCGCGACGGTAAGCTCAGCGGTCGTCGTCGCATTAGCGTCGGGTGTGTTGAATACGACAATGCCGTGCTCAGTCGCTGCCGAGATATCAATATTGTCGACGCCGATCCCGGCTCGGCCAATAGCTTTGAGCGCGCGACCAGCTTCAATGACGGATCGTGTAACCCGTGATTTCGAACGGACGATCAGTGCGTCGTATGTCGGAATCTTTAAAATCAATCCCTCTTCATCGAGGCCTGTCGCGATATCGACGTGAATATCGGGATACGTAGCGAGCAACTTGCGCCCATCCTCATGGATCGGATCGGCGATAAGGACCTGTAAGGTGTCCGGCACGATACGTGTCTCCCTTCGATTCAGGGGCTGCCGATAGCTGTCTCGGTGAGCAACGCTTCATCCTTCGTCACGTAGCTTTCAACTGGAGGACAAGTGCATGCGAGATTCCTGTCACCGTAGACGTTGTCGACGCGATTGACCGGAGGCCAGTATTTGTCGACCCGAAACGAACCTGCTGGGAAGCACGCAGCCTGACGCGGGTAAGGTCGGCTCCATTTTTCGATCAAGTCGGCCACGGTGTGGGGAGCATTCTTCAACGCATTGTTGAGGCGGTCCATGCGCCCTTCCTCAATGGCGCGAATTTCTTCGCGAATACCGAGCATGGCGTCGCAGAACCTGTCCAATTCGGCCTTCGTTTCCGATTCCGTCGGCTCGATCATTAGCGTACCGGCAACCGGCCAACTCATCGTCGGCGCATGAAACCCGCAATCAATTAGGCGTTTGGCGATATCGTCAACCGTTATCCCGGTGGCATCCGTGATAGGCCGAACGTCGATGATGCATTCATGAGCGACGCGTCCGCTCACTCCTTTGTACAAAATGGGATAAGCATTCTCGAGGCGTTTGGCGATGTAGTTCGCATTGAGAATGGCAACGCGTGTCGCCTGCGTGAGACCGCGTCCACCCATAAGCAGACAATAGCTCCATGAGATCGGCAGAATTGAAGCAGAGCCGTAGGGAGCCGCCGACACTGTGTGGCCATTTCCGTCTATCTCGGGATGCGTTGGCAGAAACGGAATGAGATGCGATTTAACCCCGATCGGGCCCATGCCCGGACCGCCACCGCCATGCGGAATACAGAATGTTTTATGCAGATTGATATGTCCGACGTCGGCGCCGACGTCTCCTGGCCGCGCGATGCCAACGAGGGCATTCAAGTTGGCGCCATCAAGATACACTTGACCACCATTGTAGTGTGTGATGTCGCAGATTTCGCGGACACTCTCTTCAAATACGCCGTGTGTAGACGGATATGTGATCATGCAGCCAGCAAGTTTGGCCGCATGCAATTGCGCCTTGCTGCGAAAATCGGCGATGTCGATGTTTCCTTCTCGGTCACTTGCAACAACGACGACGGTCATACCGCACATTTGCGCCGAAGCCGGGTTGGTGCCATGAGCAGACGCGGGAATGAGACACACGTTACGGTGCCCTTCGCCTCGGCTTTTATGGAAGGCGCGGATGGCCAGCAGGCCGGAGAATTCGCCTTGCGCGCCTGAGTTCGGCTGCATCGAGATCGCGTCATATCCAGTGATCTGGCAAAGTTTCGCGCTCAAATCATCGATGAGTTCACGATACCCTTCAGCCTGCTCAGGAGGAACGAAGGGATGCATCTCGGCAAACTCCGGCCACGATATAGGAAGCATCTCGGCCGTCGCATTGAGTTTCATTGTGCACGAGCCGAGCGGAATCATGGCGCGGTCGAGAGCAAGATCGCGGTCCGCGAGCCGACGCATGTATCGGGTCATTTCGCTCTCGGCCCGATTCATGTGAAAAACCGGGTGCGTCAAGTATTCGGATGTTCGGATCAAGTCCGGGGACAAGCGTGGCGCCGGCCAATCTTCCGAATACTGGAGGTCGTAGCAACCAAAGGCTCGCCATACGGCTTCGATGATGTCGGGTCGTGTGCGTTCATCGACAGTGATGCCGATGCGATTGCCGGCGACCTTGCGCAGATTGATCCCGTTGTCGACGGCATTCTTCATGATCAGACCCTGGTATGGTCCCACTTCGACGGTGATGGTGTCGAAGAAGAATGCCGGGGACACCTTGAATCCTCGCGACTCCAAGCCTTCCGCGAGACGCACGGCATCTCGATGGACGCGGGAAGCGATAGCCTTCAAACCGCGGGGCCCATGAAACACGGCATACATCGATGCAATGACCGCCAAGAGTACTTGCGACGTGCAGATGTTGGAGGTTGCTTTCTCCCGCCGGATATGTTGTTCACGCGTTTGTAGGGCCAGCCGATAGGCGCGATTGCCGCGTGCATCGACCGATACGCCGACGAGCCGTCCGGGCAGCGATCGCTTATAGGCATCGCGCGTCGCAATATAGGCAGCATGCGGACCGCCATAGCCCATCGGCATCCCGAACCGTTGCATCGAGCCGATGGCAATGTCGGCGCCCATTTCACCGGGCGGTTTCAGAAGGGTTAAAGCGAGAGGATCGGCTGCCACGGCGGCGATGGCGCCGTGGGCGTGGAGGCGGTTGATCAACGGCGTAAAGTCGTGGCAGTCGCCGTTGACGCCGGGATATTGAAACAGCGCGCCGAAGATGGGCGTATCGCCCATATCCTTGAAGGGGTCGCCGACGACGACGTTCCAGCCGAGGGGCTCCGCCCGAGTTCGAACGACCGCGATCGTCTGCGGCAGGCACGCGCTATCGACAAAGAAGGTGTTCGACGTTGCTTTGGCCACACGCCGGGCCATTGCCATTGCTTCGGCGGCGGCGGTTGCTTCGTCGAGAAGCGAAGCGTTAGCGACCTCGAGGCCGGTTAGGTCGACCACCATGGTTTGAAAATTCAGCAGCGCTTCGAGCCGCCCCTGGCTGATTTCGGGCTGATAGGGCGAATACGCCGTGTACCACGCCGGATTCTCGAAGATATTGCGCTGAATTGCGGGCGGCATGGTAGTGCCATGATAGCCTTGACCGATCAGCGAAGTAAGCAGGTGATTCTTCTTTGCCGTAGCTCGCAGCTTGTCCAGGGCCCGGCGCTCCGACAGCGAAACGCCGAAATCTATCCGTGTCGCTTGGCGGATCGCGGAGGGAACCGTTTCGTCAATCAGTGCATGAAGTGTGGGCACGTCAAGCACGTCGAGCATTTCGGTTATCTCCGCAGGAGATGGACCAATGTGACGGCGGTTCGCAAAGTCGTATGGGTCGTAGTTCTTGCCGGCTGTCATTTGAATCCTATTCGCCAGTGAGCTTATGATAGTTTTCCCCATCCATCAGAGCGTCGTAGGCCCCGACGTCAGCGAGACGCAATTTGAAGAGCCACCCTGTGCCTTCGGGATCTGATCCGATCAGCGACGGGTCCGATACGACGCCGTCATTGACGGCAACGATCTCGCCATCGAGCGGCGCAAAGACGTCAGATGCCGCTTTCACTGATTCAACGACGGCGGCGACACTCCCCTTTGTCCATCTTGAACCGATGTCGGGAAGCTGCACGAACACCAGATCGCCAAGTTGCACAGTGGCGTATTTGGTGATCCCGACTGTCGCGACATCGCCGTCAAGTCGAAGCCACTCGTGCTCTTCGGTATATTTCATTTTTTCAGGGTCTCCGGATCGATGGGCTCAAATGCGCTTGTAGCGTGGCCGTATGAAAGGCAGCTCGGTGACGCGAAGGGGCAGCCTCGCCCCTCGCACTTCAGCAAAAACGCGTGTTCCAGGTTGACTTGCCGTCGTCGTCAGATAGCCCATGGCGATCGGGCCTTCGACAGTCGGACCGTATCCGCCTGATGTCACAGCACCGACGGGTGTTTGGTCGTCAGATTCGGCAAAAACGAGAGCGCCAGCGCGGACGGGCGCTCGCCCTTCGGCACGAAATCCGACTCTGCGACGCGCAGCGCCATGCTCAAGCTGGTGAAGGATAATTGATGCGCCGGGAAAGCCACCAGCGCGCGCGCCTCCGGTCCTTCGAACCGGTTGGATCGCCCATTCTAGCGCCGCCTCGACGGGTGTCGTGTCCGGGCCGATATCGGCGCCGTAGAGACAGAGGCCTGCTTCAAGCCGCAACGAGTCGCGCGCACCAAGTCCGATTAGGGCGACGTCGGGGGAATCGAGCAACGTTTCGACGATGCTGCGTGCGGCATCCCTCGGGATCGAGATTTCAAAGCCGTCTTCGCCGGAATAGCCCGAACGCATCAGAAGGCAATCGTGGCCGAGCAGCATTGCAGATTGAACATCCATGAACCGCATTTGCCTGCAGCTTGGAGCCAAGGTTGCTAGAATGGACTCTGCGCGGGGCCCCTGCAGCGCAATCAGGGCGCGTTCCTCGCGTTCGACGATACAGTCCGATCCGAGTTCAGCCATGAGGTAATGCTCATCGGCGATCTTGCAGGCCGCGTTCACGACAAGGAGCAGGCTGTCTCCGCGATGGGCGATCATCAGATCATCAAGAATTCCACCTGCGCCATTCGTGAAAAACGCGTATCTTTGACGGTTGGGCATGAGACCCGCGACGTCGACAGGAACGACGCGTTCGAGCGCAAGTGCGGCAGACTGAATGGTGCCTGACCGAGAACGTACGGCGATCTGACCCATGTGGGATATATCGAAGAGCCCCGCCAGCGCCCGCGTGTGCAGATGCTCCTTGAGTATGCCCGGCGCATATTGAATGGGCATCTCATAGCCTGCAAACGGCACCATCCTGGCGTCGCGCTCGCAATGGAGATCGTAAAGCGGAGTCCGCAGCGGCAACGTTGCGGCACGAACGTCAGATTTTGTGATCAAGCCAGATCGTCCTTGAGCTCAATTGCGCGCCAAACAGCGCATTCACTGAGCCCCCTCTGTCACGTGACCTGAAAGTTTGAACACGCCGAAGAAATATTCCGGTGTGTCTTTCCTCTTCGGTGGGCCGCTGGCGGCGGCCGCTTTCCAGAGTTCCGCAACGTCACGGTCCTGGGTGCCTGAGAGTTTCCGGGGCGGTTGCTCCTTCGGCGCCGGGCTCTGAGCCCGGACTCTTCCGTGTCGTTACGTGCATCAATGCGTCGGTATCCGGGGGCGGTCAATAGGTCTTTAGTAAAACCCGGCCTGTGTGTGCGATCAAGCCGCGAGAAACCGGGGAAAACGTAACGCCAGCAAAGCCTCAAAGGCTCGCAAAGTGCGGGCGGCGGCGTCGTCCCAATCGTCGGCGATAACAGGCCGCATGGCGATGGCACCAAGGATTTTGACAACTGCCGCATCCACCAAGTTGCGTCGGGCCCAAGAGGCTTCGCAGGCGATGAAAGAATATGAAGCTAAAGGACTTGAAGCGATGAGCTACTTATGGCTCCAACCTAGTGCCGATCGACTTCCGGATTATGGTTGAGGTAGACGTGTGAGAGCCTGCGCATTGCGCGCGGCTCTCAGATGTTTTTCAGAAATGCAGCGTGGAGCCGATGACGGGCCGCTGCTGAAGGACATCGTATTCTCATATCTCGATGTCCCCGAGCCAGCCATTGGCGTTTTGAACTGACGCCGAGCGCACCCACGTCCCTTGCCCGAGATCAGCACCGAAACCGGTGTCAGCACATCCGACTGCGCCGCAGAAAAGCGCAACAATAACGGAGATTGTGCGGCTGGTGGATGAACCCATTTGTCAGACCGCCTCGCGATTTCAGGAACATGATTCAAACACCTACCAGTCCCGAGCATGAATGGCCGTGACCGATAGGCTACATTTCTCGCAGCATGATCTCAGCCATCACAATCAGAACGCTGACCTACAGCTTCGAACTCATAGCAAACTCTAGTCTGGCCCCGACATGAGCCGCTTGGAATGTGGACTGCTCCCCCGTGCACGCGCCAAAGTTTCTGAAGGCCGCTCGCCGAATTGGTTGCAATATTCGGCGGCGAAGCGGCCGAGATGCAAGAAACCGAACCGCAACGCCTCCGATGTGACACTCGTCAAATCTGAGGGTTGAGAGAGTTGTCGCCTCACCGCATTCAAACGCATCTCGTACAACAAGCGCTTTGGAGGTTTGCCGAAAGCTTCCTGACAGGCAAGATAGAGAGTGCGTTCACGGACCGCCATTTTCTCGCAGATATCCGCAATCGTTATTGCGCTTTCTATGTTCTCTTTAAGAAGGGTACGCATCGCGGCCGCGACTTTGGCGCGACGGTGCAGCGGCTCAATAACCTCGAACGACGGCATAATTTCCAGAACCGTATCCAGCACCACAGAATGGGCTGTGTTCAGAATATCCTGGCTGGCATCGTGGCCATGAGTCATGAGTACACTGAGCGTGTGTTGGAGTCGTAGCGTTGGCTGCGCCAAATCAGGACCGGTGACCTCGCAACGTTCAAGAAGGTCCCGCCGGTTAATACCGTCGATCCCGCGGCGCACTTGCATCCAACGCTCAATTTCCGCTGTGTCGATCGCGGCGACGATGAGATCGGTCCGGCCAGTAGCCGCGAATGCTATGTCTTCGCCGGCAGGTACAAACAGCGGTTGGTCAACAGAGGCGGGGCGTCCGCGCACGTGCAGAGTGCCTTCGGCTGAGACCGGCAAAGCCACTACCCAATTTCCGGGGGGAGCCGTACCGTTGTCCAAAATGCCCGGAGACCACCGCACCCTGCCGAGTTGAAGCGAATTCAGAATGACCTGAGTCATTCGTCCGAAGAAGGTGCCAGCGCCTGTCTGCTGATAGTGGATGTCCCACTCCCGGGCATCCTGCGCCATCAAATCGAAATCGTCGTAGCAATTGTCTTGAATAGCGACGAATTCAAACCTGTTTACGTTAGCGCGCATTTACCGACCTCAGCGCCCTGAATTGCAGGTTCTGGATAGTGGCATGATCACCGTGATGTTATCTTAGGTTCGTGTCGCCTCTAAATCACCAATTCCCGAATTACGCCTTTGACTGAATTACGCTTCTGACTGTCTGGGTGCCAACACCCGGATCAATGGTACGTGGGGTACGGTCCCGACTTTTCATCATCACTGATTCTGAAAACGGAGTGAGACCATGGGCACCAATACACGATTCCTCTCAATTCCGTCGCTTTTGCTTGGACTTGGAGGACTTGCAGTGGCCACGATTTGTGCCGGGGCTACAACCGCGAGTGCGCAGTCGCTCACTCCCGCTGAGGCAAGACGGATCGCCGAGGACGCCTATGTCTACGGCTATTCTCTCATCACAACCGAGGTAACGCGGGTCCAGTTCACCAACGTAGACAAGGCAGAGACGATGCGCGCGCCGATGAACCAGCTGGCCAATGTTCCGCGCTATCCCCCAGCGGATTATCGCGGCGTCTCCGCACCAAATGCCGATACGCTCTATTCTCTTGGTTGGCTCGACCTCTCGCAGCCGCAGGTGTTCAGTCATCCGGATATGGGCAATCGCTTTTATCTCTTCGAGGTCACCGATCTATGGATGCACGATCTCGAATCTTCACCAAGCCAGCGCACCGTTGGGGGGGCAGCAGCGAACTACCTGTTCACCGGCCCCGATTGGAAAGGCGATGTGCCGGCCGGCATGACGCATATCCCAATGAAGACCCGCTACATGGTGATCCTGGGCCGTACCTATGCCGATGGCACGGAGAAGGATTATGAGGCCGTCAACAAGCTGCAGGCGCAGTACAAGATCACTCCGCTTGCCTCCTGGGGCCAAGACTACAAGCCTGTCGACCCGCCGGTGAATCCCGATCCAGGTTTCAGCATGACGGACAAGCCACAATCGGTCATTCTCGCCATGGGCACCGAAGGCTATTTCAACATGATGGCGAAGCTGATGGGTGGCGCCGCGCCGCCCGCCGCCGACGATAAGCCGATGTTGGATAAGATGGCGAAGATCGGCATCGTTCCGGGCCAACCATTCGAGATGAGCAAGCTCGATCCGCAGGTGCAAGCGGCGCTGAAGGATATCCCGCAAACCGCCCTAAAAAAGATCGAAGCCAACAAGGAAAGTCTCGGCGGCGTCGTCAACGGATGGGTGGTGACGAAAGGGCTTGGTACCTACGGCACCGACTACATGAAGCGCGCGGTCGTCGCGGCGTACGGCTGGCCCGCCAACCAGGAGAAGGACGCTGTTTATCCCTACACCGAAGTCGACAGCACCGGCCGGAAACTTACAGGCGCAAACAAATACACGCTGGCTTTCGCCAAGGGCGAGACACCGCCGGTCGAAGGCTTCTGGTCGATCACCATGTACATGATCGATCAAGGCTGGTGGTTTGTTCCCAACAAGCTGAATAAGTTCACCGTCAGTACACGCAATGACCTGAAGTATAATCCTGATGGATCGCTGACCCTCTATTTCCAAACTGAATCGCCGGGCCCCGACAAGGAAGCGAATTGGCTGCCTGCGCCGAAGGGTGCGTTCATTCCGATGCTGAGGATGTATTGGCCCAAGGAGACCACGCCCTCGATTTTGAACGGTACGTGGAAGCCGCCCATGATCGTCAAGGAGAATTGAAATCGGATCAGGTGTCTCATCGCTATCGAACAGCGGTCGGATAGCGATGAGTTACATTTTCGAACTTGAACGTGAGAGCAGCGTGCAAGGGCTGCAAAGGCCAATTGCACCGAATGTGTTACGCGTCGGATGTACTTACTCTATTCCAAATGGCTGCATCAGGTTCGCAACAGCGACACAACAAATCAGTATACTGATTAAGCTCGCTCGTCCCTCCGAGCGACATGCTGGGCTCTTCCCTCTTGCACCCCGGTGCCTGAGCCCGGCCGGCGCCAACCGTCCCCCCCCGGTTGGCGCCCCCTGTCCGCTTAACGTGGATAATGATCAGCGTCGGCTTCTTGGACATGAGCGGTCTGCGTGTTCTTGCCGCCAGCTGATTTCGGGCTCTTATGATCGTCGCTCCACTCACTTCCAATCATGATCACCGACGCTCCGTAGGTCATCTCGGAATGAGCGACATTTCCTACGGGAGTAGGCCCGTTCTTTGATTTCAGTAGCTTGTCGTTGGGTGGGACAAAAATTTCTCTCACAGCGTTTCAATATGTTCTGCTGACGAGTGTCCCACTCGCGGCGAGCAAAGCATTTGCGGTAAGCGGGGTTCGCTATGATGCTATTGTATTATTCAATTATTCTTGTATCATTGCCGTATGCAAGCGACCGAAGCCGTTACCTGCCTATCTGCGCTCGCCCATGAGCAGCGCCTCGCGATCTTCCGCCTTCTGGTGAAGGAGGGGACTTCTGGGCTGCCTGCCGGAGAGATCGCCGATGCTGTCGGCGCGACGCCGACCGGCGCGTCATTTCACTTGAAGGAATTGGACCGTGCAGGCCTCATCCACGCGACGCGGGTCGGGCGCTACATCCGCTATGCCGTGCATTTCGATAAGGTGCGTCAGGTGCTGACGTTCCTCACCGAGGATTGCTGCCAGGGGCAGCCGGAGCTTTGTGGTTCAGCGATCAAAAAAGTGCGCAAGTTGTGTAAGGGATAAACGAAATGACCGGCGACCGACCTTTCAATGTCCTCTTTCTCTGCACGGGCAATTCCGCCCGCTCGATCATCGCCGAGGCGATCATCAACCGCGTGGGCGCTGGCAAGTTCAAAGGCTACAGCGCCGGAAGCATGCCCAAGGGGCAGGTGCATCCTTCGACCATCAATCTGCTGAACAAGCTCCACTACGATACCGCTGCGCTCCGATCAAAGTCATGGGAGGAATTCTCGGCCCCTGACGCGCCCAAAATGGATTTTGTCTTCACGGTTTGCGATAACGCCGCCAATGAGGCCTGCCCGTTTTGGCCGGGCCAGCCGATGACCGCGCACTGGGGCGTTCCTGATCCCGTCGCGGCCGAAGGCAATGAAACCCAGCGCGCACTTGCGTTCGCGGACACTTACCGAATGCTCAATAACCGCATCAGCATTTTCACCAGCCTTCCCCTCAAATCCCTCGACAGCTTGACGCTGCAGCGGCACCTCGATGACATCGGCCGGACGACAGCCGATGCGACCCGCGAGAACGCCTGAAAGTGGCACCCTATAGCGCCTCCCAGCGGATTGCGGCGGAGTTCACCGGAACCGCTTTGCTTCTCGCGACCATCATCGGTTCCGGCATCATGGCGGCCAAGCTTTCCGCCGGAAACGATGCGATCGCGCTGCTCGGGAACACGCTGCCGACCGGCGCCATCCTTGTTGTGCTGATCTCGATTTTTGCGCCTGTCTCCGGCGCTCACTTCAATCCGGCCGTGTCAGGAGTGTTTTGCTTGCGCGGCGATATTACCCCGCCCCTTGCCCTCGCCTACGTCGTGGCCCAGCTTTGCGGCGGCCTGATCGGCGTCGTCGCCGCACATGTCATGTTCGATCTTCCGATGCTCGAATTCGCAACGAAAATGAGGTCAGGCCCGGGCCAATGGCTGGCAGAAGGTGTCGCCACGTTCGGGCTGCTGCTAACGATCATGGGGACGCTACACGTCAAGCCTGATGCGATCGCGCTCAACGTCGGACTCTTCATCACGGCTGCGTACTGGTTCACGGCCTCGACGTCGTTCGCAAATCCGGCCGTGACCATCGCACGGGCTTTCTCAGATACCTTTGCAGGCATCCGGTTGCCTGATGTCGCGCCCTTCATCGTCGCGCAACTGACGGGCGCGGCGCTTGCTATGCTGGTTGCGGGATGGTTGTTTCGTCCCGAACTTCGACCGCGAACCGAAACCATTCCTGCAGAATGACGGAAACGATATGACCAAAAACAGCGCGGGCGACCTGCACAACGTCGTCCACGATCATCTGCATATTCCGACAGCCGACAAGCTGGCCGCCACCGCGTCTCATAAGCCGCGTATCCTGCTGCTTTATGGTTCCCTTCGTGCGCGCTCATACAGCCGGTTCCTGGCAATGGAGGCTGCGCTTCTGCTTGAGCACTTCGGCGCCGAAACCAAGATCTTCGATCCGCATGGGCTGCCGCTGCCGGACGACACACCTGACACGCACCCGAAGGTGCAGGAGCTTCGCACACTTGTGGCTTGGTCAGAGGGACAGGTATGGTGTTCACCTGAGCGGCATGGCGCCATGAGTGGCGTGATGAAGTCGCAAATCGATTGGATACCTCTCTCGACGGGAGCCATCCGCCCGACGCAGGGCAAAACACTCGCGGTGATGCAGGTGAGCGGGGGCTCGCAGTCGTTCAACGCCGTCAATCAGATGCGCGTCCTTGGCCGCTGGATGCGGATGATCACCATCCCGAACCAGTCCTCGGTGGCCAAAGCCTTCAACGAATTCGACGAGGACGGCCGCATGAAGCGGTCGCCTTATTACGACCGCGTCGTTGACGTAATGGAAGAACTGGTAAAGTTCACGCTGCTGACGAGGGACCGTTCCACCTATCTG
Source organism: Hyphomicrobium denitrificans 1NES1 (assembly GCF_000230975.2). Classification (NCBI taxonomy): domain Bacteria; kingdom Pseudomonadati; phylum Pseudomonadota; class Alphaproteobacteria; order Hyphomicrobiales; family Hyphomicrobiaceae; genus Hyphomicrobium; species Hyphomicrobium denitrificans. The sequence goes on along the minus strand of NC_021172.1, from coordinate 3,115,368 downwards.
GTCGACCGCTACAGCGAGCGCAAGGAAAGCGCGCAAGAGCTGTCGCTACGGGTCAATCTCCCGTCGGCTGTAGAGGACGATTCTGCCACCTAGCGCAAAGCACGGTCAGAATGGGCGGAAGCAGAAGAGCTAGACCTTGAAAAGACTTGGCGCTCGCTACGGGAATCGAACCCATCTTTTAGATTGAAAACCAGCTAATGCGGGCACCGCGTTCGAACCCGCGCAATGGCTGCTTGCCAACCAGCCCACTTGCGAGCGCGGCTAGCGGCATCCATTACGGGCACGAAGCGGCGATCCAACTGCCAACTTGCCGAAAACCCGGCGAGATCCGCACATACGCCAGATTGATAGCCTGCAAGATACGCCGCGCCGAGCGATGTGGTCTCCATTACCACCGGGCGATCAACCGGCGCGTTCAGGATGTCGGCCACAAACTGCATGGCCAACGCACTCGCGGTCATGCCACCATCAACACGAAGCACTGTGTCAGTCGGTGTTGGCAAGTCTGCATGCATCGCCTCCAAAAGGTCGCGAGTCTGAAAACCAACTGCTTCGAGCGCCGCCTTTGCGATTTCCGCTGGTCCTGAATTGCGCGTCAGGCCGAGCAGTGCGCCGCGTGCCTCAGCGTCCCAATAAGGCGCACCCAACCCTACGAATGCCGGCACGAGATAGACTTCCTCTCGGGGATCAGCTTTTTTCGCCAGCTCGTCGGCGTCGGAAGATCGGGAGATCAGGTGCAGACCGTCGCGCAGCCACTGCACTGCGGCTCCGGCGACGAAGATTGCTCCTTCCAGAGCGTACGTCCGTTGGCCGCCAAGTTGGTATGCGATGGTGCTGAGCAGACGATGATGCGAGCGCACGAGCTCGTCACCCGTGTTAAGCAACAGGAAGCAGCCGGTGCCGTAGGTCGCCTTCATCATGCCCGGCGTGAAGCAGCATTGACCGATAGTCGCCGCCTGCTGATCGCCAGCGATTCCGCAAATCCGGATTGAACCTTCAAAAAGTTCCGGCGACGTGTCGCCAAAGTTCGCCGCGCAATCTCGAACCTCGGGCAGTATTCCCATTGGGATTGCGAACTGAGTCGCCAGCTCTTCATCCCATTTGCCGCACGCAATATTGAACAGGAGCGTTCGCGACGCATTAGTCGCGTCCGTTGCATGGATTTTTCCGCCCGTGAGGCGCCAGAGCAAGAACGAATCCACTGTGCCAAATGCGAGGCTGCCCCGCTCTGCCATTGAGCGAGCGCCGCTTACGTTGTCGAGTAGCCAGGCGATCTTGCTCGCGGCGAAATAAGGATCGATTACGAGGCCAGTTTTCTCCTTAACCGCGGGCTCAAGCCCGGCGGCGCGCAATGCTGCGCAGGCATCTGCGGTTCGCCGATCTTGCCAGACAATCGCATTGTGGATCGGTTTACCCGTGGATCGATCCCAGAGAACGGTGGTCTCGCGCTGATTCGTAATCCCGATGCCGGCAACATCTTTCGCGCCGATACCGGCCTTTGACATCGCTTCCCGCACGGTTGCGACGACTGCCGACCAAATCTCCTCCGGGTCGTGCTCAACCCATCCTGGTGACGGATAAATCTGCCTCAGTTCTTTCTGCGCCGATGAGATTGGCTCAAGCTTTACGTCGAATACAATCGCGCGCGTCGACGTGGTGCCCTGATCGATAGCAATGAGGTGGCTCATATGGTGTGGAAATTCACCAGCGGAAAATTTTCATCGCAATCTACACTGCTGTATCGAGGTTCGACGCATCCGGATCGCACGGGAGCAATTGAAAACTAAAAGATTGTGGAAAATATTAATTTTATTGGTGAGTGTGACTGGACATCCAATGAAATCAATATGATCGGCGATCGATGTGGGGGACACATATGACACAGCTGGACGTATCCAGCTTCCGCGTGACGCTTGGGCATCTTGAAACTGTCGCCTTTTGTTGGAAGGGCACCCCGAGTAAAAGGGTGACAGGGGTTTTCAATGGTATTCAAAATAGTGCCGAGCGTGTTCGCCGGATTGTGTCTGACGTCTGCAGTGTCGGCTGGCGAGTATCAGCTGCCGCCAGAGGTCACTCCCGCGTTGCGGGCGGCATGTGAAAGTGACGTCCGTCGTTTGTGCATTGGCACGAACCCGACAGTCGCCAAGGTCAAGGTCTGCGTAACGGCGAAATTCCTCCAACTCGGCAAGCGCTGCCAAGTTCAGATCGTACTCGCTGGCCTCAAGCCCTAATCGATTCAAGCACAGAGAAACTAGCTTTGCTCGGCGTTCTTTAGCAAAAGATCGGCCTCACCATCGTTTGGCCAAAGCCTTGCGATGGGGTGACCGAGAATATAGTAGCGTGGCGGTCAAGGGGCGATTGCAAGCTTTGCGATCTCTTCGGCAAGTCTCGAGGACCGCCTCTTCTTGCTAGCCGCCGATATCCATTGCCTCGACATGGCGCCTTCCGCCAAGTCGATCTTTCTCGGCTTCGGAGGCCGTCGGTTACCCTCACTCCGAAGAGCACCGAAGGTTTCCGGTGCGAGCCTGATTTCTCGCTCAACGGCCGCGGCTTTCTTAGTTCGCTTCACATCACCTGTCCGAAATCAGATCGACGCAAGAATGCAGCGCAGAGCTGCGTCGAGGGCATCGCGGTCAGATGGGAAGCCAGTCTCCGACACGTTGAAGGAATACTGATCCTCGATGAGCTCGAAGAACCACTCATCCTCGAAAAATGCCCCCTTGAAAACTCTGATGACGACGTGCCGTCCCCGAATATCCATCGCCCGGCTCAAAGGCGAAGTTATAATTTCGTCTTCCAGGCGCATCGATCGCACCGTGGTTATTCCCCCGGAAGGAAACCCAACCGACTCAACGCTTTTTCACCGAGCGCCCGATCCTCTTCGCTTCCAGCCTCGATAAGAAGGTCAAGGCGCCTCACCGTCCGCGACAGATTTCGACGCATCGTCTGTTCGAAGAATAATTTTGTGAGGTCTTGGTCGCACAAGCCCAGGATGGCTTCCGCTTCTGACCTGACTTCAAGCAATTTGTCCTCAGCTGGTGCTCATTGATCGGACGGCGGCGTTGAACTGCGCCCGCGCTTGCCCGTGTGCCAGCGCTGTTGATTACCCTGAGAATGCCGTCGCTGCTCATTTTTGTCTTCCTCGCAAAGCGCGGTTTCACGAGAAGAGTGCGATCAGATAGGAGACGGCGCAAATTCACTTAGCCCCAAAACGGGAGCCGGAAGACAGACCGAGGCGGAGTGGCAAGGAGCGATAACTTAAATCCGAGCACTGAACATCGAAGCGAAATCAGCAATGATATTTGATCAATCCTATTGATCTGCAGCTCCGCCCCCTAAAATCGCCACCTAATGTCCAGCGCACCCCGCGAGCATAACAAACTGGTCAGCACTCAGACATATTTCTGACCCAGCCAGCTCTCAAATGCAGCGCCACCTTGCAGTCGCAGTGCCATCGTTGGGCGCAACGTGCTGCAACGGACGAAGCCAACGGAGTTTTAAGACATGAGCACGTTCAAGATCGCAGTTTGCACAGCAGGCGTCGTATTCGGATTTGCGATGGCGACCTCTGCATTCGCGGGTAGCAAATCCCACAGCCTTGGAACATCGACCAACTCGCCCGGCCATGAGATGCAAACATCTGGCGGTCCGGTGGCAGGTGACCACGGCGCGTCGAGCTTTTCTCCAGGCCATGAGATGCAGGACAGCAATACAAGCGGTACGCCTCCGGGCCACGCCGCCGAACCCGGTGCATCTGGGTTTGCGCCTGGCAATAGTGTCTCCAAAGGTAAGAAATAGACCTCAAGAGCCCAATTTCATTCGATAAGGGGCGAACCTATTGCGTTCGCCTCTTATCACAGCAGACGATGTTCGTTTGAACATGCCCATTTTATTCAGCCTGAAGATCGCGGTTTCGCCCAGGTGTGGTTATCACTTCCGCACAATCCCTTCGTATCCAATTCAGCTCGTACGGCGGGGGATCGCGTGAAAGCATTTTTAGTTTTCGGGATTATTAGTCTAGTTGCAGCAGGTCTACTGAGCTGCATTGCCGGAGTTTATGCAGCCACCAATTCACTCGCTGCTCTGGGGACGGCGGCGGTGGCATGCTTAGCCTTAATGGTCGGCGTGAAGTTGATTGCAGGCAGTCGGTAGTTGTTATCGTCTCTTACCAAGTCGGGGCGGACCAAAACGCGGTGCGGATCGAGACGCACAACTCGCTAGCGAATAAGCAATCGTCGCCGAATTGAAGCGCCAATAAAGAACACAAGAATCAACGTCAGAATTTTCTGAGTAGCTTCAAGCAAAGTCGCGACCATACCCTGCCGACCCTGCGGACCGGCATTTCCTAAGCATGTATCATTGCGAGCGTCGCGGGCTTCATTTTCAGACGCAACGATCAAAGCAGGCCCAAAATTTGCGCATGGTTGGTACCCCACTGGTACCCCCGGACCGCGCGAAGCCGTTCTGCCCTCTCACGAGCGCTGCTCGAAAAACCAACGAGAAGCAAGACGCTGCGCGCAGTGACCGCAGAGCTAGTGCTCATCGATCGGACGGCTGCGTTGAATTGCGCCGCGCCTGTCCGCGCACCCGAGCTGTCAATTATCACTCTTAGGATGCTGTCGCCGCTCATTTTTGTCTTCCTCGCAAAGCGCGGTTTCACGAGAAGATTGCGAGCAGACGGAAACTGGCACAAATTCACACAAGCCCAGGGTATCAGCTTAAAGGTAGCGACGCCGTCAATGGCGTCACCGGCTGTACCTAGCGGAGTTTCCAATCAATCTGTCGTGCAAAAGACCTGCTAGCGACGTTGGCACGGTGGATGGCATCGCGGTTGGCGTCGTACAACCCCATCTCTTCAGTGAACAGATATTCATCTTCGCTCGCCAGAAACCGAGATTGATAAAGTAATGTAGCTCTATTCTCTGGCATCAGCTCTTAAAAATGCCGCCGTAAAAAATAAGGGAACCTCCGCCTGCGTCCCGGGCTGTATCTCGCGCGTTTATCAAGCAGCGACCTGATTAGGCCGAAAACGTAGATGGAGGAAACAATGCAAAAGATTTCAGTTGGACTGTTCGCGCTTGCAGCGAGCCTCACGCTCGGCGTCGCGACGTTGCACGCTCAGGAGTACGGCAAAGGCAAAGCGGGAGGCGGAGCTGAGAGCCAGCAAGGCGGAGGTGGCGGTAGTGCTAGTGGGGGTGCGAAAATGCATGACGAAGGCGGGGGCGGCGGGGGCGGCGGCGGAGGTAGCGGAGGTAGCGGAGGTAGCGCTAGGATGCGCCATGACGGCGGCGGCGACAGAATACGACCCGACCGCGATCAAGGCGGCAGTGTACGAATGCGTAACCACGATGGCGGCGGAAGAATAGGCCACCACCGACGCGGACACTGGCGCGGCGGTATTTGGATTTACGACGACTATGACGGCGGATATGGCGGCGGCTATTGCTACCGCGCGCGACGCATTTGCGCCGACCGTTGGGGTTGGGGCGGGCCGGGTTTCCGGCGGTGCTTACGTCATCGTGGCTGCTAATCGCCAGGCGTAACTGTCGAGTCTAATTGGAGGTCGGGAAGTTCGTGCTTCCCGACCTTTTTCTTTTTGAGGGTCAACGCCGAAGATGCTCTGGTAGGCCGCAATTCATTCGCTGCGTTACGAATGCATGAACTCCATATGAACTTCCCCATCATCGATAGTTCAGGTGCGCTCGCATACTTTGCCTTGACAGGCTGAGGCATGAGGCCATCAGCTGGATATGGGGTTCCCATGAAACGATCCGTTTTGTTGGCGTGCGCAGGTGCGAGCCTCCTAGTTGCGCTCGGGTCAATGTCCGCAAACGCAAGCCCGATCACCATCGGAAAGTCCGACATTGGTTGGTCGAAATCCGTTCAAAAAGCTGACTGGGACGATCGTCCGTATTGGTGGCGCCGTCATCACCGTCGCTATTGGGACGGGGATGGTTGGCGTGGTCGCGGTTGGTGGCATCGCCGTCACGGCTGGTATGGCGACAGCTGGCGCCGCCATGGTGATTGGGACGGCCGCGGTCGGGGATACGGCGATTGGGATAGGGGTCGAGGCTACTAAAGAATTTGCGGCTAACGAGACAATCCCCGACGACCCTGCCAGGACCTTTACAGAATGGCAGAATTCGCCGGGGTGCTCGGAGCGTCGGTCGTGTCTAAATTTGAAACCGGTGGAGATTGAAACGGCGATTCCAACCGAACTCTACCGCCTTTCGCGCCAGAGCCCTATCGCCAGCCCCGCAGTAACAATGAAGGCCACCGCGCTCACCCACATGGGAATGGTGATACCATTAACTGTAACCTCCCAGCCCAGCCAGAGCCGCAGCGCATGCGCAAGGGCTATCAAAATTAGGAGGACAACGGTGACGGTTGTGAAGGGCTTCATGCTCAGCCTCCGGCGCTAAGTGTAGCACCGAGTCCGGGGCGACCGGGTGTCAATCCGCGAAAATTTCGAACTGAGGCGCTACGGGAGCATCAAATGAAACTGCCCGCTCTCCGACGCTGCTAGCCATTGCGCCAATACCGTCTGTGCAACTTGCGATGATTTCGCGATTCAAGCGCACACGGGAGATAACCGGGCGGCTGCGAAAATTTCGCACGCTTGGTACCCACCAGTATACCCCGGCGTCTTTCAGGCGGGCGCCGCGCTCGAGAGCGTTGTTCGAAAATTGCTTATTTTACTGGCTTATTAGATTGGTTGCGGGGGCTGGATTTGAACCAACGACCTTCAGGTTATGAGCCTGACGAGCTACCGGGCTGCTCCACCCCGCGTCACCAATGGGCGAGCTGAATTTCAGGCACGCCATCCGGATAAGTAAGGCCGCTCGTCACCGAGCGGCCCGACCGCGCCTATAGCACAAAAACGCGGCGTGGGAACCCCATGTGACGGATTTTCTGCAGGTGGACCGATCGGCGCAGGGGAAGCGTGACTCGCGCATTTAAGATGCGCGGACGCCGGCAGTCGTTCTCCAGCAGATTTTGCAAAGTGGCCGTTTAAGTGGCAATCCTGGACCGGCCGCGTTAGAATTTACCGATGACATCCCGCTCTTTCGGAAGCATTTTCCCATCGACGTCCGGCGCCGAAGCGCAAGCGACCTCGACACCTCATAAGATGCCGGCGCTCGCTGAGGGCTTCGTACTGCTCGATAACAGTACGTCTCTCGATGCCGTGTCGGAGCTGTTCGAGCATCCGGCTGAAATCATCCGCGCCGACGGTCCTGAAGATGTCGATGCCGCGCTTGCTGCATTGACGTCGGGAATTTCGCGCCGGCTCCACGCCGCCGGCTTTTTCTCCTACGAGCTCGGCTATTTACTCGAGCCAAGACTTGCGTCGCTTCTTCCCGAGCGGCGCAAAATGCCGCTCCTTTGGTTCGGTCTCTATAAGGCGCCGCGGGAGATGATGGGCTCCGAGGTGCAGGAGTGGCTGAACGAGGAAGCCATTGGCAACCCGACGCTCGGCGAGCTTGCGCATAGCTGGGATAGCGCCTCATATCTCAAGCGCTTCGAGCAAGTTCAGAACAACATCAAGAGCGGTGACATCTACCAGCTCAATCTGACCTTCAAGGCAAAGTTCAACCTTCAGGGTTCCCCGCTCGCCCTCTATCGCGATCTGCGTCTGAAACAACGCGTCGCCTACGCAGGACTCGTCGATACGGGGGACGTGACCATCCTTTCGGCTTCGCCGGAATTGTTCATCAAACAGAACGGTCGGGTTATTGAGACGCGGCCGATGAAAGGAACTGCGCCCCGCGCAGGAACGCTCGAGGCGGACTCGGAAGTTCGCGCCGCCCTTTCAAAGGATGTTAAAAATCGTGCCGAGAACCTGATGATCGTGGACTTGATGCGCAACGATCTGGGTCGCATCGCCGATCCTGGCTCGGTGAGTGTCACCGACCTCTTCACCGTCGAAACGTTCAAGACCTTGCACCAGATGACGTCGGGTGTCCGGGCCGAGCTGAAACCCTGCATCGGCATCGTCGATATTCTGAAGGCGATCTTTCCGCCTGGTTCGATCACGGGGGCGCCGAAGATCCGCGCCATGGAATTGATCCGCGAGCTCGAGACGGAGCCGCGCGGCGTCTATTGTGGTGCCATCGGGCGGTTTTCACCCGATGGCACCGCGCTCTTCAATGTTGCCATTCGCACGACGGTCATCGATCGCCGCGGGGTGGGCGAGATGGGGATCGGCTCCGGTATCGTCGCGGACTCCGACGGTGCTAAAGAATATGCCGAATGCCTGCTCAAGATGAAGTTCCTGACCGATCCGGTGCGCCGTTTCGAACTGATCGAAACGATGCTTTATGAGTCGGGGAAGGGCATTTGGCTGCGCAGCTACCATTTGGCCCGGCTTGCAGCGTCAGCGGCCTATTTCGGTTTCGTATTCGATGCGAGCAAGGTTCGCGATGCGATCGAAGCGGTAACTTCGACCCAAAGGGACGAGAGGTTGCGTGTCCGTTTGCTGCTCGATGAAGATGGTGTCGTTACCGTTACGGCGACCCCACAACCGCCGACGGCAGACGACGCCATCATGCGCTATGTGGTGTCGGACAGTCGGCTCAACAGCTCCGACCTGTTTCTCTATCACAAAACGACGCGACGCGAGCTTTACGACCGCGAATGGAAGCACTACGCGGATACGCTTGGGGCCGACGAGGTGATCTATCTCAACGAGGCCGGCGAGCTTGCCGAGGGGAGCAGGACGTCGATTTTTATCTCGCGCGGCGGCAAGCTATTAACGCCGCGTCTGGCAGCAGGGGTGTTGCCCGGAACATTGAGGGCAGCTCTCATCGACGAGGGACGCGCTGCGGAAGCTCGTTTGACCATTCAAGACTTGAATGGTGCAGCCGAAATCTATCTCGGAAATTCAGTTCGCGGGCTGGTGCGGGCTGAACCGCTGGTGCCACGCCTAGCGGTGGATCACCGGCAGCAAACCTGACTCGACGCCGACAGGCGCGCTCGTAACGGGCCCGAAAGTTTTCACGCTCTTCGGGCCATTATCGCGAGCCGCGATGGTGAGCGCTATTAACGCCGCAAGCGTCAACACGATCGCCGTCACGATGGCTTTGGAAGAATGGCGCGCCCGTCGCGCAAAAGTCTGAGGCATTTCGTTCGGCATTTCTCATCGATAGTCAGCAGTCCAGCACAGCTCCATACCGCGGGTTGCCGCGCGACAGGAGCGCACATTGCTTAGACTAATTGAACTCAGATCGATGGAGTTTATCTGGTTGCACTGCAACAAGACGAACCTATTCATCACATCCCACGAACCATGCATCCGAGCATGAGGATCGCATAGGAGGCAAGGAGTGCCCAGGACTCGTTGCCGGTAAGTCCGGGAATATCGGCTCCGAAAAATTTGGACGTCAGGACAATGACCGTCAGGATGACGGAGAGCATGAATGTGATGATCCCCGGCGCCTTCAATCCCATGTCGCCCACTCCCTCTTCGCTTCTGAACCGCACGCGCATGATCTCCCCCCTTCGCTACGGGTCCATCATTGATCGTCGAATCGTTATAGCAGGAGCCTGACACGGCCGGGGCGAGGCAAGGTTGATTGTATGTGGACAGCCTTTGGATAAGGCCGATTTGCAACGGCCAGCCTAGCTCTCTGTCGCGGGAGCTTGTGGGGTGCGCCTGCGTCGGAAAAGCCGAGCCAACCAGGCAATCACGACGAGGCTCAAAAATCCTGCGGCAACCATAGCTTGTGGATGTTTGTACCATAAAAGGAGCGGGACGACGCGACCATCCCAGACGAGCCTCGCATCTTCGACGACGGCGCGCGGAGAAAGGTCGCCTGTGTCCGCCAACATTATCCGCGCCGCCGTCTCTTGATCGCGGCTCGCGATGATTCCTTCACGAACGCTTTGCGACGCCAGCAGCTGCATTTTCGCCGGGCTCGCCGCGATCGTCTTGAGGACGGCGTCGCGGGGGCCGGGTCTCAGGCCGTCGAGGTAACCCGCAAGAGATTCAATTTCGTCCTCCGAAAGAGAGCGAAGCAGGACGTTAAGATCGCTCGAATCGAGACTGAACAGAGCGTCGCGCGCTGCAGGCGACACGCCTGCAATCTTAACGATCGCGGCGCGGTCATTGAGGCCGAGGATTCTATCCAAAGAAGCCGTTGTCAGATCCTTCGGCGACATTCGCCGATGCAATTCATAATCGACGACGCGGTCGAGGCGTTTGCCTGCCAACGCCGTCCACGCGAGGCCCGCAGCGATGGAATTGGTTTCCCTGGCAATCTCAAGGCCCTTCTCCGGCATGAGATGAACAGCCTGATTGAGGGAGCCGTCATGAAGGCGGCGCAGAATTGAATCTTGCCCCTCCGAAGCGGCTAGGATCGACACCACTTCGTCAAGCCGCGGCAGCGATTGCGGATCGACACCGTCCAAAAACGCCCGGAACTCTCCGTTCTGGTCGGCGATTTGCAGAACCAGCGCATGTGCCCGGCGGAACGTCTGCCAAATATCAATGACCTGCTCGGCGGTCGCCGTTGCGATCTCCTTGATGTGATCGTTCATCTGGCTCGAAAGGGTCTTGGCCAGCTCCTCGCGCACCTTCTCCTTGGTCGCGGACGACTTCATCTCCGTGGCGATGATCGGGAGAACGCCGTTTCGGAAATCCCAGAGATCCTTGGCGATCAATACGAGGCCGACCCCTCCGGCGACCACCGAAACGACGCGCGACAGTACGCTGCCGACAATCCGCTGGCCGACCCGCTCGGCGAGGTTGGCGAGCTGGCGCCGAACGATCAGGATCGTTGCGCCTGCGAGGCCCCCGGCCGATTCATTGAGAACCGATCCCGCCGAGACGCTGCCCGACGCCTTGTTGGGATCGACGACGACGCTCCTGCTGGCGTCACCCGCAAGCACATTTGCGACCGCGCCGCCGTAGCGGGGGCCAACAAATGCTTTGAGGCATTGAAGTAATGAATTCGTCGCGTCGGAACTCGCAAATTCGATGCTTTTACCGACCTCCTTCGCAACCCCGGAGGCGAGGTCGGCGATCGCCGTTTTCACCGCGTCCGAGCGGTAAACGCGCTCGGCGACGGCCGTCGCAAGCTGCTGGGATTTTTCATTGTCGGTCAGAGACCTTAGCCGTTCGGTCCAGCTCGTCTCGTTTGTGATCTCCGTGACGGCAATGTCGATCCGGTTGTCGATGATCTGATCGATGTTTCGTTCCCGCCATTGCGCATCGACGAGGGCCTTGTAGTCGATTGTTTTGGTTCCGTTGGTGATCGCGTCGGTGACGATTGCGATCACGGCAGTTTTCAATCCTGCATCATCGCGGGCCTGACACGCCTCATATTCGGCACGGCTGATCTCCGCAGCGATCGCAGAAAGCGAGAGCTGGCTCGATGTGACGGCAATGCAGATGAGAAGGGCAATTGCGGCGCGCGGCGAGAAAGTCACTGCAACCTGATCCCAGCGGCGCACGGCGGCGTGCGCCTCCATTAAAAGCTGTCCGAAGTATAAATCAATGATTGCGGGTGAACAGTGACTGAGCTGCCGACCAATCACATCTCACAGGCAATTCCTTCGCTGGCGCGCAAGGAACGTGGGACCGATAAAGCGGGTTCTAATGTCGAAAGAAAAGGTGCCGGGTCCGGATTTGCCGGCTTCGTTAATCAGTCCCGAGGGATCAAACGGTGATGCACTTCAATTCGCCGCAGGCGGGTTACCAATTTTATGCCGCATTGCAACATCATGACCTAGGATGCCATCTATCGGGCAAGAAATGACTGTGCGGGCATCAGGTCATTGTTTACCAACGAGTATTGACTTGATCTCGAAAGGTGTGGCCATTTCAGGCACTTCGTAATAGGTTCACGAACTAAATCTTAACTGCGGGACGTTCAGGATCATCTTTCAGTTTTACGGCAGCGCGACACATAGTTGCGTTGGCACCTCAGGATGCTGCGTCGTAAAGAGCGTTCGGCTGGTTCACAGCAAGTGCAAGTAGCTAATGACAAATAAGCAGAAATTTCAGCCTACTCGCGGCAGCCTCTTCATTCCGGGCGGATCCTCGGGGGTTTTGTTGGTTCATTCTCTGGGCGGCTCTCCGCTCGAGTTGAAATCGCTGGCCCACGCGCTCTCCCGCAAGGGCATGACAGTTTACTGCCCCATCGTACCGGGTCTGACCTTCGGGACCGACGTCTCAGGTCTTTCCACGTGGCATGACTGGTATCAGGCGGTTTCCAAGGCCTTCGACGATCTCCGCAGCATGTGCGACACCGTCATCATCGGCGGCGCGTCGGCCGGCTCGATCCTGGCATTGAGACTGGCAGCGTACCGCCAGGATCAGGCCGCAGGCCTGATGCTCTATGCACCGACGCTGGCTGTGAACGGCTGGGCCATTCCCAAGATGTTGAAGCTGTTTCACTTGGTCACCGACAAGTGGACTGCCCGGCTCTTTAAATTTCGGACACCTGCTCCCTACGGCATCAAGGATGAGCGTGTTCGCAACTTCGCTCTCGAAGCATTGCGCGGTTCCGATAACCTCTCTGCCGACATCACGGTGCGTGGCGGTGGAACCGTTTACGAATTCTTCGCGCTTGTTCGCAACGTGCGGCCAATGCTCTCCCTCGTGAAACTGCACACGCTGATTTTCCATCCGCGCCACGACGATCAAAGCGACATCAAGAACACGATGACGCTGCAGCGCAAGCTCGGCGGTGTCGTCGAAGTTTCAGTCCTTGAGGATAGCTATCATCTCGTGACGCTTGATCGTCAGCGCGGCTACGTCGTTGATCGCACGGCCGAGTTTGTCGACCGGGTGCTCGCGGCCGAAGCGGTCAAATCCGGCCGCAAGCAGGCATCCACTAATTCGAAGCAACAGGGTGCTGCGGAGTAGCGGCCTTTTTCGGCTTAGCCTTGTTGTTGGCGGTCTTGCCGGATTTGGCCGGTGAGGCGGCCTTTGTAGCCGTGACATTCGCGTTGTTTTGGCCGGGGGTGGATGCGGCGTCCTGGGTGCAGGGCGGCAGGTCCGTCGGCGCGCGTTTCCAGATGAACGATTTTCCGAGGAATCGCATTCCCTTGTAACCCGTCACCTTCAGCGTGTCCGCGTCGACGAGATCAAGGGCGACACTGTAAGATTTGCCCTCCTTGGGATCGTAGACCCAACCGTTATCGAACCCGCCATCGGAAAGCTGCTCGAGATCGCCAAGTACGGGCAAACCACAAATCGGACGTGTGCGCATCGAGGGTTCGGGATTGTACCGATCGGTTTTGGGTTCGCCTTTGGCGGTCAGAGGTTCTTTGAGCCAATAGATTTTGCCGCAGAGCGTTGTCGGCGTGCAGATCTCGATCTTGACCGCGCCCTTTCCGGTATCGTCGTACCAGATGCCGGCCTCCCCCGGCTCGGCGAAAGCCGGTGCGTAGCAGATCGCAGCTCCCGCCAAGGCGGTAACCAAACGAAGCAAACCACCTGAAAACGGGGAAAGAGTCATATAACGCATGACAATAAACCGCAGAGCAAAGACCACATTTTCACTCCTATGCCTCGAAAACGGCAAAACATTGGAGTGAAATTATTAAGTGGCTGCTAAGGCTTTTCTGAGGAGCGCCGGCGCCGGACCCAACGTTCGCGACAAGCCCTTTGACATCAGGTCGCGCGCATTTCTCACGGGGTTCGCGGTAGTACCAGACTTACATTGGAGCTATACGACCACAGGCAACTAGGAGCCGCTGAAAGGCTCCGGACCGATTATAGCCGATACCCCAGTTCGCAACACGAGACCCGGCACTGAGATGATCTTTACTCTCGCGCTTCGCAATTTGCTGCACGACCGTATCCGGCTTGCCGTGACATTGATCGGCATTCTCTTCTCGATCGTGCTGGTCGCCGTGCAGCTTGGCCTGTATCTCGGCTCGAGCGAAATGATCACCGCCAACATCGCGCGGTCGAACGCCGATCTCTTCATTACGACCTATGGCGCCAAGAGCTTTGAGGATGGCGGCGTGCTATTGTCGGATCGCGAGCGCCATCAGGCTCTCGCCACTCCAGGCGTTGAAAGCGTCGTGCCCCTCGTCGTCGCTTTCGCCGAATGGCGCAAGCCCTCGGGCGGTTCCTCGCGCGTCGTTCTCGTGGGGTCCGACGCCGAGGACCACGGCCTCGTTCCCTGGTCCTTGGTGGAAGGCACGCTCGATGACATCAAGGCGCCCGACGCCATTGCAGTCGATCGCAGTTATCTGGGCGAACTCGGCGTCAGCGGCATCGGCGATACCGCTCAGGCTGCCAGCGGCCGCGTAAAAATCAGGGCGCTTACCGAAGGCATTCGCTCGTTCACCCAATCGCCCTACGCCTACACGACCCTCAATCGTGCGCGTCAGCTTCTTGGCGTTCCTGACGATAGATCGACATTCCTTCTCGTGAAGCTGGCGCCGGGAGCCAACATCGCCAAAGTGCAGACCGATCTCGCAAGCAGGCTTGAATCTGCTGATGTTCTGACGAAGGACGAGTTCGAAAGCCGCAGCCTGCTGCAGTGGCTGTTCCGGACCGGAGCCGGGTTGGCGCTGATCGGAGGCGCGATACTCGGCAGTCTCGTCGGTACGGTCATCGTGGCCCAGACGCTCTATTCAAGTACCAAGGATCACATTCACGAATTCGCGACCTTGCGTGCGCTGGGTTCGTCGAAGTCCTACATCCACAAAGTAATTTTAGCTCAAGCCGGGCTCAGCGCGGTGATAGGTTACGTCCTCGGCATGGCGATCGCGCTGATTGTCCTCTATGCCAGCCGGAACTCTTCGCTACCGCTCGTCATGACACCCGGTTTGGCATTTTGGCTGTTCGCGTTGACGCTTTTTATGTGTTCGATTTCTGCGCTCTCGGCCATCGTCAAAGTCACGAAAATCGATCCGGCTACGGTGTTCTCGCGATGACGACGTCCTCGGTTTTACATGCTGACAATATCGTCAAGGAACTCGGCTCCGGCGCAGGTCTTGTGGTCGCCCTCAAAGGCGTCACTCTTGACCTCGTCCCCGGAGAGTTGACGCTCCTGATGGGGCCGTCCGGATCCGGCAAGACGACGCTTTTGTCCATACTCGGCTGCATCATGAAGCCGACGTCCGGCACAATTCGCATCGCCGACCAATCGCTCGACGGCCTGTCGGCGGAAGAGCTTGCCAAGGTCCGGCGTGACCACGTCGGCTTTATCTTCCAGTCATACAATCTTTTCCCGACACTGAACGCGCTTGAGAATGTGCGCATCGCACTCGACGTGAGAGGCATTAAGGGCTTTGCAGCCACCAGCCGTTCCGAAGAGGTTCTGCGCGAAGTCGGCCTTGGCCACCGGCTGACGAACTATCCGGGTAATCTTTCGGGTGGTGAGCAACAGCGTGTCGCGGTTGCACGCGCGATCGCAAGCTCGCCGTCGATCGTGCTGGCTGACGAACCGACCGCAGCTCTTGATAGCGAAAACGGACATGCTGTCATGTCCCTCCTTTCGAGGATCGCGAAGGAGCAGGGTCGCAGCGTCCTTGCCGTCACTCACGATCCCCGAACTCTAGGTTATGCCGACCGTGTGATCCGCATCGAAGACGGTAGGATTGTCGGCGAAGAACGCAGACCCGAGGGCATCAACGCTCCGGAAATCACCGATTTGACGAAGAGGCGAAAGCTGCATGCTTAAAAAGATCGATCCCGCGGTTTCGACCATCCTGATCGCGGCTGCAATCGCGGTCACGCTCGGATTAGGAATTCAGGTGTTGAGCGATCGGGCGTCGCTAAGCGATCTGGCGGGCTCGGCCCGCGCCGACACGCCGGCTCCCGTTCCACAATGGGCGGCATCGGCTACGGGGCGAGTCGAGCCGAAAGATGGAGAGGTCAGGATCGCGAGCGAAGTCGGTGGCAAGATTGCCGAGGTGCTCGCCAAGACGAATGATCAGGTGAAAGCCGGTGATTTGCTGCTCCGGTTGGATGATGCCGACTACTACACGAAGATTGCCGCTGCGGCCGCCGAAGCCGGAGTTCGCGAGCGCGAGCGCAGCGAGGAACAGGCAACGGGCTTGGCACTTGATCGCCGGAATGCCGAGGACGCCCTCGCCAAGGCGCAGCGCGATGTTTTTGCAGCCCACGAAGCCTTCGACGCAGCGTATCGGTCTGCTAAGACGGACAAGGGCGCCGAAGATGCTGCCGATACGGCGCGCAAGAATCTCGCGTCGAAACAGGACGCATTGGCGGACGCAAAAAATAAGCTAGCCGAGGTTGATGCGAAGCCAGGCATGCCGTTGCCGCAGAGACTTGAGTCATCATTAGCTCTGGCGCGCTCCGATTTGACATCAGCGGAGCTGGCGCTCGAGCGAACGCGCATTCGCGCGCCGGCCGACGGCACGGTTCTGAACGTTCTGGCGAAGGTCGGAGAAACTGCGGTACCGTCGCCCGACAGCGCGCTCGTCGTTTTCGGTGACATGTCGAGTCTCAGGCTTCGCGCGGAGGTCGAAGAGCGCGACGCCGCGAAGGTTCATGTCGGACAGCGCGTCGTCGTAAAGGCCGACGCCTACCCTGATAGGACGTTTGAAGGCACGGTGACGTCGATCTCGCAGTCGCTCGGCGCGCCGCGCATCGCAACGCGCGGCCCAAGACGTCCGAACGATGTCGAGGTCGTCGAAGTGATGGTCGATCTCGACGGTCATCCGCCGCTGTTTACCGGCATGCGCGTCGATACATTCTTCAAACTCGATAACAATCAGGCTTCGGCCGTCACGACCGGCACCGCGAAGACAAACTGAGCGGAAGCATACCTGACGGAACTTAATTAAAAGGCGCTAACCAATAGGTCAGCGCCTTTTTCGTCCTCAGAGTCTAGGGGGCGAGCGGTGAGGCGTATCAAGCCGCGGCTTGCGCCGTCGCATCGACATGAGCCGCGAGCTTCGGATCGATATTGAGCGCCGCCGCTAGAGACGCGAGGAATTGTTTTTCGGCAGGCGAGTTATCTGCCACGGCAATGCGTGCCGCCGTGTAGAGTTGAACCGCCTCTTGCGGTGTTTTCACCGAAGCGGCGAGTTCCTGCACGGAGCGTGGACTGTTCAACTCGTTGGCAAGGAAAGCTTCCGCATCGCTGCCGGCACCGGCCTGCGTCAGGCTCAAGATAAGCGCCGCGTGTTCGTTGGAATCGATGCGTCCGTCGGCCGCCGCCGCGGCGATCATCGCCTGAATGTAGTGAACAGCGGCATCGTTCGCGACTGCTGCGGGTTCGAAACCTGATCCGGCAGGCGGTGCTACGGGAGTCGTGGCACCGGTAATGAGCGGCTTGCCGGCTTGATAGTTCTGCATCGCTTTGTAGGCGAGCCCGCCGATCATAGCGAGCGCACCTATTCGCACCGCACTTGACGCCAGCGAGCGCCCGGTGCGCGTGCCGAGCAAGAGGCCGCCGAGCCCTCCCGCTGCAGCGCCTGCAGTAAACGGATTGGTCTGCAAAACGTTCTTGAGCTGTTCGAGAATCTGCGCAGTCTGTGGATCGGCAGCCGTGCGCCCAAGTGCATCGGTAGCACCCGTCGCCTCGCCGATGCGGGACGTGCCCTCGCTCACGCCCTGGGTTGCTTGGCTGAGAATTTTGCCGAGCACGTCAGTGATGCTTCCGCTATCGGTGACGGCGCCACCCGCCTGATTGAGCTTATCCTTGATCTGGGCAAGCACGTCTCCGAGGTCTGGAGATGCAGCATTTGCCGGTGCGGTTGAACTGCGCGTGTCGGCGGACGAAGGCTGCTCAAACTGCCGAGCGAGATCGCCGAGAATATCGCCAATGTTCTTTCCTTGCGCGCCGGGGGCGGACGTCGGCCCGCTGCTTGGCGAGCCGCCTTGCGGTTGCGACAGGCTCTTGCCAATTTCGTTGAGGATGTCACCGAGGCCGCCGCTACCACCCGCGCCGGACGGCTGCGGGGATGCGGCACCGCGAACGATGTTTTCGAGGATGGATTTGGCGTCGAACATGGCGGGGGTCCTTCTGTTGCGATCGCTACGCCGGAAGGTAGGAAGCGCGATTGTCACGCACAACTCCCCGATCGAATAACCTTTCCAATTTATTCCGCAGCGAGCGGCAGCGGACGAGCGCTGGGGGAGTGAGGTGGCTCTGCGTGCACTGGCGGCGTTTCGGCTTCATCCGTCGGCCCGATGAAGCGGCCGAAAATACGCTGCATCAGCCAACCGAAATCGTCCATTACGGTAAAGAACGATGGCACGAAGATCAGCGAGAGTAACGTCGAAACCAAGAGCCCGCCGATCACCGAGATAGCCATAGGCGCGCGGAATTCACCGCCATCCCCGAGCGCGAAGGCGCTGGGAAGCATGCCGGCCGCCATCGCCAGAGTCGTCATGATGATGGGCCTCGCGCGCTTGCGACCCGCATCCACGATCGCCACGCCGCGTTCGATGCCGTGGGCAACTTCTTCGATCGCGAAATCGACGAGCATGATCGCATTTTTCGTCACGATGCCCATCAGCATCAAGAGACCGATATAGACCGGCATGCTGATTGAATTGTCGGTAACGAGCAGGCTCAGCGCGACGCCGCCGAAGGAAAGAGGCAGCGACAAAAGAATGGTCACCGGCTGGAAGACGCTGCCGAACAGCAGAACCAGAAAGCCAAGAACGATCAGGATGCCGGTTCCCATCGCGGTGATGAAACCGTTTGCGACTTCGTCTTGAACTTCCGCGTCGCCCGAGGGCTGCAGGCTGACCGATGCGGGAAGCTTCTGGTCCTGGATGACCTTTAAGAATCGCTCGCGTGCCACGCTGAGGGGCACGCCACGGTCGAGATCGACACCGACGACCGCGCGCCGCAACCGGTCGAAGCGCTCGATCGCAGCGGGTCCACGCCCGAATTCGACCGAAGCTACCGCCGTTAATGGAATGGCCTTGCCCTGCATGTTGGTGACGCGCAATTGCTCGATCCGCTTTAGGTCGGTGCGTGTCGCTTCGTCGAGCTGCACACGGATCGGAACCTGCCTGTCGCCGACGGTATATTTGGCGAGGTTGAAGTCCGCGTCTCCGATAGTTGCAACACGAATGGTCTCGGAAATTTGCTGAGGCGCCACGCCAAGGCGCGCAGCTGCATCAAGACGCGGCACGATTTGAATCTCGGGCCGATCCGTCGACCCCGACGCCGCAACGTTGCGGAAGCCCGGAACAAGGCGCAAAGCGCCCTCGACCTGACCGATCGCGCTGTTCAGGTCATCTCCACTACGCGACAGCATCGAGAACGACAGCTCACGCTCGCCACGCTCGTTAATATACCAGGCACGGCTATCCGGCACATCGGCGAGCTTGGCGGCGATAATCGACTTCAGTTGCTTCTCGGTGAGTTTCCTCGCGGTCTTCGGGACAAGTTTCACGAACAGCGAGGCGCGCCGTACGTCGAGTTGTCCGGTCGGGCTCGTGCCGCCAAGAACGAAGACTTGTTCGACCTCGGGTATCGTCCTCAGGATCTTCACCATGCGGTCTGTCTTGGCACTCGTTTCATCGAGCTGAGTTCCCGGCGGCATCTCGACCGCAACGACGACACGGGAGGTATCTTCATCTGGCAGGAAGCCGGTCGGCAAAAGCGTCGTGGCGTAGATGGAGGCCGAGAACAGCGCCACCCCGCTGACGAGCGTCAGATAGCGGTGCCGAAGCGTTACCTCGAGGAAGCGTGTGTAGAGACGCATCAACGCGCCGTCGGCATGCGGTTTCTCAGGGACTGGCCGCATCAGGTAGGCTGCCATCATCGGCGTGATGAGACGCGCCACCAGAAGCGAAAAGAGCACCGCCACCGCGACGGTCATGCCGAACTGGCGGAAGTATTGGCCCGCAATGCCGCCCATGAACGAGACGGGCGCGAAGATCGCCACGATCGTCAACGTGATCGCAATGACCGCAAGGCCGATCTCGTCCGCGGCTTCGAGCGCGGCGCGATAAGGCTTCTTGCCCATGTGCATGTGGCGGACGATGTTTTCGATCTCGACGATCGCGTCGTCGACGAGAATGCCGGTCGCAAGAGTGATGCCGAGCAGGCTGACGAGATTAAGGGAAAATCCCATCGCACTGATTGCCCAGAACGTCGGGATCGCGGCAAGCGGCAGGGCAATTGCTGAAATGACCGTCGCGCGAATATTTCTTAAGAATAAGAACACGACGAGGACGGCAAGCGCAGCCCCTTCGATCAGCGCATCCATGGCCGCTTCGTAGTTGCCGCGTGTGTAAGAGACCGCGTCGTCGATCTTCGTCAACTTGACGTCGGGATAGGCGGCTTGAAGTTCTTTCAACGAAGCATTGACGGCGTCGGACACGGAAAGCTCGCTCGTGCCCTTGGTGCGGAAAATCGAGAACGACACGACCGGCTGACCATTGAGACGGCCAAACGCGCGCTGCTCGCTCGCG